>JBJTZN010000185.1:0-54556 GCA_046087245.1 Rubrivivax sp.
GCCAGCCAACAACATTCGTCCAGCCTGCACCCGCTTGCGAACCGCCTCGTCCAACCGCTTTGCTGCCATCTGCTGCACCCGATACCCAACAAGTATCCATACAACGCATCAGCAGCCAATCAGTTGTCATTATTTTAGGAACTATCAATAGGCCGGGCCGTCGATGCGGAAGTCCAGGTTGGGGGCCTCGGGCCCGGCCAGCTTGGGGCGGATGCCGGCATAGCCGGGTTGCAGGGCGTTGTCGGGCAGGGCGGGCCAGTAGCGTCGCACCTCGGCGTAGAAGGCGTCGGCGCGTTTCGGGTCCACGGTGTAGTCGATCGCATCCACCCACTGCACGTCCGGTCCGAAGCGGGCCTGGCCCTGCAGGTCCAGCGTCAGGTGCACGCCCAGCCCGCCGGGCTGCGGCACGGGGTAGACCAGGCGCTGGAAGCGCGGCCGGCCCGCCAGCGTGAAGTAGTGGCCGCGGGCGTAGTGGGCGCGCGGCACGTGGCGGGCGTCCAGGCCTTCGATGCGGGCGGCCATGTCGGGGGCGTGCAGGCCGGCGGCGTTGACGAGGGTACGGGCGTGCCAGGTGGTGACGGACGAGGGCTCGGACGGTGCAGGCGGGTCGCCGGGCTCGGTGGGCGCCAAGGTCTGCACCTCGATCTCGAAGCCGCCCTCCACCACCCGGGCCCGGGCCACGCGGGAGTGGAAGGCGAAGACTGCACCGGCGTGCTCGGCATCGCCCTGCAGCGCCAGCATGAAGGCGTGCGAATCGATGATGCCGGTGGAAGGTGAGAGCAGGGCGCCCACGCATTCGATTTCGGGCTCCAGGGCCTGCGCCTCCTGGCGGCTGAGAGGGGTGAGGTCGTCCACGCCGTTGGCGGCGGCCTTGGCGCGGATCTCGTCCAGCGTGGCGAGTTGGGCCGCCTCGGTGGCGACGATCAGCTTGCCGCAGCGCCGGTGCGGCACGCCGCGCTCGGCGCAGTAGGCGTACAGCGCGTGCTTGCCCTGCACGCACAGCCGGGCCTTGAGCGAACCCTTGGGGTAGTAGATCCCGGCGTGGATGACCTCGCTGTTGCGCGAACTGGTCTCGGTGCCTATGCCCTCGGCCGCCTCCAGCACCACCACCTCGCGCCCGGCCTGGGCCAGCGCACGCGCCACCGCCAGGCCCACCACGCCCGCGCCCACCACCGCGCAGTCCAGGCTCTCGTCCATGGCTCGATTCTGCCCATGCCCCGGGGGCTGGCGTTCAC
Organism: Rubrivivax sp.; assembly: GCA_046087245.1. Classification (GTDB taxonomy): domain Bacteria; phylum Pseudomonadota; class Gammaproteobacteria; order Burkholderiales; family Burkholderiaceae_C; genus Rubrivivax. Next base: position 1,236 of record JBJTZN010000185.1, read on the forward strand.
ACATCTTTACCGCGGGCGCAAGGAGCCGACACGCAAGGCGCGCAACATCCCTTCATCGCCACCTCTCCTGAAGGAACCACCGTGAACCTCAAGTCCTTTCCAGCCCGACCTGCCTCACCCCCTGTCTCACGCCCTGTCTCCGGGCCCCTGTTGCGCCTTCTCCTGTCCAGCCTGCTGGTGGGCGGCGCCGCGCTGTCGGCCCTGGCCGTGCAGGCCCAGCCCCTGTTCCCCGGTGGCCCCGGCGGCCCCGGCGGTGCGGGCGCGCCCCGCCACGCGATGATGGGCGGTGATTACGGCCCCCACGGCCACCACGGTGGCGGCATGGACATGAAATGGTCCGGCCGCATGCTGGATGCCGTCAAGGCCACGCCGGAACAGCGCGCCCAGATCCAGAAGATCATGGAAGGTGCCCGCACCGACCTGCAGGCCCAGCGCGAGGCCGGCAAGGCCCTGCGGGGTCAGCTCATGCAGACCATGGCCCAGCCCACCATCGACGCGAATGCCGTGGAGCAGGTGCGGCAGAAGATGCTGGCCCAGCACGACCAGGCCAGCAAGCGGCGCTTGCAGGCCATGGTGGATGCGGCGAAGGTGCTGACGCCTGAGCAACGCAAGCAACTGGCCGAGCGCATGAGCCAGCGGCGCGACATGATGGAGCGTCACCATCGTGAGCGTCGGGCGCTGGAGGCGCCCAAGTCCTGACGAGGCAAGGCCCGGGCGCGCCGACTCGGGACCTGACACCGATCCTGGGCATTCATCCGCTGGAGGCCTGCAACCCTTCCTCCTCGAGCCCCCTGACGGGGGTCTTGGCCCCGGCGGTCCGCTGCCGGGGCTCTTTTGCGTGGGGCAGGCCAGCAAACCGGCTCGGGTCTGCGAACATCGCGCCTGCCGCAAGAGTCCCGTGCCATGCCTCAACACCTGCTGCTGATTGACGACGATGCCCGCCTGACCACCCTGGTGGGGGACTACCTGCGCGGACACGGCTTCGAAGTGGACAGTGCCGGCTCGCTCAAGGCCGGGCGCGACCTGCTGCGCCACGGCAGCTACGACGCGCTGCTGCTGGACCTGATGCTGCCCGATGGCGACGGGCTGGAGCTGACGCGGGAACTGCGTGCCGAGCCGCGCACCCGCCGCCTGCCGCTGCTGATGCTGACGGCCCGCGGCGAGCCCATGGACCGCATCGTCGGCCTGGAGATCGGCGCCGGCGACTACCTTCCCAAGCCCTTCGAGCCGCGCGAACTGCTGGCGCGCCTGAAGGCCTTGCTGCGCCGCTCGGCGCCCGAGGCCTCGGCCGAGGACCAGCTCGAATTCGGCCGCCTGGTCATCGACCTGGCCGCCCGCCAGGCCCGGCTGGCCGGCCAGCCCTGCGACCTGACGGCCCACCAGTTCGACCTGCTCGTGGTGCTGGCCCAGGCCGCCGGCCGCGTGCTCACACGTGACCAGATCATGGATGCGCTCAAGGGCCACCCCTTGGACGCCTTCGACCGCAGCATCGATGTGCACATCTCGCGCATCCGGGCCGTGATCGAGGACGATCCGCGCCAGCCGCGGCGCGTGCTCACCGTGCGCGGCACGGGGTATGTATTTGCGCGCAAGCAGGACCAGGCCGATGTCTAGCCGGGCGCGGGCAGCCTGCCCATGAGGTCCCTGTACCTGCGCATCTGGCTTACCGTGCTCGCGGCGCTGAGCCTGTTCGCGCTGGCTTCGGGTTGGCTGGTGCAACGCCACATGGCGCAGGAGCGTGAGCGTTTCGAGGCCGCAGCCCACAGCCGTGCCGAAGCCTGGGCCGACTTGCTGGAACGCTCGCTCCCCCCCGCCCATGCACCCCCCGAGCAGCAGGTGGCGGCCTTGTCCGAGTGGTCGCAGCGCCTGCGGCTGCCGCTGGCCCTGGACGACGCGGCGGGTCAGCGCATCGGTGTGTCGGAGTCCTGGGCGCGGCGCGAGGCGGAAGGGGTGCCCATCGCGCGCCGGGGGCTGCCGGTGCGGCTGGATGATGGCCGCACCCTGTGGATCGCCCGCTTCGGGGGCATGCGGCGCCCCGGCGGGCCGCTGGGGGAGCGGACCGGTCTGGGTCGCGAAGGCCCTCCGCCCAGCCCTTGGTGGGAGGCGCCCCGCATCTTCGGTCTGCCCGGTTTGCCGGGGCTGCCGGGCCTGGGCGCCTTGTCCGAAGGCGCGGTCGTGCTGGCGTTGGTGGTGCTGTTGTTCCTGGCCGTGGCCGCGGGGGCTTGGCCTGTGGTGCGCCGCCTGACGCGCCGCCTGGAGGCCCTGAAGCAGGGCATGGAGGCGTTTGGGGCCGGCGCGCTGCACCAGCGCGTGGCCGAGGACGGCCGCGACGAGGTGGCCGCAGTGGCCGCCAGCTTCAACCGGGCGGCGGCCCGCGTGGAGACGCTGGTGCGTGCCCACCAGAGCCTGCTGGGCAATGCCAGCCACGAACTGCGCTCGCCGCTGGCGCGCCTGAAGATGGCGGTCTCGATGCTGGAGGACGCTGCCCCGGCCCAACGCGAACGGCTGCGCCATGAGATCCACGCCAACATCGCGGAACTGGACGCGCTGGTCGAAGAGGTGCTGCTGGCCAGCCGGCTGGATGCCGCGCAGGACGCGTTGCAGAAAGAGCCGGTGGACCTGCTCGCGCTGGCCGCCGAGGAGGCCGCCCGCGTGCAGGCCACGGTCGAAGCCCAGGGCCTGGAGCAGGGCGGTGCCCCGGAGGGCGCAGGCCCCAGCCTCGTCGTCCGGGGTGACGAGCGGCTGCTGCGCCGCGCGGTGCGCAACCTGCTGGAGAACGCGCGCCGTTACGCCGGCGACGAGGTGCAGGTCGTGGTGCGGCCTGTCGCTTTGGCAGGCCATCCGGGTCATCCGGGCCATCCAGGCCATTCGGTTGATTCGAGTCAGTCGATCCCGGCGGGCCAAGTCCAACTTCGCGTATGCGACCGCGGGCCGGGTGTGCCCGAGGCCTGGCGTGAGCGCATCTTCGAACCCTTCCTGCGTCTGCCCGGCCACGCCGAGCACGAGGGCGGCGTGGGCCTGGGTCTGTCGCTGGTGCGGCAGATCGCCACGCGCCACGGGGGGCAGGTGCGTTGCGAGCCGCGCGAAGGCGGCGGCAGTTGCTTCAGCCTGACGCTGCCGATGTGACGCCCGGTGTGACGCGGGCTTCGCGTGACATCCGGCGCAGCACCCAGGCCAGGTAGCCGCACAGCGCCACCGCAGCCACCACCAGGCCGGCGGTGGCGGTCACCCAGAAGCCCCGGGCGCCCTGCAGCGACGCAGGGACCTCGCCCGTGAGGTTGAAGGCCAGCACGAAGCCACCGCCCAGCCCGATGCCCCACAAGGCCAGGGCGTACACCACCAGCGGCACGGTGGCGATGCGCCAGGCGCGCAGCACGAAAGCCGCCACCGTCTGCGCCGCGTCGACGAAGTGGAACAGCGCCACCCAGGCGATGAGCGGCAGTGCCGCCGCGGCCACCACCGCGTCCTGCGTGTACAGGCCGACGATGGCGACATCGAACACCGACACCGCGCCACCCAGCAGCGCAGCCACCGCGCAGCCCAGTGCCAACCCGTGCCAGGCCAGGCGCTGCGCGCCGGCCGCATCCCGCGCGCCCACCCGCTGCGATACCAGCGTGGTGCAGGCGCTGGCGATGGCCAGGGGCACCATGAACATCAGCGTCACCAGGTTCACCGCGATCTGGTGGCCGGCCACGGGGGTGGTGCCCAGCCGGGCGATGAAGATCGCCATGAAGCTGAAGCCGCTGACCTCGATCAGGATGGCCGCGCCCATGGGCAGGCCCAGGCGCAGGTGCGCCCCCAGCGATTTGCGCTCGGGCGCGTCCAGGCCCCGGTTGTGCAGCTCGAAGGGGGCGTAGAACGGGTCTCGTCGCAGCACCTCCCAGGCGATCACTGCCTGCGTCCACATCGCCAGGCACGTGGCGATGGCGCAACCCAGCACCCCCAGCGGCGGGAGGCCCAGCGCCGGCACGCCCCACACCAGGGCCACCGACAGCGGCACCTTCAGTGCCAGGCCCGTCAGCTGGATCAGCATCACCGCCTTGGGGCGCGACAGCGCGGTGTTGAAGCCGCGGTACACGGTGAACAGCAGCGAGGCCGGCAGCGAGAAGGCCAGCACCAGCAGGTAGCCGCGCACCTTTTCCGCCACCTCGGGCGTGGCCTGCGACATCGCCAGGAAGGGGTAGGGAAAGGCCAGCAGGAGACTGCCCGCCACCGACAGCCCCAGGGCCACCCACACGGCCTGGTGCGCCTGTCGGCCCGCCTGGGCATGCTGGCCCGCGCCGAAGAGCTGGCCCACGATGGGGCTGATGGCCATCACCACGCCCATGAAGCCGATGAACACGGTGATGTAGGCCGAACCGCCGATGGCCAGCGCCGCCAGGTCCACCGCGGCGTAGCGGGCCACCAGCAGCGTGTCCACGGTGCTGAAGGCCAGCACGGACAACTGGCCGATCAGCACCGGCCAGGCCAGGGTGGCGATGCGCCGTGCGCTGTCGGCCAGCGAGCCGTGGTTCAGGCCCTGGTTCGGGTTCGTGCCCGGGCGCTTGTCCTGGGGGTCGTTCAACCCGGCGTTCAAGCCTTCTCCGGCGTGGGCTGGGATTCCAGCGTCTGGGGCGCCGGGTGGTCGATGCCGGTGGCCTGCTGGGCGCGCTCGGCATAGCGGTTGAAGCGCCAGGCGCGGTTTTCCTGGACGATGCGGCGCCACACGGCGCGCTTCTGCCCGGGGCTGAAGGCGGTCCAGTGCTGCACCTCGTCGAAGGTGCGGCCGCAGCCCTTGCATTCCGCGTCGCCCTGGCTGGTGGAGCAGATGGCGATGCAGGGGGCGTCGGGCGTGGTGGCGTACCACTGCAGCCAGGCCTTGCGCGCCTTGGCCGGCATGGTGGCCTCGTCGCACTCGGTCTCGCGGTAGTACACCAGCAGCGCGTACACCTCGGCCAGGGCGCGCACCTCGGCGCAGGCCGTCACCCCGTCTGCGGAGGGTGAGCGGTCACGCCAGTGGTTGATGGCGCTTTCGATGTCGGTGATGTGGATGCTGGCCATGGCGGTGGGGGCGGGAGCATAACGTCAGCCCGCCGGGTTTGCCCGCCTGGTCGCGGTGTGGGCGGGGCCCGCAGGGCGTGGGGCGTCTTTGACGAGGCGTTTGCAGGGGAAGAGGATTGCACCTGAAGACTGTATGAAAAAACAGTATTCTAGGGCGCCCCAACACCCATCGCCCCCATGCCTGCCGCCTACGCCGAGCTGCACTGCCGCAGCAATTTCAGCTTCCTCACCGGGGCCTCGCACCCGGAAGAGCTGGTGCAGCGCGCCCACGCCCTGGGCTATGCCGCGCTAGCGATCACTGACGAGTGCTCGTTGGCGGGTGTGGTGCGGGCGCACCTCGAAGCCAAGCGCGTCGGGCTGCATCTCATCGTGGGTGCGCAAATACGGCTGTCGGCGCCTCAGTCCCAGGCCCAGGTTCAAGCACTCGCCCAAGCGACCGCGGATGCTTCGATGTCATCGGACAAGGTCCTGCCCGTGGCCGTTTACGGGCCGGAGCGTGTCTGCCCGCAGCCCGAAGACCCTGCAGGTACGTGCGGTGGGCCGCGCCTGGTGCTGCTGGCGCAGTCGCGCCGCGGCTACGGCAACCTGTCGCACTGGATCACGCTGGCGCGCCGGCGTGCTGGCAAGGGCGCCTATCTGGCGCATGCGGCCGACCTCGAGGGCAAGGCCCCCAGCGCGCCCATGCTGGCCGGCCTGCCGGGCTGCGCCGCGCTGCTGGTGCCGCACCCGCTGCAGCCCTTCGAGACCGTGTTCGCCCACGCCATGTGGCTCAAGACCTGGTTCGGCCCGGAGCGCGCGTTCATCGCGCTGGAGCGGCTGCTCGGCCCGCATGACGACCTGCTGCAGGACACCGTGGCCCGGGTGGCGCAGGCCACCGGCCTGGCGGTGGTGGCCGCGGGCGATGTGCTCATGCACGCCCGCTCGCGCAAGCCGCTGCAGGACGTGCTCACCGCCACGCGCTTGCGTCAGCCCGTGGCCGCCTGCGGCTACGGGCTGGAGCCCAACGCCGAGGCCCACCTGCGCTCACTCGCCCGCCTCACCGCGCTGTACCCGCCCGAGGTGCTGGCCGCCACGGTGACGCTGGCGGGGCAGTGCGCCTTCTCCCTGGACGAGCTGCGTTACGAGTACCCGCAGGAGATCGTGCCTGCGGGCCACACCCCCACGAGCTGGCTGCACGTGCTGACCGAAGAAGGGGCGCTGCGGCGCTTTCCTGGCGGCGTGCCGCCTTCGGTGCGCGCCACGCTGGAGCACGAGCTGGCCTTGATCGCGCAACTGAAGTACGAACCCTACTTTCTGACGGTGGCCGACATCGCCACCTGGGCGCGGGCGCAGGGCATCCTGTGCCAGGGCCGGGGCAGTGCGGCGAACTCGGCCGTGTGCTACTGCCTGCACGTCACCGAGGTGGACCCGGCGCGCATGAGCGTGCTGTTCGAGCGCTTCATCAGCGCCGAGCGCAACGAGCCGCCGGACATCGACATCGATTTCGAGCACCAGCGCCGCGAGGAGGTCATCCAGTACCTGTACCGCAAGTACGGCCGCCACCGCGCCGCGCTCACCGGCGTGGTCATCAGCTACCGGCCGCGCTCGGCCTTGCGCGACGTGGGCCGCGCGCTGGGCCTGGACCTGGACCGCATCGACGCGGTGGCCAAGTCCATGTCCTGGATCGTGGACCGCGGCACGCCCGCGGGCCGCCGCCTGGACCCCGAGCGCCTGCGCGAGAACGGCTTCGACCCCGACACCCCGCTGTGTCGGCTGTGGCTGGAACTCACCGAGGCGCTGATCGGCTTTCCGCGGCACTTGAGCCAGCACCCGGGCGGCTTCGTCATCGCGCGCGCCGACCTGTCTCAACTGGTGCCGGTGGAGAACGCGGCGATGGAGGGCCGCAGCGTCATCCAGTGGGACAAGGACGACCTCGACGCCCTGGGCCTGATCAAGGTGGACATCCTGGCCCTGGGCATGCTGAGTGCGCTGCGCCGGGCGTTGACGCTGGTGGCGTTCAAGCAGGGCATGGTGGCGCCGCCGCCAAAGCCGCCACAGCCGCCGCTGCCGGGGGCGCAGCCGTCAGCTTGTGCGCTGCCGGCCTTCCGTCTGCAGGACATCCCGCCCGAGGACGCGGCCACCTACGCCATGCTCTCGCGCGGCGACAGCGTGGGCGTGTTCCAGGTGGAGAGCCGCGCGCAGATGAGCATGCTGCCGCGCCTGAAGCCGCAGACTCTTTACGACCTCGTCATCGAGGTGGCCATCGTGCGGCCCGGGCCCATCCAGGGCGGCATGGTCCACCCCTACCTGCGGCGGCGCAACGGCGAGGAACCCGTCACCTACCCCAGCGACGAGGTGCGCCAGGCGCTGCAGCGCACGCTGGGCGTGCCTATCTTCCAGGAGCAGGTGATGCAACTGGCCATCCTGGCAGCCGACTTCACCCCCGGCGAGGCCGACCAGCTGCGCCGCGCCATGGCCGCCTGGAAACGCAAGGGCGGGCTCGGGCCCTTCCATGAACGCCTGGTGGGCCGCATGGTGGCCAAGGGCTACTCGCAGGACTATGCCGAGGCCATCTTCCGGCAGATCGAAGGCTTTGGCGAGTACGGCTTTCCGGAGAGCCACGCCGCCAGCTTCGCGCTGCTGGTCTACGCCAGCGCCTGGATCAAGTGCCACCACCCGGATGCCTTCCTGGCCGCGCTGCTCAACAGCCAGCCCATGGGTTTCTACGCCCCCGCGCAACTGGTGCGCGACGCCCAGTCCCACGGCGTGCAGGTCCTGCCGGTGGATGTGCATTGCAGTGTGTGGGAGACCACGCTGGAGCGGGGCTTGGTACAAGGCTTGGGACAGGCCCTGGCGCAAGGAGAGGGGGTCAGGATCGAAGACGTGCCGGCCGCGCCCGGCCTGCTGCCCGTGCGCCTGGGCCTGAGCCGGCTGCTGGGGCTGCCCGAGGCCGCGGCCCGGCGCATCGAGCAGGCGCGTGGCGGCCGGCCCGGCGAGCCGGGTTTCCGGTCCTTCGACAGCCCCGAAGACCTGGCGCGGCGCGCGGGCCTGGACGCGCGGGAACTGCAATTGCTGGCCCAGGGCGATGCGCTGGCCGGCATCACCGGCCACCGCCACCAGGCCGCCTGGGCCGTGGCGGGTGTGGACACCCGGGCCACGGTGCTGTTGCAGGACACCCGCACGCACGAGGCCCAGGCCACGCTGGACACACCCGAGCTGCGCCTGGACACCCTGGCCGACTACCGTGCCACCGGCCTGTCGCTCAAGGCCCACCCGGTGGGGCTGCTGCGGCCCACGCTCCGCGGCTTCAAGGTGCAGCCTGCGGCCGTGCTGCGCGGCTATCCCCACGGCCGGCTGGCACGCGCCAGCGGCCTGGTCACGCACCGCCAGCGGCCCGAGACGGCCAAGGGCGTGGTCTTCGTCACGCTGGAGGACGAGACCGGCCACGTCAACGTCATCGTCTGGCCGGCGGTGGCCCAGGCGCAGCGACGCCCGTTGCTGGCCAGCCGCCTGCTCACCGTCTATGGCGTGTGGCAGTGCGAGGGCGAAGTGCGCCACCTGGTGGCCCGGCGTCTGGAGGACCACACCGCCCTGCTGGCGGGCCTGGCCACGCGCAGCCGGGATTTCAGGTGAGCCGCCTCCCGCGCACACGCCCGCCTGTCACCGTTGGATACCCCTGCCTGCCGCACCGCGCCACAATCGCTAGATACGGGCTGCCCGGGCTTCCGGCAGTCTCCCGACCCTCATCGTTTCGCCGTGCCTGCGCCATGCTGTTCCTGCTGTCCCCCGCCAAGACCCTGGACTACGACACCCCGGTGCGGGCCGTCGTGGCGAAGAAGGCTACCGATCCCCTGTTCATCAGCGAGGCGGCCGAACTGATCGGCGTGCTGCGGCGCAAGACGCCGGCGCAGGTGGCCTCGCTGATGGAGTTGTCTCAAGCGCTGGCCGCCTTGAACGTGGGACGCTATGCCGTCTGGGAGCGTGAGGCCACGCCCGACAACAGCAAGCCTGCGGTGCTGGCCTTCAACGGCGATGTGTACGAGGGCCTGGACGCCGCCACCTTGCCCACGGCCGACCTGGCCTGGGCCCAGGAGCATGTGGTCATCCTCTCGGGCCTGTACGGCGCGCTGCGCCCGCTGGACCGCCTGCAGCCCTATCGCCTGGAGCTGGGCACCGCGCTGGCCACCCCTCGCGGCAAGGACCTCTACGCCTTCTGGGGCGACACCGTCGCCGAGCACCTGAATGAGCGACTGGCGCGCGACAAGAGCCCCATCGTCGTGAACCTGGCCTCCCAGGAGTACGCCCGCGTGGCGCTGCGCCCGGCGCTGCAGGCCCGGGTGGTGGAGTGCCAGTTCGAGGACTGGAAGGGCGGCCGGTACAAGACCATCAGCTTCTTCGCCAAACGCGCTCGCGGGCTCATGTGCCGCTGGGCCATCGAACACAGGGCCCGCACGCCCCAGGCGCTGCGCGCCTTCGACGCCGAGGGCTACGCCCTGCAGGCCGACGCCAGCACCGATGACCGCCTGGTCTTCAGGCGGCGCTTGTCGGATTGATCCCCGCATTCACGGGCCTTGCCGAAGGAGTCGACATGTCCACCACCCAGCCGACCACCCGCTCCACCCCCGTCCAGCAGATCACGCCGGAGCTGCGCCGCTGGATCATCGCCCAGGCCGAGGCGGGCTGCCTGCCCGAGGACGTGGTCAAGGCCATGGTCGCCAGCGGCTGGCACGAGGACGTGGCGCTGGACGCCATGGAGCAGACCCTGCGCGGCCATCTGGCCGCCCTGCGCCAGCCCGTGCCAGGGGGCTCCACCGTGCCCGAGCCGAACATCGACGAGGGTACCAACGTCATCGTGGTGGAGGGGCATGCGGTGGAGGTGGTGATGACGCTGCGTCTGCCGCGGGTGGTCCTCTTCGGCAGGTTGCTTACCGACCAGGAGTGCGACGGCCTGATGGCGCAGGCAGCTCCGCGCCTGGCGCGCTCGGAGACCGTGGACACGGCCACCGGCGACAGCGAGGTGCACGCTGCGCGCACCAGTGACGGCATGTTCTTCGAGCGCGGTGAGACCCCGCTGATCGACCGTATCGAGCGCCGCATCGCCGCCTTGGTGAACTGGCCGCTGGAGCGTGGCGAGGGCTTGCAGATCCTGCGCTACGGGCCGGGCGCCCAGTACAAGCCGCACAACGACTACTTCGATCCCGAGCAACCGGGCACGCCCAGGATCCTGGAGCGCGGCGGACAGCGCGTGGGCACGCTGGTGATGTACCTGAACACGCCCGAGCGCGGCGGGGCCACGGTCTTTCCCGATGCCGGCCTGGAGGTGGCGCCCGTGCGCGGCAGTGCCGTCTTCTTCAGCTACGACCGCCCGCACCCGGTGACCAAGACCTTGCACGGTGGCGCGCCCGTCCTGGCCGGTGAGAAGTGGGTGGCCACCAAGTGGTTGCGCCAGGGTGTGTTTGTGTAACTTCGGTGTCGTTTGCCGCAGGTGGGCGGGCCCGGCACTCCCATGAGGGACACTTCAGGGGGCCAACGCGACCCAGCGCGGCGCGTTGAACATGCAGACGGCTCCACGTCGGAGCGGTCAACTCCAGAGGGTCCACCATGAAGTCCATCATCGCTGTGTTTGGCGCTGTCGCTTTCAGCGCCGGCGCTTTCGCCCAGGCTGCGGCACCGGCAACGCCTGCGGCCCCTGCCAAGTCCGTCGCGCCCGCAACTGTGCCCGCGCCTGCCGCTGCACCGGCGGCCAACACGGAGAAGAAGGCCGACATGAAGGCCGAAAAGAAGGCCGAAAACAAAATGGCTGAAAAGAAAGCGGCCAAGAAGCCGGCGAAGAAGACGGCGAAGAAGCCGGCCAAGAAGCCGGCGAAGAACGTGGCAAAGAAGGCGGCTGACAAGACTGCAGTTTGACCAGCCCACCGCCTGGGCTGTGCACAAGCTGGCCATGCGCCGGCCTGTCTGTTGCGGCCCCGACGTTCGTGTGTCGAATGGGCCGTCTTGCTGTGTTCAGACCTGGACGCTGGCCCCGTGCGAGGCCACCTGCACGGCCCAGCCCAGTTCTTCCTGGATGCGAAGCCGCAGCGCGTCGCTGGCCTGCGGGTCCCCGTGCACGACGAAGGTTCGGCGCGGTGGCGTGCGAAAGCCGCGCAGCCAGGCCATGAGTTCGTCGCTGTCGGCGTGGCCGGAGAACCCCTCGAGATGGGAGACCGAAGCGCGCACGGGCACATACTGGCCGTGGATCTTCACCTCGGCAGCACCTTCGACCAGACGCGCGCCGCGGCTGCCGGCCACCTGGAAGCCGGCGAACACGATGTGATGCCGCGCCTCGGGGGCCATGACCTTGAGGTGGTGCAGCACCCGGCCGCCCGTGGCCATGCCGCTGGCCGACACGATCACAGCGGGGTAGCGCAGCTGCGACAGGCGCATCGACGCCTGCGGCGTGGCGGTGACCCGAACGCCCTGCAGCAGGTTGCGGGCCTCGGTGGCGTCGATGCGCATGAGCGCATGGTGGCGCCGGTACAAGGCGGTGGCTTGCGTGGCCATGGGGCTGTCAAGGAACACCGGCAGCTCGCGGGGTATGGACCCGGCCGCCTTCAGCCGCTGCAGCACCAGCAGCAGCGCCTGCGCGCGCCCCACGGCAAAACTGGGCAGCAGCACGGAGCCTCCGCGGCCCACCGTGTCGCGGATCACCGCAGCCAGCCGGGCGCTGGTGTCCTCGACCGGGTGGCGGCGGTTGCCGTAGGTCGATTCCACCAGCAGCACATCAGCGCGGGTCAGGCGTTGTGGCGGGGGCATCAGCAGATCCTGCTGGCGTCCGACGTCGCCTGAGAACACCAGCCGCTCCCGGCGGTGGCTGAGGCTCACCGCGCAGGCACCCAGCAGGTGACCGATGGGGCTCAGACTGATCGTCACCTCCCCGAGCTTCAAGGTCTTGCCGGGCTCCAGCGTCTCGATGCGGGCGATGGCCTTCAAGGCGTCGGCGCGGGTGTACAAGGGCAGGGCCTTGTCGTGGCGCGAGTAGCCGTAACGGTTGGCGCGCCGCGCGTCCTCCTCCTGCAGGTGGGCGCTGTCCAGCAGCAGCACCTCGGCCAGGTCGCGCGTGGCCGGTGAGGCGATCACGCGGCCGCCAAACCCGGACTTCACCAGCACGGGCAGCCATCCGCAGTGGTCCAGGTGAGCATGGCTGAGCACCACGGCATCGGCAGAGCGCATCGGGGCCGGGGGCGGCTCCCAGTTTCGCTCCCGGAAGACCTTGAAGCCCTGGTAAAGACCGCAATCGAGCAGCATGCGCTGCCCACCCAGGTCCACCAGGTGACGCGAGCCCGTCACCGTGTCGGCTGCGCCCAGAAAACTCAGATTCATGGCCAGGATCTCCTTGCGTGGGCTGCCTGCCGGTGCACAGGTTCAGCCGGTGTCTGTCGGGCCGGCCTGGTGGGCCCGCACCAGATGTTCGAGCAGGGCCATGAACACCTGACGCTGGGCCTCGGGCAGGGGATCGAGGATGCGGCCCTGGGCCGCCAGCATGCGCGGGGTCACCTGCTGCAGCATATCCGCGCCCAGGGGTGTGAGCCGGATCAGCCGCACCCGGCGATCCTGCGGCGAAGCATCGCGCTGCAGGAGGCCGCGGCCTTCCAGGCGGTCCAGCACGCCTGCGGTGGTGGACGTGTCAAAGCCGATGGCCGCGGCCAGCGTGCGCTGGTCCATGCCGGGCTGGTGGTGGGCGGCCGACAGCGCCGCGTACTGCACGGGCGTCAAGTCCAGGCCGCGGGTCTCTTCCATGAACAGGGCCACGGCGAACTGCTGCAGGCGTCGGATCAGATGGCCCGGCTGGGCCTCCAGGGGTGCGACACCGTCGCCGTGAAGATCGTTCATGAGGGGCTGGCCCAGGTCACGAAATGTGCAAGCGTGCAAAGTATCATTAGTCTGATTGTCATCATGCTGAGCAAACAAAGGCGCGACAGGTGCACCCGTCGCCGGCGGACGGGCTTTCTGCGACACGGCCCGGGCACCGTAGTTGCCACGATGGCGCCAGCGTGTCGACGGCCTTAGAGTGCCTGGATGCCTTTCAACGTCTGCCAGTTTCCCCCGACGCGCTGGGGCCATGAAGACCTTCGCTGACCGGTGCGCTGCACTGGGCCGGGAAGGCCGTGGCGACCCCGGTCGCCAGGCCGCCGTCCAGGAGGTGCTGCGCGAGGCCCAGGCGCGCCAGCTCCAGCGCGTGCGCATCGGCTGGTGCGACACCCACGGGGTGATGCGCGGCAAGACCCTGATGCTGCCGGCCTTGAGGGATGCGCTGGACAACGGCGTGGGCCTGGTGGGCACCATGCTGCTGAAGGACACGTCGGACCGCACCGCCTGGCCGGTGTTCGACGCGGCGGTGAGGCATCAGTTGCCCGGCTTCGAGTTTGCCGGCAACCTGATGCTGCTGCCCGACCCGGCGAGCTTCCACACCCTGCCCTGGGCGCCGGACACGGGCGCCTTGCAGGCCCAGGCCTGGTTCGCCGACGGGCACCCCGTGGCCTTCGACACGCGCCGCGTCCTGCAGCGTGCCCTGCACACCTTGGGCGAAGCCGGGTACGCGCTGCGCTGCGGGCTGGAGGTGGAGTTCCATGTCTACCGCATCACCGACGCCCGTCTGGACCCGATGACGGCCGCGTGGCCGCACGAACCTCCGGCTGTGCAGCTGCTGCACCCGGGCTACCACCTGCTGAGTCAGGAGTGGGGCGATCAGGCGGACGAAGCCCTGCGCATCGTGCAGGCCACGGCCCAGGGCCTGGGCCTGCCGCTGCGCTCGCTGGAGATCGAACTCGGGCCCAGCCAGTTCGAAGCCGTCTTCGACGTGATGGACGCACTGGCTGCGGCTGATGCCATGGTGCTGTTCCGCAACGGCGTGCGTCAGGCACTGCGCCGTGCCGGCTATTTCGCAAGCTTCGTGTGTCGGCCACCCTTCCCGAATGTCATGTCCAGCGGCTGGCACCTGCACCACTCGCTGGTGGACCTCGCCACGGGCCGCAATGTCTTTGCGCGCGATGAGCCCGCGCCCGGCACCACGGTGCTGGACGCCTTGCACACCCTGTCCGCCACGGGCGCCCACTGGCTCGCAGGCCTGCTTGCCCATGCTCCGGCGCTGGCGGCCTTGTGCGTGCCCACGGTCAACGCCTATGGCCGCTTCCGCCCGCATGCGCTCGCGCCGCAGTCGGTCCTGTGGGGCCGTGACAACCGCGGCGCCCTGCTGCGCGTGGTGGGGGGCGCTGCCGATACAAGCACGCGCATCGAGAACCGTCTGGGTGAACCCGCAGCCAACCCCTACCTCACGATGGCCGGCCATGTGCACGCCGGGCTCGATGGCTTGCGGCAGGGGCTGCTGCCCCCGCAGGCCACGCAGGCGCCCTACGGTGGCCAGGGCCTGTCCCTGCCCGCGACACTGGGCCAAGCCCTGGTCGCCCTGAAGGCCAACCCCGCCATGGCCCAGGGCCTGGGTCAGGACGTGGTCGACTGGTACGGCCACCTCAAGTCCAGCGAGCTGGCGCGCTACGAGGCCGCGGCTGACAAGGCCGAGTGGGACCGGCGCGAGTATTTCGCAAGGTTGTGAGGCCTCAGGCCATTCGTTCGATCCGTTCACCCCCTGCGCTGGAGACCTCCGTCTTGAAGATCCTTGAAGCCCTGGCCAGAACCTGCGCGGTCCTGGCGGGCATGCTGCTGACCGGCATCACGCTCATGACCTGCGTCAGCCTCATCGGCCGCAACACCACCGGCTGGACCATCGTCGGTGACTTCGAGCTGTCCGGTTCGGCCGCTGGCGCGGCCATTGCGCTGTTCATGCCCTGGTGCCAGATGCGGCGGGGCAACATCATCGTGGACTTCTTCACCACCAAGGCTTCGCAGGCCACCAACCGGGCCCTGGACCGCCTGGGCGCCCTGGTGCTGGCGGTGTGCATGGGCCTGCTGGCCTGGCGTTCGGCCATCGGCGGCCTGAGTGCCTGGAGTTCCGGCTCCGGCTCCATGATGCTGGGCTTTCCGGACTGGATCGTGTACGTGTGCATGGTGCCGCCGCTGGTGCTCACGGCGCTCATCGGACTGACGCAGGCCCTGGGCGGCCTGGAGACGGAGGTCACGGCATGAGTCCCATCGCCCTGACCGTGACCATCTTCGCCGTCATGCTGGTGCTGATGGCGCTGCGCACGCCCATCGCCGTCGCGATGTTTGCCGCTGGCGTCGTCGGCTACGTGACGCAGGCCGGCTGGCTGCCCCTGGCCAGCTTCCTGAACACCCAGGCCTTCGCACGCTTCGCCAGCTATGACCTGAGCGTGATCCCGCTGTTCATCCTCATGGGAAATTTCGCCACCCAGGGCGGCATCAGCAAGGCGCTGTTCGGCTTTGCCGCAGCGGTGATGGGACGCTTTCGAGGCGGGCTGGCGATGGCCGGCGTGCTGGCCTGCGCCGCCTTCGGTGCCATCTGCGGATCGTCGGTGGCCACCGCAGCCACCATCACGTCAGTGGCCCTGCCCGAGATGCGCCGCCACGGCTACTCCGGACGCCTGGCCACGGGCACGCTGGCTGCCGGCGGCACGCTGGGCATCCTGATTCCGCCCAGCGTCCCGCTGGTCATCTACGCCATCCTGGCCGAGCAGAACATCGCCAAGCTGTTTGCCGCCGCCATGGTGCCCGGCATCATCGCCATGCTGGGCTACATGGTGGCCATTGCCGTGTACGTGCGCCTCGTTCCCGGTCAGGCGCCCGAGCACGATGAGGTGCCGCGCCTGACGCTGGCGGCGCTGTGGGGCGTGGGGCCCATCGCCATCGTGTTCCTGATCGTCTTCGGAGGCATCTACACCGGCAAGTTCACCCCCACTGAAGGAGCGGCGGTGGGCGCTGCGGCCACCTTCATCGCGGCCTTGCTCAAGCGCGAAATCACCTGGGCCAAGTTCAAGCACTGCTTCTACGCCACGGCCGAGGCGTCGGCCATGATCTTCATGATCTTCCTCGGGGCCGACCTGATGAACGCGGCCCTGGCCCTGACACAGGTGCCGGGGCAGCTTGCAGCCGTGGTCCAGACTTGGGGCCTGCCCCCGCTGGCGGTGGTGGGGGCCATCTTGCTGTTCTATGTGGTGCTGGGTTCGGTCATGGACGAGTTGTCCATGATCCTGTTGACCATCCCGATCTTCTTTCCCATGGTCATGGGCCTGGATTTCGGCATGCCCAAGGAAAGCGTGGCCATCTGGTTCGGCATCATGGTGTTGATGACGGTGGGCTTCGGCCTGCTGGCCCCGCCCGTGGGCCTGAACGTGTACGTGGTCAATTCCCTGGCGAAGGATGTGCCCATAGCCGAGAGCTACCGTGGCGTGATGCCCTTCCTGATCAGTGACACCCTGCGCACCTTGCTGCTGCTGTTCTTCCCGCCAATTTCCCTGTTTCTGGTGAAGTACATCAACTGAGCGCCCGCGCTGCCATCAGGGAAAACCGTGTTTACCTGGTCCCATCCTGTCCTTACAGTGCGCTCATCCCATTGGCTTGTTCTTCCGAAGGAGACTGTTCCATGAAGCGTCGTCAATTCGTCCAGGGCACCGCGGCTGCGGCGGTGCTGGGTGCCCCGCACCTGTCGGGCCTGGCCCAGCAGGCCGTGACCCTGAAGTTCCACACCTTCATGGCGCCGATGTCCAACGTCTGGCTGACCATGCACAAGCCCTGGATGGAGAAGGTGGAAAAGGATTCGGGCGGGCGCATCAAGTTCGAGGGCTACCCGGCCATGCAGCTCGGCGGTACGCCCGTGCAGTTGTACGACCAGGCCCGCGACGGGGTGGTGGACATCGTGTGGACGCTGCCGGGCAACACAGCCGGGCGCTTCCCTCGCGTCGAGGCCTTCGAGCTGCCCTTCATGATGAACAACGCCGAGGCCACCTCCAAGGCCTACTGGGAGTACGTGCAGACCCAGGCGCCCGACGAGTTCAAGGACACCCATGTGATCGCCCTGCACGTGCACGGCCCGGGCATGTTCCATTCGGCCACCAAGCCCATCAGAAGCGTGGGTGACCTCAGGGGCATGAAGGTTCGCGGCCCCACGCGGCAAGTCACCAAGATGCTGGGCGCCGTGGGCGCCACGCCCGTGGGCATGCCGCTGCCGGCCATCACCGACGCCCTGTCCAAGGGCACCATCGATGCCTGCGTCATCCCCTGGGAGGTGGTGCCGTCGATCAAGGTGCATGAACTCACCAAGTTCCATAGCGAGTTCGACAACACGGGCGGCGCGCTGTACACCACCACGTTCGTGATGGCGATGAACAGCGCGAAGTACAACTCGCTGGCACCCGATCTGAAGCGCGTGATCGACGCCAATTCCGGGATGGCGGCCTCGGCCTGGCTGGGCAAGACCCAGCAGAGCAACGACCCGGCCGGGCGCAAGACTGCAGTGGACCGCGGCAACACCATCTATCAGTTCACAGCCGCGCAGCGCGACGAGTTCGTCAAGCTGTCCAGCCAGATCGACGACGAGTGGGTGGCCGACATGGACAAGCGCGGCTTCAAGGGCGCGCAACTGCTGTCCACGGCCAAGGTGCTCATCGCCAAGCACGGCAGGGGCTGAACCGCACACTTGCGATGCTGCCAGAGGCCGGGCGCGCCCGGCCTTTGCTTTGCCCGGCCTGGACTTCACCTCCCGCGCGGTCCCGAGCGGGCCGTTCGCCCACCGCGCCTGTACCTTGACCCCCCCGCTGCCCCGCCTGCTGCATCTCTTCGGATTGGTGAACCTGGTCATCGGCACCGCGGCGTTCATGGCCGCCGGTCTGCTGGTGCCGATGGCGCAGTCCTTTGGGGTGGGCGTCGGGGCCGTGGGGCAGGCCACCACCGTGTACTCGGTGGCCACCGCCTTCCTGGCCCCTGTCTTCCTGGTGGCCACGGCACGCCTGGCGCCTCGGGTGGCCCTGGCCATCGCGCTGGTGTTGTTTGCGGCGGGCAACATCGCCACGGCGCTGGCGCAGGACCTGCCCACGCTGCTGGGCGCGCGCGTGCTGATGGGCTGCGGTTCGGCGGCCACTGCCATGATGGCCGGCCTGGCAGTGGCGGTGGCGCCGGCGCAGCGGCGAGGCCAGGCTCTGTCCGTCGTGTTTGTGGGCATGAGCCTGAGCTACGTCACCGGCATTCCCTTGGCCACCTGGGTGGGGCTGGGCTGGGGCTGGCGGCTGCCGGTGTGGGCGGTGGCGGCGCTGACGCTGCTGGCCGCGCTGGCCCTGTGGAGGGCCCTGCCGGCCGTGCGCTCGGGCGTGACCGGCCCCTCGCTGCGCGGCGCCGCCGCGCTGCTGCGCCAGCGCTCGGTGCGGGCCGTCTTCGGGCTGACGCTGGTCTACTTCGTCGCCATCTTCTCGGTCTTCTCTTACATGGGGCCGGTGCTGAAATCGCTCAGGCCCATGGAGCCCGGTGTCCTGTCGGCGGTGATCTCGCTGTTCGGTGTGGCGGGGGTGGTGGGCACGCTGGGCGGTGGCCGTGTGGCGGATCGGCTGGGCACGCGCCGCAGCCTGACACTGAGCCTGACAGGCCTGAGCCTGTGCCTGGTGCTGTTGCCCTGGACCGCCGGCCACCTGTGGGCCATGTTGGCGGTGTTGATGGTGTGGGGTGCGTGCGGCTTCAGCATGATGGCCCCGCAGCAGGTGCGCCTGGCCCAACTGGCCGGGCCTGACACCCCGTTGGCGCTGTCGCTCAACAACTCCATGCTCTATCTGGGCATCGCCCTGGGCGCGGCGGTGGGCGGCGCCGCGCTCGCCCACATCGAAGCCCGACACCTTCCATGGGTGGGCGCACCGTTTGCCCTGGGCGCGCTGGCCTGGCTGCGGTGGAGCACGCGGCAGCGGTAGGCCTTGGGGTTCCCTGGCAAGTCTTTGCGGGTCCTACGCCTCTTCTGCAGAGTGTCGTTGGGCTCACGGATCGCCTACACTGCCAAGCGTCAGGTCTTCCAGTCGACCCGACGACGCCGAACCCGGCGCTCTCAAAACCCTCGCGCCTTCGGACTGGTGGGCCCTCGGTGCCGCGGCACCGGATCCGGGCCCCAGCAGGCGGCGAACCATGGCCCCCATGGGGCTCCATCCTGAATGAACTTCACCGACCTCGGCCTGGCCGAGCCGCTCCTGCGCGCTGTGCGCGACCAGGGCTACGACATCCCCACACCGATCCAGGCGCAAGCCATCCCCGCCGTGCTCAAGGGCGGCGACCTCATGGCCGGCGCCCAGACCGGCACCGGCAAGACCGCCGGCTTCACCCTTCCCATGCTGCACCGGCTGGCGGCGCAAGGCCCCAGGCGCGACGCGCGTGGCCGCGTCGCCATCCGTGCTCTGGTGCTCACTCCCACCCGCGAACTGGCCGCGCAGGTCGAGGAGAGCGTACGCACCTATGGCAAGTACCTGCCCATCACCAGCATGGTGATGTTCGGCGGCGTGGGCATGCAGCCGCAGATCGACCGCCTGCGCAAGGGCGTGGATATCCTGGTGGCCACGCCAGGCCGCCTGCTGGACCACCACCAGCAGGGCACCCTGGACCTGAAGCATGTGGAGATCTTCGTTCTCGACGAAGCCGACCGCATGCTGGACATGGGCTTCATCCACGACATCAAGAAGGTGCTGGCAGTGCTGCCTGAAAGGAAGCAGAGCCTGCTGTTCTCGGCGACCTTCAGCGACGAGATCAAGGCCCTGGCCGACCGTTTGCTGAACGAGCCGGCGCTCATCGAAGTGGCGCGGCGCAACGCCACGGCCGACACCATCGCGCAGAAGGTGCACCCGGTGGGCCGCGAGCGCAAGAAGGAGTTGCTCAGCCACCTGATCAAGTCGGGTGACTGGCACCAGGTGCTGGTGTTCACGCGCATGAAGCACGGCGCCAACCGCCTGACCGACTACCTCAACGACGTGGGCATCAGCGCCATGGCGATCCACGGCAACAAGAGCCAGGGCGCACGCACCAAGGCGCTGGCCGACTTCAAGAGCGGCGACCTGCAGGTGCTGGTGGCCACCGACATCGCCGCGCGTGGCATCGACATCGACCAGCTGCCGCACGTGGTGAATTTCGAGCTGCCCAACATCCCCGAGGACTACGTGCACCGCATCGGTCGCACCGGCCGTGCCGGCGCCACGGGCGAGGCCGTGTCGCTGGTGTGCCTGGACGAGGAGATCTTCCTGCGCGACATCGAGAAGCTGATCAAGCGCGCCATCCCGCGCGAGACCATCCCTGGCTTCGAGCCCCCGGCAGGCGAGAAGGCCGAGCCCATCGTGCTGGGCCGCATGACCATCGGGATCGGCGGCACGCGGCGCGGCGGGGGCGGTGGGGGCGGCGGAGGTGGTGGCGGTGGTCGGGGCGGGCGTCCGCAAGGCGCCGGTGGCCGGCCTCAAGGTTCAGGCGGGCGATCGCCGTCGTCACCCGGGCAGCGCCCGTCCTCCGCGGGAGGGCGTACCTCCAGTGGCTCGTCGTCGTCAGGCGGCGGTGGCGGCGCAGGCCGCGGTACCGGTTACCGCCCGCCTTCGGGCAGGCGCTGAAGGCCGCTGACAAGCGCTGCAAGACCTTTATCGACCGCCAAGAGGCCGCGTGCGGCTTCTTGGCGGAAGCGACAATTTGTTCCTTTTTTGTTCACCGAACCGAAGTCACCATGGCCCAGTATGTGTTTACGATGAACCGCGTCGGCAAGATCGTGCCGCCGAAGCGGCAGATCCTGAAGGACATTTCCCTGTCCTTCTTCCCGGGCGCGAAGATCGGTGTGCTGGGCCTGAACGGCTCGGGCAAGTCCACGCTGCTGAAGATCATGGCCGGCCTGGACAAGGACATCGAGGGCGAGGCCGTGCCCATGCCGGGCCTGAAGATCGGCTACTTGCCGCAGGAGCCCAAGCTCGAGCCCGAACTGACCGTGCGCGAAGCCGTGGAGCAGGGCATCGGCGGCGTGCTGGCGGCCAAGAAGCGCCTGGACGAGGTGTACGCCGAGTACGCCGAGCCGGACGCCGACTTCGACAAGTTGGCAGCCGAGCAGGCCGAGCTCGAAGCCATCATCGCCGCGGCGGGCAGCGAGAACACCGACCTGCAACTGGAGCTGGCCGCCGATGCATTGCGCCTGCCGCCGTGGGAAGCCACCATCGGCCACCTGTCAGGTGGTGAGAAGCGCCGCGTGGCGCTGTGCCGCCTGCTGCTGAGCAAGCCCGACATGCTGCTGCTGGACGAGCCCACCAACCACCTGGACGCCGAGAGCGTGGAGTGGCTGGAGCACTTCCTGCAGCGCTTTCCGGGCACGGTGGTGGCCATCACCCACGACCGCTACTTCCTGGACAACGCGGCGGAGTGGATCCTGGAACTGGACCGCGGCGCCGGCATCCCCTGGAAGGGCAACTACTCCGACTGGCTCGACCAGAAGGAGAAGCGCCTGGAAGGTGAGCAGAAGAAGGAAGACGCCCGCATGAAGGCGATGAAGGAGGAGCTCAAGTGGGTGCGCTCCAACGCCAAGGGCCGCCAGACCAAGAGCAAGGCGCGCCTGGCCCGCTTCGAGGAACTGAGCGACACCGACTACCAGCGCCGCAACGAGACCAACGAGATCTTCATTCCCGTGGCCGAGCGCCTGGGCAACGAGGTCATCGAGTTCAAGGGCGTGAGCAAGAGCTTCGGCGGCCGCTGCCTGATCGACAACCTGAGCTTCAAGGTGCCGGCGGGCGCCATCGTGGGCATCATCGGCCCCAACGGCGCGGGCAAGTCCACGCTGTTCCGCATGATCCAGGGCGTGGAGCAGCCCGACAGCGGCGAAGTGATCATCGGCAAGACGGCCAAGCCGGCCTTCGTGGACCAGAGCCGCGAGAACCTGGCCAACGACAAGACGGTGTGGGAAGACGTCTCCGGCGGCCTGGACAACATCGTGGTGGGCCCCTTCGTCATGCCCAGCCGCGCCTACATCGGCCGCTTCAACTTCAAGGGCAACGACCAGCAGAAGCTGGTGGGCAACCTCTCCGGCGGCGAGCGCGGGCGCCTGCACCTGGCCAAGACCCTGGCCCAGGGCGGCAACGTGCTGATGCTGGACGAGCCGTCCAACGACCTGGACGTGGAAACCCTGCGCGCGCTGGAAGAGGCCCTGCTGGAGTTTGCCGGCAGCGCCATGGTCATCAGCCACGACCGCTGGTTCCTGGACCGCATCTGTACCCACATCCTGGCCGCCGAGGGCGACAGCCAATGGTTCTTCTTCGACGGCAACTACCAGGAGTACGAGGCCGACAAGAAGAAGCGTCTCGGCGAGGAAGGCGCGCGTCCCAAGCGCGTGCGTTTCAAGTCGATCTGACGACCCCGTAGCAGAGGGCGGTGGCGCGGTCCGATCTGCACCCAGGGGCAGTTGCACCGTGCGCCCTCGAGGCTGTCGAAGGGCTCTTCCCCGTCACCCCAGTCTCCTGGGAGATTCCCGAAGGGCCCAGGTTGAATGGGGCTTTTTGGTTCACACTGTTGTTTGGAATCCGTGTGGGTATGAACCGATGACTTCGAAACCGACGAGATCTTCCTTTGCGCCGGCCGCGTTGATGGTGGCCGTTTTCACGCTGGCTGGCTGCGCCACGGCGCCGCAGGCGGGCCCTGACGCCAAGGCCCTGCCTGACGCGAAGAAGGCTGCCACCCCGGCGTCGGCCCATCCGGCGCCGGTGGCGGCAGCCGCCTCGGCTCCCACTGCCGGCGCCGCACCTGCTGCGCGCCCCGCGGCAGCCACGCCCGCTGCCGGGCCGCCTGCCACCCCGCCCGGCACCCCCCCGGCTTTCGCCACCGTCATCAAGGACGCGAAGAAGATCGACGGCCTGTTCACCGTCTGGCAGAAGGACGACAAGTTCTGGCTGGAACTCAAGCCGGAAGACTTCAACAAGCCCCTGTTTCTCTCTCCCAAGGTGGCGCGTGGCATCGGTGAGAAGGGCTTGTACGGGGGGCTGATGTCCGGGCGCTGGAGCGGCTATGGGCGCCATCAGATCGTGGAATTCCAGAAGGTGCACAACCAGGTGCGTCTGCTGGCTGTCAATAGCGAGTTCGTCGCACGCACCGGTACCCCCGAGGCCAGGGCGGTGAGTGCGGCCTTCTCACCGAGCCTGCTGTCCAGCGCCGCGGTGGCCAGCCAACCGCACCCGGAACGCAAGACCGTGCTCGTGGAGGCCAACGGCCTGTTCGTCAACGACATGCTGGGCCTGGGCATGAGCCTGGGCCGTACCTACCGGCAGGGCTACAGCTTCGACGCCCGTCACTCCGGCATCGACCGTGTACGGGGCAAGGCCGACCTGCTCGTCTTCGAGGTCACCAGCCACTACGCCACCCCCAGCATCAACTTCCCGACGCCGGGGTCCACCGCGCCGGGCGCCGCCGCCCCAGGGGCTCCCGCGCCGACCACGCCGCAGGGACTGCCGGATGCGCGCAGCATGTTCTTCGGCCTGCACTACTCGCTGGGCAAGCTGCCCGAGGCGCCCATGGCGCCGCGCCGGTCCGACGCGAGGGTCGGCTACTTCACCACCACCGTGCAGGACTTCAGCAGCGACCTGGCCCGCACCCCGAAGCAGCGCCATGCCAACCGCTGGCGCCTGGAGAAGAAGGATCCGGCAGCACCCCTGTCCGAACCGGTCAAGCCCATCACGTTCTGGCTGGACAAGACGGTCCCCGTGGACTACCGCGTGGTCATCACCGAGGGCATCCTGGAGTGGAACAAGGCCTTCGAGAAGATCGGTTTCAAGAATGCCATCGTGGTCAGGCAGCAGCCCGATGACGCCGACTTCGACACCCTGGACCTGGGCGTGGCCTCGGTGCGCTGGATGACCAATGCGCAGCCCAGCTTCGGTGCCATCGGCCCCAGCCACGTGGACCCGCGCACGGGCGAGATCCTGGACGCCGACATCGCCTTCGAAAGCCTGTCGTCGCGCAATCTGCGCGCCACCCGCGCCCAGGTGCTGGGCCGGGGCTTCACGGCCGACTGGGGCAGCCTGCTGCAGGCGGCGGATGCCGTGCGCGAGGGGCTGCTGCCCAGCGCCGCACCGGCCGGCCACATGCACGGTGAGGCCTGCCTGCACGGCGACCATGCCGCCGAGCAACTGAGCTACGCCCTGGACGTGCTGGAGGCCCGCGGCGATCTGGAACCGGACAGCCCCGAGGTCCGCCAGTTCGTGCTGGACTACCTGAAGGACGTCACCATGCACGAGGTGGGCCACACCCTGGGCCTGCGACACAACTTCCGCTCCTCGCGCATCTACTCCGAGCAGCAGTTGTCCGACGAAGCCTTCACCCGGGCCAACAGCCTCGCCGGCTCGGTGATGGAGTACGCGCCCATCAACCTGCCCCTGCCGGGCCGCAAGGGCGGAACGAACTGGCAGCTCGTGCTGGGCCCATACGACTTCTGGGCCATCGAGTATGCCTACAAGCCCATTGCTGCCCAGGACGAAGCGGCCGAGTTGCAGCGCATCGCATCGCGCAGCGCCGAGCGCGAACTCGCCTACGGCACCGACGAGGACAACTCCCTGGGCGTCGATCCGGAGACCCTGGTGTTCGACCTGGGCGACGACCCGGTGGCCTTTGCGAAGAAGCGCTTCGAGATCGGGCGTGACCTGATCGCCCGTCAGGAAAGCCGCGTGCTCAAGCCCGAGGCCGACTACTCCGTGCTGCGTCGCTCCGTCACCTATGCCGTGCGCGACATGGGCCGTGCCGCGGGCATCCTGGCGCGCCAGATCGGTGGCGTGCGCACTCTGCGCGACCACCCCGGCACCGGGCGCGACCCGCTTCAGCCCGTGCCAGCCGCGGTGCAGCGCGATGCGCTGGACGCGCTGTCCCGGGGCCTGCTGGCCGTCGACAGCCTGCGCCTCAGCCCCTCCATGCAGCGCAAGCTGGCACCGAACTTCGATGAGCGTACCGACGCCGCCTTCGGCGACACGCCGCCTGTGGAGACCGACTTCTCCATCGACACGTTCGTCACCCAACTGCGCAAGGCCCTGCTGGCCCAGCTCACCAGCGACGGCGTGGCCAGCCGGCTGCTGGACAGCGTGAGCAAGCTGCCGCCTGGCGAGGCCTTCCCGCTGTCGGAGCTGTACGCCCGCCTGCGGGCCGACATCTGGAGCGAGCTGTCCCCGGGTGCGGCGGACATCGCGCCAGCGCGCCGGGAGTTGCAGCGCGAGCATCTGAACCGCATTGCCGGTCAGATCCTGCGCCCCACGGCCGCGCGTGCCGACACGCGCAGCCTGATGCGCGCTGAAGCACTGGCCTTGCAGAAGAGCCTGAAGGCGGCCGCTGCGCGCGTCCAGTGGAACGCCGAGGTGCGGGCCCACCTGCAGGACAGCCTGGACCTGCTGACCGAAGCCCTGGCCGCCAAGATGCAGCGCGCCGGGCTCTGAACGACACGGGGCCCTGCCGGGCCCCGTCGTGACGTCTCGGTGGGCTGAACGCTGGCGCCTCAGGCCAGAGCTTCGGTCCGGGTCAACAGCCAGGCCAGCGCCTCGCCGTTGACCAGGGGCGACAGTTCCGCACGCACGCGGGCGTGGTAGGCGTTCAGCCAGGCCACTTCGTCCTCGCGCAGCAGCCTGCGCTCGATGCAGCGGGTGTCGACAGGGCACAGCGTGAGCGTCTCGAACTCCAGCATCTCGGCGAAGGTGGCGCCTTCGGGTGTGACGGCCGGCTGGTTCATCACCAGGTTCTCGATGCGCACCCCCCACTGGCCGGGCCGGTAGACGCCGGGTTCGATGGAGGTGATCATGCCCGGCTCCATCGCCATGTGGGCATCCGGAATGGCCTTGCTGATGCTCTGCGGGCCCTCGTGCACGTTGAGGAAGTAGCCCACGCCGTGGCCGGTGCCATGGCCGAACTCCAGGCCCTCCTGCCACATGGGCGCACGCGCCAGGGCGTCCAGCATGGGGCTGAGGGTGCCGCGCGGAAAGCGTGTGCGGCTCAGGTTCATCGTGCCCTTGAGCACCAACGTGTAGTCGCGCTTCATGGCCGCGGTGGGCTCGCCGATGGGCCACACGCGGGTGATGTCGGTGGTGCCGCCCAGGTACTGGCCGCCGGAGTCGATGAGCAGCAGGCCGTCGCCCTCGATGGCTGCAAAGGCCTCGGGCGTGGCGCGGTAGTGCGGCATGGCGCCGTTGGCGTTGAAGCCGGCGATGACCGGAAAACTCAAGCCCACGAAGCCGGGCCGGCGCGCGCGGGCCGCGCTCAGGTGCTCATCCACCGTCAACTCAGTCAGCTTCAGCGCGCCGGGTGCGCCGACGCGCTGGCGCTGCAGCGCCTGCTCGAACCAGGCATAGAACTCGCACATCGCCGCGCCGTCCTGGCGCATGGCCTCGCGGATGTGCACCGCCTCGTCGGCCGTCTTGCGGCTCTTCAGCAGCGTGCTGGGGTTGATGGCCTCGACCACGCGTACCGTGGCCGGCACATGCTGGCGCAGGCCGAAGGTCACGCGCCTGGGGTCGATCAGCAGCACCTGGTCTGCGGGCAGGGCCGCCAGGGCCGTACCGGCTTGCGCGTAGGGAGCCAGGCGCATGCCGTCGGCCGCCAGCCTGCCGGCCAGCGCGGCATCCACCTTGCCTTCGGCGACGAACAGCGTGGCCTGCTGGGCATCGATCAGCAGATGCGCGAGGAACACCGGGTTGTAGGAGACGTCCGCGCCGCGCAGGTTGGTGATCCAGGCGATGTCGTCCACGGTGGAGACGAAGTGCTGGCTTGCGCCATGGCGCGCCATGGCCTCGCGCACCTGCGCCAGCTTGGCGGCGCGGGGCAGGGGGGCGTGGGGGGGCAGGTGCTCATAGACGGGCTGGGGCGGCAGGCCGGGACGCTCGGGCCAGATGGCGTCCACGGGGTCGAGGTCGGTGCGCAGCAGCACGCCGGCGCGGTCCAGCGCGGCCCTCAGGGCCTGCGCGGCGGCCAGGCCCAGCACCTGGCCGTCCACCGCCACGGTGCGGCCGGCCGGTACCTGTGTGGCCAGCCAGTCCAGGTGCAGCGTGGAGTTGCCGGTGGGGATCTTCACCAGATCGATGCCGCTGCCGGCCAACTCGGCCTCGGCCTGCACCCAATAGCGGCTGTCGGCGAACACGGCCGCTTCGTCCACCGTCACCACCAGCGTGCCCATCGAGCCCGTGAAGCCCGACAACCACTGCCGCGCCTGCCAGCGCTCAGGCAGGTACTCGCTCAGGTGCGGGTCGGCGCTGGGCACGAGCAAGGCGTGCACGCCCAGGCGCAGGAGTTCTTCGCGCAGTTGCGCCACGCGAAGGCGATGGGGGGAGGTTCGGGTGTCCATGGCCATGATGCTACCTGCACGGGCACCTGGGCGCATGGCTCGCCAGCAGGGCCGGGGTCAGGAATTCAGCCGCGCGTCGCCGGGGCTGAAGTCGCGGCCACGGCTTTTTCAGAGGGCCCAGGACAACTGCAGCTGCCAGCCGCCCTCGGTGCGCGCCGCCGCGATGGCAGGCGCGCCCGCGCGCGGGCTTGACCAGGTGCGCGCCATCCACTCCGACACGGCCAGGGACCCCGCCACGTCCAGCCAGTCGTGTCGCCGTGCCTGCACACGCGTCCAGCCCACCGCGACCGCACCCGCGTACAGCGGCCAGGCGGCCTCCATGCCGTAGCGTCGGTTGACGTGGGCCGCCACGGCGAAAGCCCGGGTGGCGTGGCCGGAGGGGAAGGACAGATCGTTGCTGCCATCAGGCCGCGTCCGATTAGTGCCCTGCTTGAGGGCTTCGGCGATGACCACGCTGCTGCTCCATGTGAAGGCCAGCTGCCGAACGCCCTCCCGGTCCCCCATCCACCATTGGGCCGCGGCGGCGCCCAGCGGCATGGCGAAACTCATCACGGTGCCGGCATCCGTGGCACGGGGGTCGCCCGCTGCACGCACGGGGCCGGCCAGTGCCACCAGCACGACGGCGCTCAAGGCGATCAGGCTCTTGCGTCGGCGGCGAGCCTGCGTCGGCCGGTGCAACCGGTTCAAGGAACAACCGCCGGATTGAAAGGTCCGGGAGAGGCAAGTCAGCTTCATGCAGATCCAGATGCTAGGGCACGAACCATGACCCCGGCGTTTGCAGGGCCGCGCCGTCAAAGGTCTGTGCGCAGCTTCCAGATCTCGGGGAACAGCACCACGTCCAGCATCTTGCGCAGGTAGCTCACGCCGCTGGTGCCGCCGGTGCCGCGCTTGAAGCCGATGATGCGCTCCACGGTGGTGAGGTGGCGAAAGCGCCATAACCTGAAGGCGTCTTCCAGGTCGGTCAACTCTTCGCCCAGTTGGTACAGGTCCCAGTGCTGTTCGGGCTGGCGGTAGACCTGCAGCCACGCGCTCTTGACCTCGTCGCTGGCCGGATAGGGCTCGCGCCAGTCGCGTGCCGTGTGAGACACCGGCACGGGCAGACCGCGGCGCGCCAGCAGACGCAGGCTCTCGTCGTACAGCGAGGGCGCCTCGTACGCGGCCTGCACATGGGCCAGCAGGTCCGGCCGGTGGGCGTGGGGCTTGAGCATGGCCGCCTTCTTGTTGCCAAGGGCAAATTCGATGCAGCGGTATTGCCAGCTCTGGAAGCCGCTGGAACTGGCGAGATGGCTGCGGATCGCGCTGTACTCGGGCGGGGTCATGGTGGCCAGCACGTCCCAGGCGTGCACCAACTGCTCCATGATGCGGCTCACCCGGGCCAGCATCTTGAAGGCGGTGGGCAGGCGGTCCTGCGAGACGGCCTGGATGGCGGCGTGCAGCTCGTGCAGCATCAGCTTCATCCACAGCTCGCTGGTCTGGTGCTGCACGATGAACAGCATCTCGTTGTGGTCGGGCGAGCGCGGGTGCTGGGCGTTGAGCACCTGGTCCAGGTGCAGGTAGTCGCCATAGCTCATCTCGGTGGAGAAGTCGGTCTGTGCTCCCTCGAGCTGGTCATCGTCCTCTTGCGTGCGGGGAGGCTTCACACCCTCAGGCTCATCGTCACCGTATCCGAAGGGGCAGCTCATCTCAGTGCCTTTGCAAGGTGCCGGTGCACGCCAGCGGGCAAGCCGGCGCGCGGGTCAGCGGGGGTGTGGAGGGGCCTGTCTTGGGCACTCAAGTCACCTGTAGTCGTTGCTGGAATCGGGCTTCGCGCCAGACGCCCCCGTCCAGCACCTGGCGCAGATGCTCCACGGCATCCCACACCTCGACGTGGCCGATGTACAGCGGCGTGAAGCCGAAACGCAGCACGTCAGGCGCGCGGAAGTCGCCGATCACGCCGCGCTCTATCAGCGCCTGCACGATGGCGTAGGCCCCTTCGTCACGCGCCAGGCAGACCTGCGAGCCGCGCTGCGCATCGCCGGTGGGCGAGACCAGCCGCAAGCCGTGGCCGGCGCAACGCGTCTGCACCAGCTCGGTGAACAGCCGGGTCAGGGCCAGTGACTTCGTTCGCAGCGCGGCCATGCCGCCCAGCGGCTCGGCGGCGAGCACGGTGTCCACGCCGCACTCCAGTGCCGCCAGCGAGAGCACGGGCGGCGTGCCGCACAGGTAGCGGGTGATGCCGGGTGCAGGCAGGTAGTCGGGCGTGAACTCGAAAGGTGCGGCATGGCCTATCCAGCCAGCCAGCGGCTGCCAGGCACGGTCCACATGCCGGCGGTGCGCCCACACGAAGGCGGGTGCCCCCGGCCCGCCGTTGAGGTACTTGTAGCCGCAGCCTACGGCGAAGTCGGCCCCCGCGCCGTTCAGGTCCACCGGCACGGCGCCGGCGGAGTGCGCCAGATCCCACACGGTGAGCGCGCCTGCGGCATGGGCCCGTGCGGTGAGACCGGCCATGTCGTGCATGCGCCCGGTGCGGTAGTTGACGTGGGTGAGCGTCAGCACCGCCACATCCTGACCGCGGGCGCCGGCCAGGCGGGCCGGGATCTCCTCGGCCTCCAGCAACTCCAGGCGGACGCCGTGTTGCTGCGCCAGCGACTGCGCGATGTACAAGTCGGTGGGGAAGTTGCTGCGTTCGCTGACGATGACGTCGCGCCGGGGGCTGTGGGCGGCCTGCCCGCCGGCGCCAGGGGCTGGCTCACCGCGGGTGACGCCCGCCAGGTGCAGGGCCGCGCTCAGCACCTTGAACAGGTTCACCGAGGTGGAGTCGGCCACCACCAGTTCGCCCGGGCCGGCGCCCACCAGACGGGCGATCTTGTCGCCCACGCGCTGCGACAGGGCCATCCAGCCCGCGCTGTTCCAACTGCGGATCAGCCCCTGGCCCCACTCCTGCTGCACCACCTGTGCCACCCGGGCCGCGGCCGCGGTCGGCAGCACCCCGAGCGAGTTGCCGTCCAGGTAGATGAGGCCGGGCGGGATGGAAAACTGGTCGCGCAGCGGGGCCAGCGCGTCCTGGCGGTCCAGTTCCTGGCAGTCGGCACGTGTGGGCATGGTCATGGGTCTTCGTGGCAGGTCGCGGGGGAGAGCCGGCCGGGCGGTCTCGGGTCGGGGGGGTGCGCGGCGGGCCGGGCGCCTCAGGCCAGCGACCTCAGCACGGCCCTGACGGGCGACGCGTCGGAGGTGACGAGCTTCAGCGGCAGCGCGATGAGTTCGTAGTCTCCCTCGGGCACCTCCTGCAGCACCAGGTTCTCCAGCACCCGCAGGTCCCGGCGGCGCAGCACCTGATGGGCTTGCAGGGATTTGCTGTGGGCAGGATCGACGCTGGCGGTGTCGATGCCCACCAGCCGCACGCCCAGGTCCGCCAGTCGCTCCAGCGCCTGCGGATCGAGCCCGGCCAGGTCGGGGTCCCAGGCGTCGCCGGGGTGCTGCCGGTAGGTGCGCACCAGCACGCGCTGCGGCAGGTTCCCGGTGGCGTGGGCCAGGTGGACCCAGGTCACCAAGGGCCTGGCGTCCAGCGCATGGATGACGCGGCACGTCCCCAGGTACGGTTCCAGATCCAGCATGCCCACGGCCACGCCGTCGGCGGCGTAGTGCAGCGGCGCGTCGGCATGGGCGCCCACATGCGGGCTCAGCGTGAGCGCGCTCACGTTGACCGGGCAACCGGGACCCAGCGTCGCACCCCAGCGCTGCACGTAGGCGGTGTCACCGGGAAACACGGGCGAGCTTGCGTGCACGGGCGGGGAGATGTCCCAGAGACGGCTGGTCATGGGGAGTCGAAGGTTTTGGAGTTTGAAATTAGTTTAGTTGTAAAGTATTTCCGCCCTTTCACTCCCGCCAGCCCACAGGCCCGGCGTCGCGTGGAGGCGGTGTCACCGCAACCCTGTTGAGGATCCGCATGGCCCCTCCCGTCGACACCTTCGCGCGCGACCGCCTGCCCCCGCCTGAGACCTTGCCGGAGTTCGTCTTCGATCTGCCCGAACTGCAATTCCCGCCGCGCTTGAACTGCGCCGCGCAGTTGCTGGACCGGTGGGTGGCCGCAGGGCAGGGGCACCGGCGCTGCCTCATCGCCGCCGATGGCACGACCTGGACCTACGGCCAATTGCAGGCCCAGGTCAACCGACTGGCACGGGTGCTGGTCGAGGACCTGGGTCTCGTGACGGGGCAGCGCGTGCTGCTTCGCGGGGCGAACAGCCCGATGCTGGCGGCCTGCTTCCTGGCTGTCTTCAAGGCCGGTGGCATTGCAGTGGGCACGATGCCGCTGCTGCGCGCGCAGGAGTTGTCCACCATCATCGACAAGGCGCAGATCAGCCTGGCCTTGTGCGACGCCCGGCTGAGTGCCGATCTGGAGGCCGCACGTGAGCGCACCCCGTCGCTCAAGACCGTGCTGCACTTCCACGGTGGCGACGCCTCGGTCCTGGAACTGGCCATGGCCGCCCAGCCTGCGGTTTTCGAGCCGGCGGACACAGCCGCCGAGGATGTCTGCCTCATGGCCTTCACCTCCGGCACCACCGGTCAGCCCAAGGCGGCCCTGCACTTCCACCGCGACGTGATGGCCGCCTGCGCCTGCTGGCCCCCCCACGTGTTGCGCGCCCAGGCTGACGACGTCTTCATCGGCAGCCCGCCGCTGGCTTTCACCTTCGGTCTGGGGGGGCTGCTGGTGTTTCCGATGTCCATCGGCGCGGCCACGGTGCTGCTGGAGCGAGCCAGCCCCGACGTGCTGCCTGAGGCCATCGCCCGGCACCGCGCCACCGTGCTGTTCACCGCGCCCACCTCTTACCGCGCCATGGCCGCAACGGCCGCGCAGCACGACCTGTCGTCGCTGCGCAAGTGCGTCAGCGCCGGCGAGGCCCTGCCCGCGGCCACCCGCGCGCAGTGGAAGAGCACGACCGGCATCGAGATCATCGACGGCATCGGCTCCACCGAGATGTTCCACATCTTCATCTCGGCCGACGAAGCCCATGCCAAGCCCGGGGCGACCGGCCTACCCGTACCGGGCTACCTTGCCCGGGTGGTGGACGACGACTTCCAGGAAGTGCCCCGCGGCGCCGTGGGC
This sequence comes from Rubrivivax sp., assembly GCA_046087245.1. Taxonomy (GTDB): domain Bacteria; phylum Pseudomonadota; class Gammaproteobacteria; order Burkholderiales; family Burkholderiaceae_C; genus Rubrivivax. The sequence goes on from JBJTZN010000185.1 coordinate 33,569, forward strand.
CGGCTGGCCGTGAAAGGCCCCACAGGGTGCAAGTACCTGGACGACCCTCGGCAGGCGAGCTATGTGCAGCGCGGCTGGAACCTCACCGGCGATGCCTATCTCGTCGACGACGACGGGCAGTTCGTCTACCAGGCCCGCACCGACGACATGATCATCTCCGGCGGCTACAACATCGCCGGCCCCGAGGTGGAGAGCGCGCTGCTGCTGCACCCGGCCGTGGCCGAGTGCGGCGTGATCGGCGTGGCCGATGCCGACCGCGGCCAGATCGTCAAGGCCTTCGTCGTGCTCAAGCCCGGCCACTTCGCTGGTGAGGCCCTGGCCAGGGACTTGCAGGACTTCGTCAAGCAGACCATCGCCCCCTACAAGTACCCCCGCGCGCTGGAATTCCGCGACAGCCTGCCGCGCACCGAGACCGGCAAGCTGCAACGCTTCAAGCTGAGGAACCCCACATGACCATCACCGTCCTTCAGCCTGCCGGCTGGGCCGCACCCAAGGGCTATGCCAATGGCGTGGCCGCCACGGGCTTGCAGGTGTTCGTGGCCGGGCAGATCGGCTGGAACGCGCAGTGCGTCTTCGACAGCGACGACCTGGTGGAACAGGTGCGTCAGGCCCTGGCCAATGTCAAGGCCGTGCTGGCCGAAGCGGGCGCGCGCCCGCATCACATCACGCGCATGACCTGGTACCTGGTGGACAAGCACGAGTACCTCAAGCGCGCGCGGGAGATCGGGGCCGTCTTCCGGGAGGTGATCGGCCACTACGCCATCGCCATGACCGCGGTGCAGGTGTCGGGCCTGATCGAAGACCGTGCCCAGGTGGAAATCGAGGTCACCGCGGTGGTGCCTCAGAGTTGATCGGCCGCGACGCCGACGCTGCCCGCGCGCCGCATGGCCTCGCTCACCTTCTCCCGCAGCGTGCCCTACATCACTGCGCCAAGCTGCCAGGGCACGAACTCGTTCTGCCCGTAGCCGTGCTGTTCGCTCTTGGTGGCGCGGCCCGAGGCGGTGTCCAGCATCAGGCGGAAGATGCGCTCGCCCACCTCGTCCACCGTCTCCAGGCCGTCGACGATCGTGCCGCAGTCGATATCGATGTCTTCCTGCTGCTTGGTCCACAGCGCCGTGTTCGTGGACAGCTTCAGTGAAGGGCTGGGTGCACAGCCATAGGCCGAACCGCGGCCGGTGGTGAAGCAGATCAGGTTCGCCCCGCCAGCCACCTGGCCGGTGGCGGAGACCGGGTCATAGCCCGGCGTGTCCATGTAGACGAAGCCGCGCGCCTTCACGCCTTCAGCGAATTCCACCACGTCCACCAGGCGGGTGGTGCCGCTCTTGGCAATCGCGCCCAGGCTCTTTTCCAGGATGGTGGTCAAGCCTCCGGCCTTGTTGCCGGCGGAAGGGTTGTTGTCCATCTTCATGCCGTTGCGCGCGGTGTAGGCCTCCCACCAGGCGATGCGTGCGAGCAGCTTGTTGGCCACTTCGGGGCTGACGGCACGGCGGGTGAGCAGGTGCTCGCCGCCGTAGATCTCGGGTGTCTCCGACAGCAGGGCCGTGCCGCCGTGGCGCACCAGGCGGTCCACCGCGGCGCCCAGGGCCGGGTTGGCACTGATCCCGGAGTAGCCGTCGCTGCCGCCGCATTGCAGCCCCACGGTCAGGTGGCTGGCAGGTACCGGCTGGCGCTTCACGCGGTTGGCGTGCGGCAGCATCTTCTTGATGAGTTCCACCCCGCGGGCCACGGTCCTGGCGGTGCCGCCCGTGTCCTGGATGCTGAAGGTCTGCAGGTTCGCGCCCTCCTCCAGCCCTTCCTGCGCGATCAATCCCTGGATCTGGTTGGTTTCGCAGCCCAGGCCCACCACCAGCACGGCGGCGAAGTTGGGGTGCCGCGCGTAACCGGCCAGGGTGCGGCGCAGCACCCGCAGCTCTTCGCCTTCGCTGTCGGTGGCGCAGCCCATGCCGTGGGTCAGCGCCACCACGCCATCCACGTTCGGGTAGTCGGCCAGCGCTTCGGGCCGGATGTCGCGGCGGAAGTGGTCGGCGATGGCGCGCGCGGCGGTGGCCGAGCAGTTCACGCTGGTCAGCACGCCGATGTAGTTGCGCGTGGCCACCCGGCCATCCGCGCGCACGATGCCGTCGAACGTGGCGGGGGTCTCCACATAGGCCGTGGCCACGGCGCCCGCGCCGGGCTCGTGGTGACGGGCGAAGTCCGCGTAGGCCAGGTTGTGCACATGCACGTGCTGGCCGGGTGCGATGGCCTGCGTGGCGTGGCCGATGATCTGGTCGTAGCGCCGCACCGCCTGGCCAGCCGCGATGACCTGGGTGGCCACCTTGTGGCCGGGTGGCACCAGGCCAGCCACGGTCACGCCTTCCTCGGCCAGCACCGTGCCGCCCAGCAGCTGGCGCCGGGCGATGACGACGTTGTCGCGGGGGTGGATGCGTATGGTGGGGGCGCTGCTGCTCATGCGGTGAGGGTCCTCAGCCGACGATCTCAGCCGTCGATCAGTGCCGGATCCCAGGCGTGCACGGCCTGGCGCTGCTCGCCCAGCTTCTCGATGCCCAGGCGCATCACGTCGCCGGGCTTGAGGAACACCGGGTTGGGCTTGGCGCCCAGGCCCACGCCGGGCGGTGTGCCGGTGGTGATCAGATCGCCGGGGTACAGCGTCATGAAGCGGCTGACGTAGGCGACCAACTGCGCAACGCCGAAGATCATGGTCTTGGTGCTGCCGTTTTGCCAGCGATGGCCGTTGACCTCCAGCCACATGGTCAGGTTCTGCGGGTCGCCCACTTCGTCAGCGGTCACCATCCAGGGGCCCACGGGACCGAAGGTGTCGCAGCCCTTGCCCTTGTCCCAGGTGCCGCCGCGCTCGATCTGGTATTCGCGCTCGGACACGTCGTTGACCACGCAGTACCCGGCCACGTGCTTGAGCGCATCCGCTTCGCTGACGTAGCGCGCCGTGCTGCCGATGACCACACCGAGCTCGACCTCCCAATCGCTCTTGACCGAACCCTGGGGCAGCACGACGTCGTGGTTGCAGCCCACGGCAGCGCTGTTGGGCTTCATGAAGATGATCGGCTCCTTCGGGATCGGGGCGCCTGTCTCGGCGGCGTGGTCGCTGTAGTTCAGGCCGATGCAGATGAACTTGCCCATGCCGCTCCAGGGCACCTGCAGTTCGCCCTGGGGCACCACCGGCAGGGTGCCCAGATCGACGCTGCGCAGCGCCGCCAGGCCGGTGGGGGAGAGGGTCGCCGGCGTGATGTCAGGCATCAGCGCGCTGAGGTCGCGCACCTGGCCTTGCCCATCGAGCAGGCCGGGACGGGGTTGCCCTTTGGGGCCGTGGCGGAGAAGTTTCATGGTGGGTCTCTTGAGAGGTGGAGGAAAGAAGGGCGATCGGGAATCCGGAGTTTGCGCTCGCAGGGCGCTCACAGGGCAGTCACAGGGTCCAGCCCCCGTCGACGACGAGCAGGGTTCCGCTGGTGAACCGCGACTCGTCGCTGGCAAGGTACAGGGCCGCGGCGGCGATCTCCTCCGTCGTGCCCAGCCGACCCATGGGCTGGCGTCCCACGAACATGGCCTCCACCTCCTGCAGGCTCTTGCCGCTGGAAGCTGACAAGGCACTCATGCGTTCACGCAGCGACGGCGACTCGATGGTGCCGGGGCAGATGGCGTTGCAGCGCACCCCGCTCTTGATGTAGTCCATGGCCACGGCCTTGGTCAGGCCGATGACCGCCGCCTTGCTGGTGCCGTAGACGAAGCGGTTGGCTGCGGACTTGATGCTGCTGGCGCCCGAGGACACATTGATGATCGAACCGTTCCCGCGCTCCAGCATCTTCGGCAGAAAGGCCTTGATCGTGCGGAACATCGAGCGCGCGTTCAGGTTCATCGCGAAGTCCCACTGTTCCTCGGTGCAGTCGAGCACGGTGTTGTGGTGCACATAGCCCGCGGCATTGAACAGGATGTCCACCTGGGGGTGGCGCAGCCCGGCATCGGCGATGGCCTTTCCATCCAGCGCGTCCAGGCGCTCCACGGTGAAGGATGGGTGTGCCCTCAGCGGCTCCAGCAGGTCCGTGTTCAGGTCGGTGGCGATGACCTGTGCCCCCTCCCGGGCGAAGGCTTCAGCGGTGGCTCGGCCTATGCCCTGGCCGGCGGCGGTGACGAAGGCGGTCTTGCCTGCGAGTCTGGAGCTCATGGGTGGGGGAGTCCTTGGGGTGGGTGGAGAAGAAGCGATGGGGTCTTCATTGGTATTGGAACCTCAGTGAACCGGGACTTCGCGACGGGCCTTGACAGGCTCGGCCCGAAGCGTGACTCACATCCGGCCTGGCCGGGCGGACAGTCAGGCTTCTGGCACCAGTTGCACCTTGGTGCTGCGCGACTTGTCCAGGGCCAGTTCGAAAGCCTCCTGGGAGCGCGCCAGAGGCAGCTGCGCGCTGATCAGCGGCCGTACGTCCACCCGGCGGGTGCGGATGGCCTGGACCGCCCAGTCGAACTCCAGATGGGCCCGGAAGGCGCCGCGGTAGTCCAGCTCGCGCGCCATCAGGCTGTTGGCGGGGAAGGGCAGTTCCGGCGGCATCGTGCCCACCTGAATGATGCGACCGCCCCGGCGGGTCGCCGTCAGGCAGGTGGCCAGCGCGGCCGGGCTGCCGGCCGCCTCCACCGAAACGTCGGCGATGTCGGCCAGTTCGTCCGCGCTGACCTGGTCGCTGCGCACCGTGCGGTCGGCGCCCACGCTGCGGGCGATGGACAGCGCCCGGTCGCTGATGTCGCAGCAGATCACCCGGGCAGCGCCGGCCAGGCGGGCCGCCATCACCGTCATGCACCCGATGGTGCCCGCGCCAGTGACGAGCACCGTCTCGCCCAGCACCGGCCCGGCGCGGTGCAGGGCGTGCAGACCGATGGACAGGGGTTCCGCGCAGGCGATCTCGCCCAGGGAGATCTCGGGTTCCGGGATGGGGGTCAGCTGCTGTTCGCCCATCACGAAGCGCTCGCGGAACATGCCCTGGGCGTGGGGGAAGACGCTGGCGCTGCCCAGGAAGAACATGTGGCGGCACAGATTGCCTCGGCCGGCGCGGCAGTAGTCGCAGTGGCCGCAGGGGTGCGAGGGGTTGATGGCCACCTTCTGCCCGCGCTGCACCCGGGTGACCTCGGCGCCTGCCGCCACCACCACGCCTGAGGCTTCGTGTCCCGGCACCAGGGGTTCTCGCACGACGAAAGTGCCGACACGGCCTTCCTTGAAGTAGTGCAGGTCCGAGCCGCAGATGCCGCCAGCCCCCAGCCGCAGCAGCACATCGCGAGGCCCCAGGGCCCGAGCGGTTTCCTCCTCCAGGCGCAGATCGTGGGCAGCGTGGATGACACAGGCCAGGGACATGGGGGCTCCATCGGGGGTTCGGGTAAGCAGCGCGTGGTGTTCACCTGCCTGCGAAGGATTGCGCACTCTATGCGCTGCGCTGTCGTGGCGTCAACGCAGGAGTTCCCCCATGTGAGCAGGTGTCCCCAGGGGTTGCAGGTTGACTTCAGCCAGACTGCTTGGGCCTCGGTGTCGCCCTAGAATCGACTCGATCTTGAACGCATCAAAGGGTCTATGCGGATTCGACGACGTTCTGCCCTCGCCGGCCTGACCCTGGCCTGCTCCACCGCCTGGATGGCGCTGCCGGTCCGGGCTCTGGGAAAGCCCAAGGGCCCGGTGGTGCTGACCTTGCGAGGTCAGGTCGGGGCGATCAACGATGCCGGCGCAGCCCACTTCGACATGGCCATGCTCGAAGCACTGCCCCAGCGCAGCCTCACCACCCGCACCCCCTGGTACGACGGCCCACGCAAGTTCACCGGCCCGCTGCTGCGTGATGTGCTGCAGGCGGCCCGGGCCAAAGGCATCGGCCTCAAGGCCATCGCGCTGAACGACTACACGGTCGACATACCGTTTGGAGACGCGCTGAAGTTTGATGTCGTGATGGCCCGTCTGCTGGACGACAAGCCCATGCCGGTCCGCGACAAGGGACCCTTGTTCATCATCTATCCTTTTGATGACAAGCCCGAGTTGCGGGTGCCCCAGTACTTTTCGCGGTGCGCATGGCAACTCAGGACGATCGAGATCGTCTGACCCTGCAAGGTGACGCGCGCCAGGGGCTGGTGGAGGCCTCGAACTGGCTCGTGGTCTTCGCCTGTGTGATCGTGGTGTTGATGGGGGTGGTGGTCTGGGCGCAGTGGCGCCAGGGTAGCCTCATGACCCAGGCCATGATGCAGCGGGGAGACAACCTGGCCCACTTCCTTTACCAGGCTGACATCGAGTACATCAGGCTGAGGGAAAGTTGGCCGCGCATCGATGCCGAGCACGATGCCGCGTCCGCGCAGGCTCTGCAGTTGCGCTACGACATCTTCGTCAGCCGCATCGACGTGCTGCGCAACGCCCTGAAAGGCCGGCCCGCCGGGGACGCGGCGGACGTCACGCAAGCCCTGGCGCAGGCCAGCGCCTTCATCGGCCGTGCCGATCAGGTCCTGGGCCCTGGGCGGCCAGCGCCCGACTTTTCGCAGTTGCAGGCCCTGCGCGAGCCCTTGGCAGCCATGGACGCCTCATTGCGCACCCTCACCATGGAGGCTTCCAGGATCGTGGCCGCCCACGCCACGCGGGTCAGCGAGGCATCACGGGCCCACAACCGTCTGGGTATCGGCTTGTCCATCCTGCTGGTGGTGATGGCCGCCACGCTGGCCGCCTTCGGATGGCATCAGTGGCAGAGACTGCAACGCCGAAGGCTGTTGCTGGAGCAACTTGCCGACGAATTGCGCTCAGCCCGGGAGGCGGCGGAGGTGGCCAGCGCGGCCAAGAGCGCCTTCCTGGCCAACATGAGCCACGAGATCCGGACGCCCTTCCAGGGCCTGAAGGGCATGTTGTCCCTTCTGGCGGGTACCCGCCTGGATGAACAGCAATCGTCCCATCTGCGAACGGCCTCGGGTTCGGCCGATCATCTGTTGCAACTGCTCAACGACATCCTGGACATGTCCCGTCTCGAGTCCGGTCGCATGGCGTTGGTGTCTTCCCCGGTCGCCTTGCGCGACCTCGTGTCCGAAGTCGAGGCCTTGATGAGGCCTCAGGCGCAGATCAAGGGCCTGGGCTTCCAGGTCGAGATCGATCCCGGCGTGCCGCAGCGTGTCTTGCTGGACGTCACCCGGATGCGCCAGGTGCTCTTCAACCTGATGGCCAACGCCGTCAAGTTCACGGAACTCGGCAGGGTGTCGTTGGAGGTACGACTGGCACCGGCCCTGCCAGGATGGGACCGCAGTGGCAGCGACCGTGCTGCAGACACGGTCCAGGTCGACTTCATCTTCTCCGACACGGGCATCGGCATGGACGAGGTGACCTTGTCCCGGTTGTTCCAGCGTTTCTCTCAGGGCGACGAGTCCCGCTCCAGGAGATTTGGCGGCACGGGGCTGGGGCTGGAGATCTCCCGTAACCTGGCGCGGCTGATGGGGGGCGACATCGTCGTGGCCAGTCAGGCGGGGCGCGGCAGCATCTTCACCTTCTCGGTGCCGCTTTCCGTGCTGCCCGAGGAAGAAGTCGCGGTTCAGCCCCCGAAGGCCGCCTCCGGGAGGAAGGGGCGCAGCCTGCAGGTGCTGGTGGCCGAGGACAACGAGGTCAACCGTCTGGTGCTGGAAGTCATGCTCGGCAGCATGGATCACGCGGCAGGCTTCGCCGAGGACGGTGAGCAGGCCGTGCGCCTGGCCGCTGAGCAGGACTGGGACATCGTGCTGATGGACCCGCACATGCCGATCATGGACGGCCTGCAGGCCACACAGGCGATCCGCGCCTTGTGCCATGCCAGGCGTGCCGCGGTACCCGTGGTCGCATTGACCGCCGATGTCTATGCCCAGACGCGCGAGCGCTGCGAGGCCGCTGGCGTACAGGGCTTTCTCACCAAGCCGGTCGATACGGTGGAACTGGCCAACTGCCTGGCCACCCTCGTGCCCGTCAGGCCCTGAAGCCGGACGGCTGCGGCGGCTGCCGGGTTGTCAGCGCGGCACGATCCGGGCGCCAGTCAACTGCTCCTGCGCTTCGACCAGCGAAGGCACGAACTTCTTTCCATGCCCCAGCGCGCTGGCCAGCGCGAGCGACTGGTGCACTGCCTCACCCATCACGGTAGGGATGGCCAGACCCTCGGCCAGGTGCGTGTAGTAGCGCACATCCTTGCGCGCGTTGTCGAGTTCGAACTTCAGGCCGTCCATCTGGCCTTGGAGCGTCTTGGCCATGGCCTGGAACAGGCCGCTGTTGACGGGGCCGACCGAGATCAGGTCCACCAGGGCCTTCAGGTCCAGCCCGGCACGCTGCCCCACGGCAAAGGCCTCGGCGGTGGCCGTGCACACCGCCTGGGCGATGAAGTTGTTCAGCAGCTTGATGGTGTGGCCGGCGCCGGGCCCACCGACGTGGAAGACGTTCTCGGCGAAGCAGGCGAGGATGGGTTGCAGGCACTCGAACACGCTCTTGTCGGCACCCACCATCACGTTCAGACGCCCGGCCTCGGCTTCCACTGGCGTGCGCGACAGGGGCGCGTCAATGAAGGGCACGCCCTGCGCGGCGCACTGCTCGCGAAGCCGGGCGGTGGAATCGGGCTCGCTCGTGGAGCAGTCGACGATCATCAGCCCGGCGTGCGCGCCGGCCAGCAGGCCGTTCGGGCCTGCCACACTGGATTCCACCTGGGGCGAGCCGGTCACGCAGAGGAAGACGAGGTCGCTGGCAGCGGCCACGTCCTTTGCGCTGGCGGCTTCGGTGGCGCCGGCGGCCAGCAGGTCGGCCACGCGGTCACGGTTGCGGTGCACGACCAGCGTGAGGCTGTGGCCCTTGGCCAGCAGGTTGCGCGCCATGCCGTGGCCCATGAGGCCACTGGCGCCGATGAATCCGATGCGTGCCATTCGAGCATTCCTTCTTGCGTGGTGGATGAACCTGCCCCCTGCATGGGGTGGGACGCGGGTGTCGGTGGGCTCTTCAGCCGCGGCCCACGAAGGGCATCTTGGTGGCCATGACGGTGGTGAACAGCACGTTGGCCGACAGCGGCAGGCGCGTCATCGCCATGAAGGTTTCCACCACGGCAGAGATGTCCATGCGCGGCTCCGGGCGGATGCTGCCGTCAGCCTGGGGCACGCCCACGGCCATCTTGGCCGTCATGTCGCTGGCCACGTTGCCGATGTCGATCTGGCCCACGGCGATGTCGAAGGGACGGCCGTCCAGCGAAGCGGTCTTGGTCAGGCCGCTGACCGCGTGCTTGGTGGCGGTGTAGGCGATGGACCCGGGTCGCGGTGCGGTGGCCGAGATGGAGCCGTTGTTGATGATGCGGCCGCCCTGCGGCGCCTGGTGCCGCATCATCCGGAAAGCCGCCGACAGGCAATAGAACATGCCGTGGAGGTTGACGTCCACGCAGTGACGCCACTCATCGCCCGTGAAATCGTCGGGCGTGGTGGCGCGCGGCGAGATGCCGGCGTTGTTGAACAGCAGATCGAGCCGGCCGCAGCGCGCATGGACCTGCTCGAACAGCGTCTTCACCGAGGACTCCTGGCCTACGTCGCTGGCGATCGCGATGCCGCGCACAGCGTGTTCTCCGGTCTGGCTGATGGCCGCCTGCAGCGCGTCCGCCCGGCGTCCGGTCAGCACGACGGTCCAGCCGTCCTTGAGCAGTGCCTGCGCGCAGGCCTTGCCGATGCCGCTGCTGGCGCCAGTGACGAGGGCGATTCGTGACATGGTGTACTCCGGGTTGGTTGCCGCTTCGGCCGGTGCTTTGCACCTGGACCTGGCTGCGCCGCAATCGCTCAGCCGCTGGCGGCTCAGTGGTTGTCTTTGGGCACGAAGGCGCCGCGTTGGCCGACCAGGAAGTCGAGGTCTGCGCCCTCGTCGGCCTGCAGGACGTGGTCGATGTAGAGCTTCCAGTAGCCGCTGGACAACGGCGGGGTGGGTGGCGTCCAGGCTGCGCGGCGCCGCTCGAGTTCGGCGTCGTCCACGTGCAGGTGAAGCTTGCGGGCGGGCACGTCCAGCGTGATCAGGTCACCGCTCTTCACCAGCGCCAGCGGGCCGCCGGCAGCGGCCTCGGGTGCGGTGTGCAGCACCACGGTGCCGTAGGCCGTTCCGCTCATGCGGGCGTCGCTGATGCGCACCATGTCGGTGATCCCCTTGCGCAGTACTTTCGGGGGCAGCGGCATGTTGCCCACCTCGGCCATGCCGGGGTAGCCCTTGGGACCGCAGTTCTTCAGCACCAGGATGCAGGTCTCGTCGACATCCAGGTTCTCGTCGTCGATGCGCCGGTGGAAGTCATCGCTGTCCTCGAAGACCACCGCGCGGCCGGTGTGCTGCATCAGCGCGGGGGTCGCTGCGCTGGGCTTGATGACGGCGCCGCGGGGCGAGAGGTTGCCGCGCAGGATGGCGATGCCGGCCTTCTCCTTGAAGGGCTGGCTGAAGGGCTTGATCACGTCCGGGTTGTGGTTCTCGGCCGAGGCGATGTTCTGCGCCACCGTCTTGCCGCTGACCGTGATGAGGTCGGTGTGCAGCAGGTGGGCGATCTCCTTCATCACCACCGGCAACCCGCCGGCGTAGCAGAAGTCCTCCATCAGGTACTGCCCGCTGGGCTGCAGGTTCAGCAGGCAGGGCAGTTCGCTGCCCAGGCGTTCGAAGTCGTCCACCGTGAGCTTCAGGCCCAGCCTGCCGGCGATGGCGATCAGGTGGATCACGGCGTTGGTGCTGCCGCCAATGGCTGCCAATGTGCGGATCGCGTTCTCGAAGGCTTCGCGGGTGAGCACCTGGGAGATGGTCTGGTCCTCGTGCACCATCTCGACGATGCGCCGCCCGGCGTTGCGGGCGATCACGTTGCGCCGTCCGTCCACCGCCGGATAGGCGGCGTTGCCGGGCAGGCCGATGCCCAAAGCCTCCACCATCGAGGCCATGGTGCTGGCCGTGCCCATGGTCATGCAGTGGCCGTGGCTGCGGTGCATGCAGCTCTCGGCCTCGAAGAAGTCCTGCAGCTTGAGCGTGCCGGCACGCACCTGCTCGCTCATGCTCCACACGCCCGTGCCTGAACCCAGTTCCTGGCCGCGCCACTTGCCGTTGAGCATGGGACCGCCCGACACGCCGATGGTGGGCAGCCCGACGCTGGCCGCGCCCATCAGCAGGCTGGGCGTGGTCTTGTCGCAGCCGAACAGCAGCACCACGCCGTCGATCGGATTGCCGCGGATGCTTTCCTCCACGTCCATGCTGGCGAGGTTGCGGTACAGCATCGCGGTGGGCCGCAGCAGCGTTTCTCCCAGCGACATGACCGGGAACTCCAGTGGAAAGCCGCCGGTCTCGTACACGCCCACCTTGACCTGCTCGGCCAGGGTGCGGAAGTGCGAGTTGCAAGGCGTCAGCTCGCTGAAGGTGTTGCAGATGCCGATCACCGGGCGGCCGTCGAACTGGTCGTGCGGGACGCCCTTGCCCTTGACCCAGGAGCGGTAGGCGAAGCCGTCGCGGTCCTGGCGCCCGAACCACTGCTGGCTGCGCAACTCGGCGGGGTTCTTCTTCGGCTTGCTGGCGTCGTCGCTCATCGTGGTGTTCTCGCTTTCCCGTAGGAATAGGGCATCAGGATGAACCTATTATGGTATGACGATTGACGCTCAGAACAGGCTTCCTGGCCGAGGAGAAACCCGGTGTCCGACCTCCATGTGCTTGCTGCGGCCAAGCTCTCGCCGCTGTACAGCTCGCAGCTCTCGGCTGCGTTCCAGTTCCATGAACGCCTGCATGAAACTGACCCTGCCGCCTTCGCTCAGGTGGCCCCTTCAATCCGCGCGCTGGCCGCCAGCGGCGACTCCAAGATCAGTGCCGAGCTGATGGCCGCGCTGCCGACCCTGGAAGTGATTTCCGTGATGGGCGTGGGCTACGACGGCGTGGACGTCGCGGCGGCCAAGGCCCGCGGCATCATGGTCACACACACGCCCAATGTGCTGAACGACGACGTGGCGGACTTGGCCATCGGCCTGATGCTCTGCGCGGCGCGGCAGCTGCCGGCAGCCGACCGCTTCGTTCGGGCTGGGCACTGGCTGGGTGGCCACATGCCCCTGGCGCGCAAGATGTCGGGCACCCGACTGGGCCTGGTGGGCATGGGCCGCATCGGGCAGGCGATTGCCCAGCGTGCGCAGGCCTTCGGCATGCAGATCGCCTATCACACGCGCTCGCCCAAGGCCGGGGTGCCCTATGCGTACCACGCCGACCTGCTGAGCCTGGCGCGCGCCAGCGACTTCCTGGTGTTGATCACGCCAGGCGGGGCGGGCACGCGCCACCTGGTGAACGCGCAGGTGCTGCAGGCCCTGGGGCCCAAGGGCATCCTGGTGAACGTGGCGCGGGGCTCCGTGGTGGACGAGGCGGCGCTGATCGAGGCCCTGGAGCGAGGCGTGATTGGCGGTGCGGCGCTGGACGTCTTCGAGGACGAACCCCGCGTCCCGCAGCGCCTGCTGGACCTGCCTCAGGTGGTGCTGGTGCCGCACATCGGCAGCGCCACCGGGCAGACCCGCCAGGCCATGGCCGACCTGGCCTTCGGCAACCTGCGCGAGCACTTCGCCGGACGGCCGGTGCTGACGCCGGTGCCCGAATGCGCTGGGACTTGAGCACAGCCAGGGGATGCGGGGCCCGATGCGGGTTTCTCCGCATCGGCGTTGTCTTCAATCGTCATACGATTCCATCAAGGGGCTAGCGGGGCCCTCACTTCCGTACAGGAGACCTATCGCATGAAATTCAGGACTTTGATCACGAGCGTCATCGCTGGCGCGGCCATGCTGGCCGTCGGGCCTCTGGCGGCGCAGGCACCGAAGCAGGAGAAGCTGACTGTCTTCTGGGTCAAGGGTTTCTACAAGGCCGAGGACGATGCCTTGTTCGAGGCGATCAAGAAGTTCGAGGCCAGGAACAAGAACATCAAGGTCGAACTCACGATGTTCCCGATTCAGGACATGATCCCGAAGACGGTGGCAGCGCTGGACTCCGGCAACCCGCCCGATGTCGCCTATGCCGACACTTACGACTTCCAGGTCACCGCCAAGTGGGCCTATGACGGCAGGCTGGAGGACATCACCAAGGTCATCGATCCGTTGCGCAACACCTTCGAGCCGCGCGCGCTGTCCACCACCTTCCTGTTGAACAACGCTGAACAGAAGCGGGCGTACTACGCCTTCCCGGTCAAGCAGCAGACCATGCACATCCAGTACTGGAAGGACATGCTGTCTGATGCGGGCTTCAAGGAAAGCGATATCCCGAAGGACTGGAAGGGCTTCTGGAGCTTCTGGTGCGACAAGGTGCAGCCGGCCTACCGTCAGAAGACGGGCAACCGCGCCTTCGGCATCGGTCAGCCCCTGGGAGTGGACTCCACCGATTCCTTCTTCTCGTTCCTGACCTTCATGGACGCCTACAACATCAGCCTGGTCAGCGATGCGGGCAAGCTGCTGGTGGATGATCCAGCCGTGCGCAAGGGTCTGATCGACGCGATGACCGAGTACACGGCGGTCTACTCCAAGGGTTGCGCGCCGCCTTCGGCCACCAACTGGAAGGATCCTGACAACAACGTGGCCTTCCACAACAAGACCACCGTCATGACCCACAACGCGACGATTTCCATCGCCGCCAAGTGGCTGGACGACATGAACAACGCCTCGCTCACCGAGGCGCAGCGTGCCACGGCCAAGAAGAACTACACGGAACTGATTGCCACCGCCGGCTTCCCCAACAAGCCCGATGGCAGCAAGATGACCTACCGTGCGGCCGTGAAGACGGGCGTGATCTTCAAGGATGCGAAGAACAAGGATGCGGCCAGGAAGTTCGTTGGCTTCTTGCTGGAGGAGGCGAACTTGACACCTTACGTCGAGGGTTCGCTCGGCCGCTGGTTCCCGGTGACCAAGAAGGCGCAGCAGAGCGCCTTCTGGAAGAGCGACCCGCACCGTCTGGCCGTGTACAACCAGTTCATGTCCGGTACGACGCCGTTCGAGATCACCAAGAACTTCAAGTTCACGGTCCTGAACAACGAGAACGTCTGGGCCAAGGCAGCCAACCGGGTGCTCAACGAGAAGGTGCCGGTGGACCGCGCGGTGGACGAGATGATCGCCCGTATCAAGCAGGTGGCTGCAAACTGATCGTCTGCGCCGCCTGACCGCAACGCGACCCGGTCCGTAGAGCCGGGTCGCTTTTCTTCACGAGGCAGCCAGGGGCGTCAGTCCGACGCCGCCCGGGGCTGGGTTCACTGCCGCATCATGAGCACCGCCAACGTCACCGCCCTTGCAGGGGCGCCGCCGACGAAACCACTGTCGACTTGGGAGTTCTGGGGCCGCGTGCTCGTGGTGCCCTACCTGATCATCTTCGTCGTGTTCGTGGTGTATCCCGTGTGCTACGGCTTGTGGCTGGCCCGGGACCCGCAGAGTTACGTCAAGCTCGCTGCCGATCCCATCTTCTTCCGCACGGCGGTCAACACCATCGTGTTCCTCGTCATCGCCATCAATCTGAAGATGGCGGTGGCGCTGATGCTTTCGGGCTTCTTCATCAAGACCCGCTGGTGGATCAAGGCCCTGTCCGTGCTCTTCATCCTGCCCTGGGCGGTGCCGTCGATACCGACGATCCTGTCGGTGCGCTTCATGCTCAACCCGGAGTGGGGGGTCATCAATTCCACCATCTTCAAGTTGACGGGGCTGGACGGGCCGAACTGGCTGAACGACCCCACGCTCGCGCTGAGTTTTTCCATCCTGATGCACATCTGGAAGTCACTGCCGTTCTGGACACTCATCCTTCTGGCCGGCCGCATGGCCATTCCCCAGGAGCAGTACGAGGCGGCCTCGGTGGACGGTGCCAGCGCGTTGCAGAAATTCCGCTACATCACCTGGCCATCGATGCGCTCGCTGTACCTGACATCGATCATCCTCTCTACGATCTGGACGCTCGGTGACTTCAACAGCGTGTACCTGCTGACCGGCGGCGGGCCTGCTGACCTGACCCATGTGCTGGCCACCCTGGGCATCCGCTATTTGCGCCTGGATCAGGTGGAGTTGGCGATGGCTGCCATCGTCGTCTCGCTGCCGCTGGTGCTGCCCCTGGTGTACTTCATGATGAAGAGGTTGAGCAAGTAATGCGCCGCAGCTCCCTCATCAAGAAGGTGTTCGACGAGACCAAGCTGCTGCTCGTCGGCATCCCCGTGCTGTTGTGGACCCTGATCCCGGTCTACCACATGTTCCTGTTCTCGATTTCCGAGCGTGATTCAGCCACCTCTGGCAGGCTCTGGCCCAAGAACCCGACGCTGCAGAACTTCCAGATCGTCTTCGAGCGCAAGCACTTCTACCTCGACCACTTCTGGGTGCAACTCGGGAACTCGGTGTTCATCGCGGCGGCCGTGGGGGCCATCACGCTGTTCATCTCGACTTGCGCGGCATTTGCCATCAGCCGCCTGAAGGTGCGCGGCGGCCGTACCGTGATGAACATGGCCTTGTTCACCTACTTCATCCCGGCGGCCTTCCTTGCCGTGCCCATGTACAAGACCATGAGCGTCTACGGCCTGCTCAACAGCCAGTGGGCCCTGATCCTGGCGATGGTGACCATCGCCTCGCCCTACTGCATCTGGGTGCTCAAGCAGGCCAGCGACAAGCTGCCGCTGGAGCTTGACGAGGCCGCGCGCATCGATGGTGCTTCACCGCTGCAACTCTTCCGTCTGGTGTACCTGCCGCTGATGGTGCCTTCGCTGGTGGCGGTAGGTACCTATTCGCTGCTGCTGGCCTGGAACGAGTACCTCTACGCCTTCTTGCTGCTGTCGCGTGATACGGACGTCACCCTGGCCGTGGCACTCGGCAACTTCCTGTCCGCCGACGATTCCCCGTGGGAGTTGCTGATGGCCACGGGCCTCATCTACGCGCTGCCGCCGGCAGCCATCTACTACGCCTTCAAGCGCTACATGGTGACGGGCCTGACGGCCGGCGCCGTGAAGAGCTGACCGGAGTTTTCCTCACATGGCTTCCGTCTCGTTCCGCGACATCCACAAGGCCTACGGCAAGGTCAAGGTCATCCACGGCATCGGTTTCGACATCACCGATGGCGAGTTCGTCGTGCTGGTGGGCCCCTCGGGCTGCGGCAAGAGCACGCTGCTGCGCATGCTGGCCGGCCTGGAGGAGATCACTGGTGGAGAGATTTCCATCGACGGCAAGGTGGTCAATGACCTGGACTCCAAGGACCGCGACATCGCGATGGTGTTCCAGAGCTACGCCCTGTATCCGCACATGACCGTGCGCGAGAACATGGGTTTCTCGCTCAAGCTGCGCAAGGCCGATGCCAAGACCATCAGCCAGCGCGTGGCCGATGCGGCCCGCATCCTCAACCTCGACCAGCTGCTGGAGCGCTACCCGCGCGAGCTTTCCGGCGGCCAGCGCCAGCGCGTGGCCATGGGCCGTGCCATCGTGCGCGACCCCAAGGTCTTCCTGTTCGACGAGCCGCTGTCGAACCTGGACGCCAAGCTGCGCGTGGCCATGCGCGCCGAGATCAAGGCGCTGCATCAGCGCCTGAAGACCACCACGGTCTACGTCACGCACGACCAGATCGAGGCCATGACCATGGCCGACCGCATCGTCGTCATGCACGACGGCATCATCGAGCAGATCGGCACCCCGCTGGAGTTGTTCGACCGCCCCGGCAACCTGTTCGTCGCGCAGTTCATCGGCTCGCCTGCGATGAACGTCTTCTCGGGGGTGGTCCGGTCGGGCCAAGCGGAAGGCCTGGGCGCGCAGTGGCCGCTGGCGCCGGGCATGGCTGCTGAAGGGCAGGCCGTGAGCTACGGCGTGCGCCCCACCGATCTGCGTCTGGCCGCCAGCGGCATCCCGGGCCGGGTGATCATCGTGGAACCTACCGGCGCCGAGACGGAACTGCTCGTCGAGGTGGGTGGCCAGCAGATGGTGGTGGTCATCCATGGCCGCACCCAGGCCCAGCCCGGGGACCCCGTGCACCTGGAGTTCGACGTGGCCAAGGCCCATGTGTTTGATGCTGCCTCGGGGCTGCGGCTCGGCTGAGCGTTGGCAGGCGCATGCCGCATGTCGTGGTGATGGGTGTCAGTGGCTGTGGCAAGACCACGGTGGGCCGGCTGCTGGCCCGGCACCTGGAGCTGCCGTTCATCGAGGGTGACGAGTTGCACCCGCCGCGCAACGTGGAGCTGATGGCCTCAGGCATTGCGCTGACCGATGAAGACCGCGCGGGCTGGCTGGACGCCGTGGCGGCCGAACTGGCGCGCCGACCCGAAGGTGCCGTGGCCTCCTGCTCGGCCCTTCGCCGCCGCTACCGCGACCGGCTGCGCCGGGCGGTGCCTGCGCTGCGATTTGTCCATCTCCGGGGGGACCGGGCGGTGCTGGAAGAGCGCCTGGCACAGCGTCGCGGACATTACATGCCCCCCACCCTGCTGCAGAGCCAGTTGCAGACGCTGGAGCCGCCCTCGGTCGACGAGCAGCCCCTGGAACTGGACATCACCGAGCCGCCCGAGGCCCTGGCCCGGCGCGCCGCGCAGTCCCTTGGAGCCTTGACCGCATGATCACCGCCGATACCTTTCGACTCGACGGCCGCCTGGCCCTGGTCACCGGTTCCTCCGCAGGCATCGGCCTGGGCGTGGCGCGGGGCCTGGCGCAGGCAGGCGCCGCCGTGGTGCTCAACGGGCGCGACGCGGCCCGGCTGGCGGCCACCGCGCAGCAACTGCGCAGCGAAGGCCTGCAGGTGCACGAGCGGTGTTTCGACGTCTGTGACCCCGCTGCGGTGGAGGCCGCGGTGGCGGAAATCGAATCGACCCTCGGCCCCATCGAGATCTTGGTCAACAACGCGGGCACCCAGCACCGTGCGCCTTTCCATGAGTTTCCCGCGGCCGAGTGGGATCGCCTGATGCGCACCAACCTCGACAGCGTCTTTCATGTGGGCCAGGCCGTGGCGCGGCGCATGGTGCCGCGCCAGCGCGGGCGCATCATCAACATCTGCTCGGTGATGAGCGAGCTCGGGCGGCCCACCATCGCCCCCTACACCGCCAGCAAAGGCGCGGTGAAGATGCTCACCAAAGGCATGGCCATCGACCTGGGGCCGCATGGCATCAACGTCAACGGCATCGGCCCGGGTTACTTCAAGACCGAACTCAACGCCCGCTTGGTGGCCGATGAGGCCTTCAGCGACTGGCTCCTCAACCGCACCCCCAGCCGGCGCTGGGGCGACGTGGAGGACCTGGCGCCGGCCGCGGTGTTCCTGGCCAGCGATGCCTCGCGCTTCGTCAACGGCCACATCCTCTATGTCGATGGCGGCGTCACCGCCTCCGTGTGAGCGTGAAGATCCCCCAGCCATATGACCACCCACTTCACCAAAGTCATCCTTTTCACCGACACCGATGGCCGTGCGCGCTTTCGGGAGGAAGCCGTTCCCCTGACCGAAGGCAAGCCGCAGGCGCTGTTGTCAGCCTTGATGCCCAGCGGCGGCTACCAGTTGCGCCACAGCCCGGTGGGTTTTCGCAGCGAGTTCCATTGCACCGTCACGCCGCAGTGGGTGGTGATCCTCTCCGGTCACATGGAGATCGGCCTGCAGGATGGCAGCTCGCGCGTCTTCCGTCCGGGTGACCACTTCTACTCGGCCGATACCGTGCCTGAAGGCGCCACTTTCGACCCCGCAGTGCACGGCCACTGGAGCCGGCAAGTGGGGGCCGAACCCTTGACCACCTTGTTCGTGCGCGGCTGATGGGTGGGAGCTGCGTGACGCGCCGCGTTCCACAGGCTTGCGCCGGCCAGGCGGCCTCCTGATGGCGGTGAAGAACGTCCTCGGTCACACGCTGGAGGCGTTGGGGGAGTCCATCGTCTCGGGCCGTTACGAGCCTGGCGCCGCCATCCCGCCCGAGCCGACGCTCTGCGGCGAGTTGGGCGTGAGCCGTACCGTGGTGCGCGAGGCCGTGAAGTCCCTGGCGGCCAAGGGCATGCTGGTCACCGGCCCCAAGGTGGGCACCCGCGTGCTGCCCAGCGACCAGTGGAACTGGTTTGATCCCGACGTGGTGGCCTGGCAGAGCAAGATCGGGCTCACGCGGGACTTCCTGCGCGATCTGCAGGAGCTTCGTCGCGTGGTCGAGCCTGCGGCCGTGCGGCTGGCAGCCACCCGCGCCACGGCGGCGGACCTGGCCGAGATCGAGGCCGCCTATGACGGCATGCGGCACGCCATCGAGCAAGGTGGTGACTACGTCAGCCACGACCTGCGGTTTCACCAGGGCCTGCTGCGTGCTTGCCATAACCGCATGGTCATCCAGATGAGCAAGGCACTGGGCGCGCTGCTGCGTACCAGCTTCGAGATCTCCACCTCCAGGCCCGATGGGCCGGCGCAGTCCCTGCCGCTGCACCGCGCCGTGCTGGACGCCGTGCGCGAGCGGGATGCGGCACGTGCCGAGCGTGCCATCCTCGTGCTGATTGACGGTGCGGCCCAGGACATCGATCTGGTGCTCGGCTCACGTCGCAAGTTGCCCTCGTTGGCGGCGCCCGCGGCCCGGCTGAAGGGCCGGGGCGTGGTGCCTGTCGGCCTGGCCGGGGCGCGGTCCGCATGAAGGCTCCGCTGCCTGAGGGACGTGGGGACGTACGCGTGACCCGATGTGCAAGATGGAACCCCCTGCAGGAGTGAACCCATGCGTGTGTTGATCACCGGAGGCGGCGGCTTTGTCGGCGCCCGCTTGGCCCGGGCCCTGTGGGCTCTGGGCCGTTTCGACGGACGGGCCATCGACGAGATGGTGCTGACCGATCAGTTCGAGCCGCCAGCCGACCTGCGGCAGCACCCTCGGGTCAGGTCGCGCGTGGGGCCCCTGCTGCAGGAGTGCGCGGCGCTGCGCGACGAGCCGTTCGACGTGGTCTTCCACCTGGCCTCGGCCGTGTCGGGCGAGTGCGAAGCCGACTTCGAGCTTGGCCTGCGCTCCAACCTGGACAGCACCCGTGCCTTGCTGGATGTCTTGCGCGGCCGCGCTGAGAGTGGAGCGCCGCCCACCAAACTGGTCTTCTCCAGCTCCATCGCCGTCTTCGGCCCCGACCTGGCCTACCCCTTTCCCGAGATCGTGGGTGACGACACGCTGCCCATGCCGCAGACCAGCTACGGTACGCAGAAGCTGATCTGCGAGCACCTGATCGCCGACTACACGCGCAAGGGTTTCATCGACGGCCGCGCCGCGCGCCTGGTGACGGTGGCCGTGCGGCCCGGCCGTCCCAACGGCGCGGCCAGTTCCTTCTTCAGCGGCATCATCCGCGAGCCGCTGGCCGGCGAGGACGCCGTGCTGCCTGTCAGCCTGGACGTACGCCATCCCGTGGCCACGGTGCACACCACGGTGCGCGGCCTGATCGCGGTGGGCGAGGCCAGCCGAGCGGCTTTCGTGGGCCGCTCGGCCATCACGCTGCCGGGCTTGAACGTCAGCGTAGCGCAGATGCTGGACGCGCTGGAGGCCGTGGCGGGCCCGCGGGTGCGTGCGCGCGTGAAGATGCAGCGCGACGAACGCATCGCCGGCATCGTGGCCAACTGGCCCCGTGGTGTGTCCACGCCGCGGGCCCACGCCCTGGGCCTGCGCGCCGAAGCCTCCTTCGAAGACATCATCCGGCGCTACATCGAAGACTGTCGCCGGGACAACCCGCAAGCATTGAAAGGCATGGACTGAATGAACCAGATCGACTTGAAGGGCCGCGTGGCCGTCATCACCGGGGGCGCTCAGGGCATCGGATACGCGATCAGCCAGCGCATGCTGAACTCCGGTGCCCGGGTGGTGATGTGGGATATCGACGCGGCCAAGGTGGACGAGGCCTGCCGTTCGCTCAGCGCGCTGGGGCCGGTGAATGGCCGCATCGTGGAGCTGACCGATGACGCGGCCGTGGCCGCCGCCACCGCCGCCACCGTGGCCGAGCACGGCGCCATCGACATCCTGGTCAACAACGCGGGCGCCACCTGGGGCGCGCCGATCGACGAGTATCCGGAAGACGGCTGGGACAAGACCGTCGAACTGAACGTGAAGTCGATCTTCT
>JBJTZN010000186.1:0-9243 GCA_046087245.1 Rubrivivax sp.
GGCCCCCGCTCGTGCGCACCGCAGGCGGGTGCGACTGCACGCCCGACTCCCGCTTGTTTCTGCCTGCGATGCGAGAGTATGTGACGCCGGTCACCCGGCCGGACAGAATCCCTGGAAAATTCATATAGGAGACGTGCTACAGTCTCCTATATGAACTTTTCAGTCCGCATCGCGCTGACGCCTTCGCCCGAGCAGCACGCCCGGCTGATGGCGCTGCAGGCGGCGTTTGCGCAGGTGTGCAACGAGTTGTCGCCCGTGGTGCAGCACACCCGGGTGTGGAACCGCGTGGCCCTGCACCACATGGCCTACAAGGGCCTGCGCGAGAAGTTCCCGGCCCTGGGTTCGCAGATGGTGTGCAACGCCATCTATTCGGTCAGCCGCGCCAGCCGGTTGATCTTCCAGACCCCGGGCAGCCCCTTTCATGTGTCGCGTCTGGCCGGCAGGGCCTTGCCGCTGCTGCGCTTCACCGACACCTGCCCGGTGTACTTCGACCGCCACACGCTGAGCCTGAAGCAGGGCCAGGTGTCGATGTTCACGCTGGACGGTCGCATGAAGTTTCAGCTCGCGCTCAGCGCGCAGCAGGAGACGGCCTTTCACACGCAGAAGCTGCTGGAGATCGTGCTGCAGCGCGTGGGCGCGCAGTTCGAGCTGGCCTTCCAGTTCGGGCCTGCCGCGGCGGCGGTGCCTGAGGCGGCCCGGGCCCTGCCGGAGGCGGCTGCCGACACTGCTGCCGAGACGGCTGACGCGGCTGCCGAGACTGCCACCGAAACGGCCGCTGAAGCCGCCTGGGCCGGCGCCGTGTCCGCACGGCCCGCGCCCGCATTGATGTTTCCTGAATACCTGAAGGTCGAGGATCCCGCATGAACCTGCCCATCAACCGCGCCATGGCGCTCATGCCCGGTGCCGGCGGCGCCCACTCGCCGCTGCGCCAGGCCTTCCAGCCCATGCGGGCGCAGATGGGCCGGGCCTTCCTGTTCACGGTGGTGGCCGGGCTGCTGGTGCTGGCGCCGTCGGTGTACATGCTGGAGGTGTATGCCCGCGTGGTGGACACGCGCAACCACCTCACGCTGTGGATGCTGACGCTGGCCGTGGTGATGGCCTTCGTGGTGATGGAAGTGCTGGAGTGGGTGCGCGGCGAGATGCTGCTGGAGGTGGGCCACGAGGCCGACCGCTCGGTCAGCCCCCGGCTGTTCGACCTGGTGTTCGAGGCCCACCTGCGCCGCCAACCCGGCGGCACGCTGCAGGTGATGAACGACTGGCGCACGGTGCGCGAGTTCCTGCACTCGCCCTTCGTGGCGGCCGTGATGGAGACGCCCGTGGCGCTGGTGTTCCTGGTGCTGGTGTACCTGATCAACCCCTTGCTGGGGTGGGTGACGCTGGCCGGGGCGGTGCTGCAGGTGCTGATCGCCTGGCTGACCGAGCGCAGCACGCAGGCGCCGCTGGCGGCGGCCAACCGCACGGCACAGGCGGCGCAGCAGTACGCCGACGGCTCGCTGCGCAACGCCGAGGTGATCGAGGCCATGGGCATGATCCGCGACATCCACGCCCGCTGGATCAGGCGCCAGCGCGAGTTCCTGGGGCTGCAGGCCCAGGCCAGCGGCGCGGCCGGCGGGTTCCAGGCCGGCTCCAAGATGATCCAGCAGGTGCTGAGTTCGGCGCTGCTGGGCCTGTCGGCCTGGCTGCTGCTGAAGAACCAGTTGGCCGGCGGGCCGGCCATGATGATCGTGGCCTCGATCATCGGCGCTCGGGTGCTCACGCCGCTGGTGCAGATGGTGGCGCAGTGGCGCAGCGTGGTGCAGGCGCGTGACGCCTGGGGTCGCCTGAACCTGCTGATGACCATGATGCCCGGGCGCGAGACGGGCATGGCCTTGCCGGCCCCGCGCGGCCTGCTGACGGTGGAGCAGTTGGTGGCCGGTGCGCCCGTGCCGCCGGGCCAGCCCAGCGTGCCCATCCTCAAGGGGCTGCAGTTCGCGCTGCAGCCGGGCGACTCGCTGGCGGTGATCGGGCCCTCGGCGGCGGGCAAGACCACGCTGGCCCGCATGCTGGTGGGGCTGTGGCCGGCCATCGGCGGCAAGGTGCGGCTGGATGGCGCCGACGTGCACGCCTGGCACAAGAGCGAACTGGGGCCGCACCTGGGCTACCTGCCGCAGGGGGTGGAGCTGTTCGAGGGCACCGTGGCCGAGAACATCTGCCGCTTCGGGCCGTCGAGCCCCGGGCAGGTGGAGGCCGCCGCGCGCGCGGTGGGCCTGCACAAGTTCATCCTGGCGCTGCCGCAGGGCTACGACACGCCCGTGGGCCGCGACGGCGCGGTGCTGTCCGGTGGCCAGCGCCAGCGCGTGGCCCTGGCGCGCGCGCTGTACGGCGACCCGGCCCTGGTGGTGCTGGACGAACCCAATTCCAGCCTGGACGAGGCCGGTGACGCGGCACTGAACCGTGCCCTGCAGGGCCTGAAGGCGCGCGGCGCCACGGTGGTGGTGATGACCCACCGCACCAGCGTGCTGGGTGCCATGGACAAGGTGCTGCTGCTGGTGGACGGCGCACAGCAGGCCTTCGGCCCGCGCGATGAGGTGCTGGCGGCGCTGCAGAAGGCGCAGGCCCAGGCGCAAGCCCAGGCCCAGGCGCGCGCGGCGCCTGGGACCGCCTCGGTGCCGGCCAACACCCTTTCCGTTTCCAAGCTGCCCAAGGGCTGATGCCATGAGTGTTTCCACAACCCCTGATGTGATCGAGGCCACCGGTGTGCAGGTGCGCGTGGCCCGCGTGGAGGCCGAGCCGCGCCGCCGCAGCGAGCTGGTGGCCGCCCTGCTGGCCTTCAGGCGCGAGTTCATCGTGGTGGGCCTGCTCAGCGCGGTGTCCAACCTGCTGATGCTCACGCCCACGCTGTACATGATGCAGGTCTATGACCGCGTGATGGTCAGCCAGAACGCGCTGACGCTGACGGCCGTGTCGCTGATCGCGCTGCTGATGTTCGGCGTGATGGCGGTGGCGGAGTGGGCCCGCTCGCGCGTGCTGGTGGCCGCCGGAGTGCGCTTTGACGATCGTCTGAGCACCCGCGTGTTCAACGCGAGCTTCGAGTCGCACCTGGCCGGCTCCAACCTGCCCGGCCGCAGCCCGGCCCGCGCCTTCAGCGACTTGCTGCAGGTGCGCCAGTTCATCACCGGCAACGGGATCTTCGCCTTCTTCGACCTGCCCTGGGTGCCCATCTACATCGCCGTGATGTTCCTGCTGCACCCCTTCCTGGGCTGGTTGTCCATCGCCTTTGCGGTGGTGCAGGCCGTCCTGGCGTGGCTGGGCCACCGGCGCGCGGTGGCCCCGTCCGAGGCGGCGCAGCAGGCGCAGACCGAGGCCAGCCTGTACGTGCAGGGCAAGCTGCGCAACGCCGAGGTGCTGGAGTCCATGGGCATGGTGGGCCACCTGAAGGCGCACTGGGCGCGCCGCCACGCGCAGTCCATGCACCTGGGCGGCCAGGCGCAGGGGGTGATGCACCGGGTCACGGCCGTGAGCAAGTTCGTGCGCTACACGCAGCAGTCGCTGTCGCTGGGCGCGGGCGCGCTGCTGGTGATCGATGGCGAACTGTCCCCCGGGGCCATGATCGCCGCGAACGTGCTGATGACGCGCGCGCTGGCGCCCATCGACATGCTGGTGGGCACCTGGCGCGGCTACATCACCGCGCGCGACGCCTTCCTGCGCCTGGGCGGCCTGCTGGCCGCGCACCCCGAGCGCGACCCGGCCCTGAGCCGCGTGCCACCCACGGGTCAGGTGAGCCTGCGGTCGGTGAGCGCCACGGCGCCCGGACGCAGCCGGCCCATCCTGCGCGACGTGAACCTGGAGCTGCCCGCCGGGCAGGTGCTGGTGATCCTGGGGCCCAGCGGCTCGGGCAAGTCCACGCTGGCGCGGGTGATGCTGGGCATCTGGGGCGACGTCCAGGGCGAGGTGCTGATGGACGGCCGGCCCGTGGCCGACTGGGACCGCGTGGAACTGGGTCCCTTCATCGGCTACCTGCCGCAGGACATCGAGCTGTTCGACGGCACGATCGCGGAGAACATCGCCCGCTTTGCCAAGGTGGATTCGGAGCAGGTGATTGCGGCAGCCCGCGCCACCGGGCTGCACGAGATGATCCTGCGCATGCCCAAGGGCTACGACACGCCCATCGGCGAGGCCGGCAGCGTGCTGTCCGGCGGCCAGCGCCAGCGCGTGGCCCTGGCGCGCGCCCTGTACGGCAAGCCCCGCCTGGTGGTGCTGGACGAACCCAACGCCAACCTGGACGACGTGGGTGAGGCCGCGCTGGCGCGCGCGGTGCAGCAGATGCGCGCCAACGGCACGACGGTGGTGCTGGTGACGCACCGGCCCGGCGCCGTGGCCCTGGCCGACCGGCTGCTGCTGCTGACTGACGGCGCCGTGCAGGCCGAGGGCCCGCGCGATGCGGTGCTGGCGGCCATCCGGGCCGCAGCGACCGCCACCAACAACCATCCCACGAGCACACCATGAGCAACGAACTGACTTCCCTTTCACGCGAGGCCGCGTCCCCCGTCGCGAGCCTGGACATGCCGACCTCGGCGTCCGCCCCGGGACGATCCTCGCGCCTGGGCCGCACCGGCCTGTGGGTGCTGGGCGGCGGCCTGGCGGTGTTTCTGGCGTGGGCGGCACTGGCGCCGCTGGACGAGGGCATTCCCACCCAGGCCACGGTGGCCATCGACACCAAGCGCAAGGCCGTGCAGCACCTGCAGGGCGGCATCATCCGCGAGGTGATGGTGCGCGAGGGCGACGAGGTCAAGGAGGGCCAGCCGCTGGTGCGCATGGACGACGGCGTGAGCCGGGCTAACTTCGAGGCCACGCGCCAGCGCTACCTGGGACTGCGCGCGATGGAGGCGCGGCTCATGGCCGAGCAGAGCGGGCGCGAGCGCATCGAGTTCAGCGCCGAACTGCGCACCGAGGCCACGGACCCGCTGATCGCCCGCCACCTGGCCACGCAGGAGCAGTTGTTCGCCACCCGGCGCGCGGCCCTGCGCGCCGACCTGCAGGCCATTGAGGAGAGCATCCGCGGCCAGGAGGCCACGATCCAGGCCCAGTCGGGCATGCAGGAGAGCCGGCAGACCCAGCGCCGCCTGCTGCAGGAACAGTTGTCCAACATCCGCGACCTCGTCAAGGACGGTTACGCGCCACGCAACCAGATGCTGGAGCTGGAGCGCCAGGTGGCCGAGGTGAGCGCGGCCATCACCGACTTGCAGGGCAGCCAGGCGCGCGGCCGCCAGGCCATCGCCGAGCTGCGCCAGCGCGCCCTGGCGCGGCAGCAGGACTACCGCAAGGAGACCGACTCGCAGTTGGCCGATGTGGCGCGCGAGGTGCAGTCCGACGAAGGGCGCTTCAAGGCCTACCGCGATGAGCTGGAGCGCACCCTGATTCGCTCCCCGGCCACGGGGCAGGTGGTGGGCCTGGCGTACCAGACCGTGGGCGGCGTTCTGCCGCCGGGGCAGAAGCTCATGGACATCGTGCCGGAGAAGGAGGCGCTGCTGCTGGAGGCGCGCATCCCGCCGCACCTGATCGATGCGGTGCAACCGGGCCTGCCCACGGACGTGCGCTTCTCGGCCTTTGCGCACTCGCCGCAACTGGTGGTGCAGGGCCAGGTGGTGTCGGTGTCGGCGGACCTGCTGACCGAGCAGACCTCCATGGGCCCGATGACCTACTTCCTGGCACGCGTGCAGATCACGCCCGAGGGCATGAAGGGCCTGGGGCGGCATCAGATCCAGCCCGGCATGCCCGCCGAGGTGATCATCCGCACGGGCGAGCGCACCGTGTTGACCTACCTGCTGCACCCGCTGACGCGGCGCGTGGCGGCGTCCATGAAGGAGCAGTGACATGGCTGACCTCAAGCACCACCGGCTCCTGCCCCGGCGGGCGCACCCCGGCGGTCCGGGCGCCAAGGCCGTGCTGGCCGCCGCCGTGAGCGTGGCGCTGTGGGCGGCCGGCAGCGCACCGGCCGCGGCACAGGCCCCTGCCGCCGCGGCCCCGCCTGCCAGCCCTGCGTCCGCTGCCGCCAGCCCCGAGGGCATCTACTTCCCGCAGGCCCTGCACCAGGGCGTGCAGCGGCTGCAGGACGCTTCGCGCTCGGCACGCGGCGTCTGGGACGCCACCGTGGGCCGCAGCCTGAACGAGACCGGCGTGGGCACGCCGCGCTGGGAGCCCGAGCCCGTGCAGCCACCGGCCGATGCCCCGGTGGACGCCACCCGCCCGCTGGGCCTGCTGCAGACCTGGCAGGCGGCCCTGGCCAACGACCCGACGCTGCGCGCGGCGCGCGCTGCCGCCGTGGCCAGCCGCGAGCGGCTGCCCCAGGCGCAGGCTCAACTGCGGCCCAGCCTGCAGTTCAGCGCCAGCCGCTTCAAGAACGACGCCGAGCGCGACTCGGTGAACTTTTTCGGCCAGGCGCAGACCACGAACGAGCGCTACTTCAGCCAGAACGAGACGCTGACGCTGCGCCAGCCGCTGTACCGCCAGCCGCAGGAGGCGGCGGTGCGCCAGGCGGGCTACCTGGTGCAGGACGCCGAGGCCGTGCTGGCGCGCGAGACGCAGAACCTGGGCGTGCGCGTGGCCGGGGCCTACCTGGAGGCCATGCTCTCGCGCGATCAACTGGCGCTGGTGCAGGCGCAGCAGGTCTTCCTGAGCACGCAACTGGAATCCGCGCGCAGGGGGCTGGCCGCGGGCCTGGGCACCCGCACCGATGTGGACGAGGTGCAGGCGCGTCTGGACCTCAACAAGGCCCAGGAACTGGAGGCCCTGCAGCAGGTGGAGCTCACGCGCCGGCAGGTGCAGGCGCTGGTCAACCGCCCGCTGGGCGAACTGGCGCGGCTGGACCCGGCGCGGCTGAACCTGCAGGCGCCCGTGCCGGCGTCGGTGGAGGAATGGGTGGCCCTGGCCGTGGCCTCCAGCCCCGAGGTGCGCAGCCTGCAGGCGCAGCGTGACGCCGCCCGCGAGGAGATGGCCAAGGCCCGCGCCGGCCACCTGCCCACGCTGGACCTGGTGGCTCAGGTGCAGCGCTCGCGCAGCGAGAACTTCAACTCTCCGCAGTCCGGCTACCTGAACAGCAGCATCGGGCTGCAGCTCAACGTGCCGCTGTACCAGGGCGGCTACGTGGACAGCGTGTCGCGCCAAGTGCAGGCCGAGTACCTGCGCGCGGGCGAGCTGATCGAAGCGCAGCGCCTGGACCTGGGCGTGCGCGTGCACCGTGAGCACCGCGGTGTCACCGAAGGCATCGCCCGCGTACGCGCCCTGGAGGTGGCCGTGCGATCGGCCGACGTGGCCGTGGACTCCGCCCGCAAGAGCGTGACAGCGGGTACGCGCACGGTGGTGGACGTGCTCAACGCCGAGCAGCAGCGCGTGCAGGTGCTGCGCGACCTGGCGCAGGCCCGCTACATGACCTTGATGGCCACCGTGAAGCTGGAGGCCCTGGCCGGCCGCGTGGACGAGGGCCTGATGGCGCGCGTGGGTGCGGCGCTGGGGTCCTGAGCGCCGGCCCGGCGAACACCCGCGACAATCCGCAGCGCTGTGCCACGAGGACGATTGCATGACCAGTCTGCTGGAGATGTCGGGCTACCGCACCGACAAGTCCGCATCCTTCCTGTCGGTGTACGAGGCCCTGTTCGCGCCCCTGCGCGAGCACCCGGTGGCCTTGCTGGAGCTGGGCATCCACCACGGGGGCTCGCTGCTGATGTGGCGCGATTACTTTGCGCAAGGCCGCATCGCGGGCCTGGACCAGCACCCGGTGCCGGTGGAGGATGACTCAGGCCGCATCCGCACCTACCAAGGGCAGCAGCAGGACACGGTGCTGCTGGACCGCATCGCCGCGGAGATGGCGCCCGGGGGCTTCGACATCGTGATCGACGACGCCTCGCACTTCGGGCGGCTGTCGCGCATGACGTTTCGCCATCTCTTCGACCACCACCTCAAGCCCGGCGGCGTCTACATCATCGAAGACTGGGGCACGGGCTACTGGCCCGGCTGGCCCGACGGACGGGCCTGGCAGCCCCCGCGCGAGTGGCAGGCGCCCAGGTGGCTGACGCAGCCCCCCACCCTGCTGCCCTGGCCGGGTCTGCGCGCGCTGCACTTCCAGAGCCTGCGCGTGGCGCGGCGCCTGGCCCGCGGGTTCATGCCGGGCCTGCTGAAGCGGCCTCTGCCAAGCCACCAGGCCGGCATGGTGGGCTTTGTCAAGCAGTTGGTGGACGAGTGCGCCTGGGGCGACGTGACCTACCCCGGCCTGGGCGTGGCTTCCTCGCGCACGGCGGCCATCGACAGCATCAGCTTCCACCGCGGGCAGTGCGTGGTGCGAAAGGCCCGGCGCTGATGCTCAGAATTCCCGACCAGGAGAACTTCCCATGAGAATGCGCTTTCGAACCGTGTGGCCCCGCGCTCGCCTTGTGTTGGTGCGCGGCCTGTCCCGGCCAGGACCGGGCGCGGTCCCCTGCGGGCGGACCTGGCGGGCGATGGCCGCAGAGGCGGCCTGCGCGGCCGGGCTGTTGGCCGGCTGTTCCGACCCGCCCCCCCCATCGGCCCCCACGCCAGGGGCCCCGCCCAGCGTGGCCGGTACCCCGGCCGGGGCAGCGGTGGCCGCCGCCCCGACCGTGACCATCCTGAAGTGGGGCCCCCAAAGCACCCGGGCGGGCACCGGCTTCGCGGTCCAGAAGAGCGGCAACTCGGCCCTGTGGTTCGAACAGCGCGGCGTGCACAGCGCCGACAGCGTGGAGGTCTGGTTCGACCAGACCCGCCTGCCCGGCATGGCCCTCACGCCCAACGAGGGTGGCAGTGCCGAGGTGCCCCCGGAGTTGCTGGCCAAGCCCGGCAGGTACGCGGTGTACCTGAAGCTTGTGCCGGGCGGGCAGCGGGTGGATCTGGGCGAGTTCGAGGTCACGCCCTGAAGCCGGCAGTGCGGCCCGCACCCGGGCCCGGGGCGGCCTCAGAGCTTGTGAAGTATTCCGGCGCGCCCGAGCGGGCGTTCCAAAAGGTGCCGATCCAGGCGTAAAGCACAGCCGTAGCTCGGGCTACGGCGAGCATTTGCAACGACGAGCGGGGCCGTTTGGGGCGGACGAGCGGGTGTGCGGGGATTTTTCACAAGCTCTCAGAGCTTGTGAAGTATTCCGGCGCGCCCGAGCGGGCGTTCCAAAAGGTGCCGATCGAGGCGCAAAGCACAGCCGTAGCTCGGGCTACGGCGAGCATTTGCAACGACGAGCGGGGCCGTTTGGGGCGGACGAGCGGGTG
>JBJTZN010000187.1:0-54902 GCA_046087245.1 Rubrivivax sp.
CGGACTACGGCGAGCACTACTACGCAGCCTTCGTCGTCGACCCCGAGGGGCATCGACTCGAGGCCGTGTGCAAGGCCAGGGCGTAGCGGGCATGGACGCAGCCCGACGCGTTCGTGAGGCGCGACGCTCAGGCGACCTCGAGGGCGCGCGCCAGTTGGCTCTTGTGCTCGTGGCCGAGCATCCCCTGGACGCCGAGCTCCAGTACCAGGCCGCCTGCGTCCATGACCAACTCGGCCGTGAGGCCGAGGCAGTGCCGTTCTACGAGGCGGCCCTCGCGCTCGGCCTGCCCGACGATCCCTTGCGTGGCGCCTACCTGGGCCTGGGTAGCACCTTTCGCACTCTTGGGCAGTACCGGCAGGCCGAGTCCACCTTGCGTGCCGGGCTGGCGCGCTTCCCGGATGCCGCCGAGCTCAAGACCTTTCTTGCCATGACGCTGCACAACCTGGGACAGTCCCGACAGGCGGTGGAACTGCTGCTCACGGTGGTGGCCGACACCTCGGCCGACGCCTACGTGGTCGCCTACCGGGAAGCAATCCGGTTCTATGCAGGCGACATCGAGCGTACCTGGACCTGAGGCTTGCCCTGCGCTGCGGGTTGCTCGCCTTGTGCACATCGTCTTGAACACCCGCTCCCGAAAGACTTCTCCATGACCGACAACTTCTCCAACTCCCAGCATGTCCGCAAGCACGTGGTGGCCACCGAGGCCGGCGTGGTGGCTTCGCAGCACCGCCGGGCGGCTGACGTGGGTGCGGCAGTGCTGGCTGAGGGCGGCGACGCCGTCGATGCCGCTGTGGCCACCTCGTTCGCCCTGGGGGTGGTGGAACCCTGGATGAGCGGCGTGGCCGCAGGCGGCAGCATGGTGCTGTGGCGCGCCGACGAAGGCCGCGCCCGGGTGGTGAACTTCGGCATGCGCTCGCCGCGCCGCCTGAACCCAGCGGACTACCCGCTCACAGGCGACGGCCGCACCTCGGATCTCTTCCCCTGGCCCCTGGTGGTGGACGATCGCAACGTGCAGGGTGCCACTGCCGTGGCCGTTCCCGGCGTGGTGGACGGCATGGGCTTGGCGCACGGCGCCTACGGCCGCCGGCCTTGGGCCGAGCTGGTGGCGCCGGCCGTGGCGCTGGCGCGCGAGGGGATGATCGTGGACTGGTACTCCGCGCTGGTCACCGCCTCCACCGCCAAGCCGCTGGCACGCGACCCCGATGCCGCCGCGATGTTCCTGGACGAAGGCTGCTGGCCCATCATCGGCAGCTGGGCGGCCACCACGGCCCGCCGTCTGGACCAGCGCGCCCTGGCCGCCACGCTGCAGCGCCTGGCCGACGGTGGCCCGCGCGAGTTCTACGAGGGTCGGGTGGCGCGCGACCTGGCGCGCGACATCCAGGCCAAGGGCGGCTGCCTGCACGAGGACGACCTGGCCGGCTACCGGGCGGAGTTCGTGGAGCCCCTCACCATCCCCTACCGCGGCGGGCGCGTCTATGCAGCCCCGGGCCTGACCGGTGGGCCGTCGCTGGCCCAGGCCCTGCAGCGACTGGAGAGGGTGTGGCAGCCCGCGCCAGGCGGGCCGGACGCGGCTGCCTACGTCGCCATGGCCCAGGCCCTGGATACCGCCTTCCGCACCCGGTTGAACGACATGGGCGACCATGAGTCGCCGAAAGCGCCGCCCTGCACCACGCACTTCAGCGTGGTGGACCGGCACGGCAACTTCTGCGCCGTCACGCAGACGCTGCTGTCCTTGTTCGGCTCACGTGTGGTGTCGCCGTCCACGGGCGTGCTGCTGAACAACGGCATCATGTGGTTCGACCCCGAGCAGGGCAAGCCGAACTCGCTGGGCCCGTCCAAGCGCTGCCTGGCCAATTACTGCCCCGTGGTGGGCGAGACGGCCGATGGCCGGCGCTATGCCCTGGGCGCCTCGGGCGGGCGCAAGATCATCGGCGCGGTGATGCAGCTGGCCTCCTTCATCGCCGACCATGGTATGAGCCTGGAACAGGCCTTCCACCAGCCGCGCATCGACGTCAGCGGCGTGGGGGAACTCATTGCCGATGCGGCACTGCCCGCCGACGTCATGGCGGCGCTGTCGGCCACCCTGAGCACCACCGCGGCGCGACGCCTCGTCTTCCCCTACAGCTTTGCCTGCCCGGCCGGTGTGCTGCGTGAAGGCGCCCTCAACACGGGCTGCACGGAAGTGATGTCGCCCTGGGGCGACGCCGTGGCGGGCTGATCCCTGCGGCCTACTTCAGCACCTGGAACAGGTTGTTGTAGTCGTCGGTCCAGGGCTTCAGGCGCGGGTCGGCCGCTGCCTCCTTGGCCTTGGCCTGTTCCCGCAGCGCCTGGATCAGCGCCGGGTTGCCTGTCACCACGATCCAGTCCGAGTGGTAGCCATCGCTGTCCTTGGGCGGCTCGTCCTCCACGCGCATCGCCGTCCAGCCGATGCTGTCGGCCAGTTGCCTCACCACGCCGGTGAGTTCCAGGTAGCGGTTGCTGATGTGGAAGACGATGGCGCCGCCTTCGGGCACGTGGCGCCGGTAGGCGGCCATGGCCTCGCGCGTGATCAGGTGCACGGGAATGGAGTCGCTCGAGAATGCGTCCACCGCCAGCACGTTCAGGCGCTGGGGCGCTTCGCGTTCCAGCACCAGGCGGGCATCGCCCAGGGGTGTGACGATCTCGGCCGCGCTGTCGGCCAGGTAGCTGAAACGGCGCTTGGCCAGGTCCAGCACGGCGGGGTTCAGTTCGTAGATGCGGTAGTGGTCGCCGGCACGGCCGTAGGTGGCCAGGGTGCCCACGCCCAGGCCGATCAGCCCCACCCGCTGCGGCTGCCCCGGGGATGCATCGCGCAGCGTGGTGATCGTCCGTCCGATGCCCGAGGTGGGGCCGTAGTAAGTCGTGGCTTGGCGCCTGCGCGCCTCGTCGCGGTACTGCTCGCCGTGGATGATCACGCCGTGCATCAGGCGCCAGGTGGCGTTGGGTTGCCCATCCGCCGCTGTGGCCTGCACCCGCAGCGTGCCGTAGAAGTTGCGCGAGATCTCGACGGCACCGGAGCGGATGTCGTCGCGGTAGAGGGCTCCCGCACCCACCGAGCCGATCAGGCACACCAAGGCGAAGATCCGACCGATCCAGCGCGGCGTCAGGACCAGCACCAGCAGGCCCGCCAGCACCAGCGCCAACGGCAGTTCCCAGGTCCAGTCGAAGACCATGGGCGCCACCAGGCCCACCAGCAGGCCACCCATGGCGCCACCCAGCGACACCATCAGGTAAAAGCGCGTGAGGTGGGCCGGCGCCGGTTTGCGCAGCACCAGTTCGCCGTGGCAGAACATGCACACGGCAAACAGGCCCAGTGCGAACAGGGGGACGGCCTGGGTGACGGGCATCAACGAGCGTTCCAGCCCCACCCAGGGCATCTCCCCGGGCCAGGTCAGCCGCCAGGTCAACGCCGCCACCATCAAGGTGCACAGCACCGCCGTGGCCGGCTGCATCCATTCGGGTCGGTACCAACCCTGGCCGTCGAAGCACAGGATGAAGGTCAGCAGGTACAGCGCCAGCGGCAGCACCCACAGAAAGGGCACGGACGCCACGTTCTGCGTGATGTGGGTGGTGGCTGCGAGCAGCATCACCGAGCCCAGGGCGGACAGCAGCAGCCACAGCGCCTGACGTGCCCGCGTGGGCACGGCCTCGGTCGGTGTGGCGATGCTGTCCTGAGCGGTGGGTTGCGCCATCGCGGCCTGGGGTGTGCTCCCGGCCGCAGACCCATCGGAGGAGCCGGCAGCCGCGCGCGCCCCGGCCCAGGCCGACAGCACCGCCAGCAGCGCGAAGGCTGCGTAGGCCACGCTCCACCCCCAGGACTGCACGCGTGCACTCGTCAGGGGTTCGATCAGCGGCGGGTAGGCCACCAGGGCGCTCATCGAGGCCACGTTGCTCAGGGCATACAACCGGTAGACGCGCTCGCCGGCATAGCGCCGCGCAAACCAGGCCTGCACCAAGGGGCCGGTGGTGGACAGCATCAGGTAGGGCAGGCCGATGGTCAGTGCCAGCAGGCCCAGGATGCGCAGCGTCGGGTCCGAGCCGTCCACCGGCTTGAGGGCTTCGCTGGGCACGATGGGCAGCACCGCCAGGCTCAGCAGCAGCAGCGCGGTGTGCACCACGGCCTGGCGACGCGGTGCCACCTTGCGCACCATCGTGTCGGCGTAGAAGTAGCCCGCCAGCAGCGTGAACTGGAAGAACACCATGCACGTGGTCCACACCGCGGCCGAGCCGCCGAACCAGGGCAGGATCTGCTTGGCGATGATGGGCTGCACCAAGAACAGCAGGAACGCCGACAGGGCGATGGTGGAGGCAAACAGCGTCATGCGCAGGGTCTCGAGGTCAGCGTTCGGTGTGGATCTGCTCGCCGATCAGGCCGCGCGGCCGCCACAGCAGCATCACCGCGATCAGCACCCCGATCAGCACCACCTGCAGGGCCGCAGCCCGTGCCTGTTCTGAAGGGGGGATGAAGCCGCGCAGCAGGGCGCCGGCGGCGGCCCAGAAGCCCCACACCACGAAGGCCCCGAGCACGGCCCCGCGGTGGTTGCCCGAGCCGCCGACGATCAGCATGGCCCAGATCTGGAAGGTGAGGATGGGCAGGAAGTCTTCCGGGGCGATGTAGCCCACGAAGTGCGCGTACACCGCCCCCCCCAGGCCCATGAGCATGCTGCCGATGACGAAGCTCTGCAGCCGGAACAGGAAGGCGCGCTTGCCCAGCGATGCCGCCGCGCCTTCGTCCTCGCGGATGGCGCGCAGCACCCGGCCCCAGGGGCTGCGCGTGAGGGTCTGCAGCCCGGCGTAGACGGCCAGCAGCAGCGTGCCCACCAGGCCCAGGTAGGCCAGCGTCCAGGGCGTGCCGGTGCCCAGCCAGCCCTGCAGCGGCTTGGGGATGAACTGCACGCCGAAGGTGCCCCCCGTGAGCCACTGCGCGTTGGTGGCGATGAGCTGGAGGGTGACGGCGATGCCGAAGGTGGTGATGGCCAGGTAGTCGCTGCGCAGGCGCAAGGCCACCAGGCCCACCGCCAGCCCGGCCAGGCCCGAGGTGCCCATGGCCGCCACCCAGCCCGCCGCCACCGGCCAGCCCAGGCCGAGGGCGCGGTCGGCCGTGGCCGGGGTCGTCAGCAGGGCCGACGTGTAGGCGCCCACGGCCACGAAGCCGGCCACGCCCACGTTGAACAGCCCCGTGAAGCCCCACTGCAGGTTCAGGCCCAGCACGATGATGGCGAAGGTGGCGGCGAAGACGAGGAAGAAGCTGCCGTAGGACAGCCAGCCGGACAGGGTGCTCAGCAGATCGGTCATCGCCCATTGCCTTCCTGCGGCTCGCCGAACAGCCCGTTGGGCTTGACCAGCAGGATGGCGATCAGCACCGCGAAGGCCGCCGCAGCGCGGTACTCCGCGCCCACGATGTGCACCGAAGCGCTCTCGGCCAGGCCCACGATCAGGCCGCCCAGCACGGCGCCGCCCACCGAGCCGATGCCGCCCAGGATGACGGCGGCAAACAGCGGCAGCAGCAGGTCCAGGCCGAGGGTGGGGCGCAACTGCACGGTCAAGCCGGCAAACACGCCCGCCACGGCTGCCAGCACGCCGCCGATCACCCAGGTGGCGCGCAGCACGCGCTCGGGGTCGATGCCCGCCACGCGGGCGAGCTGCGGGTTCATCGAGGTCGCGCGCATGGCCCGGCCCAGGGTGCTGAACTTGAGGAACAGGTGCACGCCCAGCACGGTCACCGCGGTCAGGGCCAGCACCAGCAACTGGTCGGGCGTCATGCGCATGCCGCCGGCGATGCTGCGCGGCACCAGGGCCACGGCGATCTGCAGGTCCTGCGAGTAGTACTGCGGCACGCCACCGTAGAAGAACAGCAGCAGGTTGCGCAGCGCCAGGGCCGCGCCGAAGCTGGCGATCACCAGCGTGATGGCGCCTTGGCGGCGCAGGCGCTTGAACAGGACGGTATCCAGCGCCAGGATCAGCAGGGCCGTGAGCACCGCTGCACCGGCCAGCGCAGCCAGCAGCGGCCAGCCGAAGCTGAAGGGCCCGATCTTGGCAGCCGCCGCACCGCCCACGGCGGAGAACACCGACAGCAGCGTCAACGCGAAGTACGCGCCCCAGGCCAGCAGCTCGCCATGGCCGAAGTTGGAAAAGCGCAGGATGGAAAACGTCAGGCTCAGGCCGATGGCGCCCAGCGACACCACCGAGCCGATGATCAGGCCGTCGGCAATGATCTGCAGCATCAGACGGGCTCCTGTCCAGCGGTGGCTGCGGGTTGCCCCCTGCGGTCGGCGGCGGTGGTCGCTG
Organism: Rubrivivax sp.; assembly: GCA_046087245.1. Taxonomy (GTDB): domain Bacteria; phylum Pseudomonadota; class Gammaproteobacteria; order Burkholderiales; family Burkholderiaceae_C; genus Rubrivivax. Next base: position 6,307 of record JBJTZN010000187.1, read on the forward strand.
TCGCCGGCCGCGCACCCGCATGGCGCCCCAGGTACAGCGCGGCCAGGCGCTCGTCGGCCAACAGTTCGGCGCAGGGCGCCACCACGCGCTCGCAGCCTTCCACCAGCACGGCGGCGCGGTCGGCCACGGCCAGCGCGGCCTTGACGTTCTGCTCCACCAGCAGCACCGTCACGCCTGAGGCGCGCACCTCGCGCAGCTTGGCGAACACCTCGCCCACCAGCTTGGGGCTCAGGCCCGCCGAGGGCTCGTCCAGGATCAGCAGGCGCGGCTGCGCGATCAAGGCGCGCGCCACCGCCAGCATCTGGCGCTGTCCGCCGGACAGGCGCCCGGCATCCAGGGCACGCTGGCGCGCCAGGTCCGGGAACATCGCGTACACCGGCTCCAGGCGTTGCGCCCGCTGCGCGCCCCGCGCCTTCAGCAGCGAGGCCGCCAGCTCCAGGTTCTCGGCAATGGTGAGGTTGGCGAACACGTTCTCGGTCTGCGGCACGAAGGCCAGGCCCTCGAACACCATGCGGTGGGCGGGCACGCGGGTGATGTCCTGCCCCAGCAGCAGCACGCGGCCGGCGCTCACCGGCACCAGGCCGGCCACGGCTTTCACCAGGGTGCTCTTGCCCGCGCCGTTGGGGCCCAGCACCGCGACGATCTCGCCTGGCGCCACGCTCAGGCTGGCACCGCGCACGATGGGCAGGCCGGGGTCGTAGCCGGCCTCCAGGGCTTCGATCTGCAGCGCCGGCACGGTCACGGGACGACCCTCCGCGCTTCGCACGCCGGGAGGAGCGCTGGGGAGCGGCCGGGCGCACTCATGCGCCATCCCCCAGGTAGGCCTGCACCACGCGCTCGTCGCGCAGCACGGCGTCCGCCGGCCCTTGCGCCAGCATGCGACCCTGGGCCATCACCATCACCGGGTTGCACAGCGTGGCCACGAGGTCCATGTTGTGCTCGATGACGAGAAAGGTCACGCCCTGGCGGTTGAGTGCGGACACGCGGTCGACGATCTGGTCCAGCAGCGCCGGGTTGACGCCGGCGCCGGGCTCGTCCAGCAGCACCAGTTTGGGCTCGGCCACCATCACGCGGGCCAGCTCCATCAGCTTGCGCTGGCCGCCGGACAGCACCCGGGCCGGTTCGGCCGCGAGCGCCGACAGGCCCACGAAATCCAGCCAGTGCCGCGCGGCGGCCTGCACGGCCCGCTCCTGCTGCGCCACGGCGCGCGGACGCAGCCAGTTGGCCCAGAAGCGCTCGCCCAGCTGGCCCCGGGGCGCCAGCATCACGTTGTCCAGCACCGACATCTCGGGGAAGGGGCGCGGGATCTGGAAGGTGCGGGCCAGGCCGGCGGCGAACACGCGGTCAGGCGAGGCGCCCGTGATGTCGCGGCCATCCAGCTTCACCTGCCCGGACGTGGGTTCGAGAGCGCCGGCCAGGCAGTTGAACAGCGTGGTCTTGCCTGCGCCATTGGGCCCCACCAGGCCACCGATCGATCCCCGCTCAAGGGTAAACGAGAAGCCGTCAACGGCGCGATGGCCACCAAAGCATTTGGTAACCTCCCGCGCAATCAAGAAGCCGTCGTCTTTCATGGCGGCGCGCAGAATAACCGAGGGTTCACTTGGCACCAGATGCGGCGGGCATGCAAAGCCCCGGATTGACGCACGAGCGCGATGACGCCCAGGACGCCCACGAGCGCACCGCAACCGGCGTCGCGCCGGCTGACGATCGCTTCGAGCTTTTCGACCTGCGCGTGGAGGTGGTGGCGCCCGAGGGCGCGCACATCCAGTGCAACGCCCGCGTGGGCGACTGGTTCGAGGTGCGCGGCGAATTGCTGCACTTCCCGCCCGGCCAGCCTTTTTCGATGTACTCGCTGGCCGCGCTGCTGCCGCTGCTTCCTGCCAAGCAGCGCCCCACCCATCCGAACGACTGGATGAGCACCGACGCCGAGGTGGCCTGTCCTGACCCCCACTGCCCGACGCGCTTTCGCATCACGCGCATCGGCCGGCGTGTCTTCAGCCACGCACAGACCACGGCCGTGCCCCTGCCCCCGGGCGGGGGCTCGGCATGACCAGCGTCTTGAGCCCTTCCTCGGCTGGCGAGCGCGCCGCGGTGCAGACGGTGGAACTGGCTCCGGGCTACCGCATCCCGCGCGTCATCCGCGGCGGCTGGCAACTGGCGGGCGACCACGGCCCGGTGGACCGCGCGCGTGCGGTGCAGGAGATCGGCGCCTTCGTGGATGCCGGCCTGAACACCGTGGACGGGGCCGACATCTACACCGGCGTGGAGGCGCTGTACGGCGAGTTCAACGCACAGCGCCGCGCCGCCGGGCATCCGCTGCTGCAGGTGCACACCAAGTTCGTGCCGGACTACGACGACCTGGCCCGCGTGGATGCAACGTATGCCCGGCGCATCGTGCAGCGGTCGCTGCAACGCCTGAGCACCGAGCGCCTGGACCTCGTGCAGTTCCACTGGTGGGATTACCGCGTGCCCGGCCTGGTGCAGGCGGCGCTGGCCTTGCGCGAGCTGCAGCGCGAGGGCCTGATCGCCCACCTGGGCGGTACCAACTTCGACAGCGCGCACACGCTGGACATGCTGGAGGCCGGCGTGCCGCTGGTCAGCATGCAGGTGCAGTACTCGCTGCTGGACCGTCGGCCCGCCCACGCGCTGGCCGCCGCAGGCGCGCGCCACGGCATGCAACTGCTGTGCTACGGCACGCTGGCGGGTGGCTTCTTCTGCGAGCGCTGGCTGGGCCAGCCCGACCCCGGCGACAGCCTGAGCAACCGCTCGCTCATCAAGTACCGGCTGGTGATCGAGGACTTTGGCGGCTGGTCGGCCTTTCAGAACCTGCTGCAGGCGTTGAAGGCCATCGCCGACCGCCATGGTGTGCGCATCGCCACGGTGGCCACGCGCTGGGTGCTGGACCAGCCGGGCGTGGCCGCCGCCATCGTGGGCGCCCGCTATGCCGACCACCTGCGCGACACGCTGGCGGTGTTCGGCCTGCAGCTCGACGCCCAGGACCACGCCCTGCTGGAACCATTGCTGGCCGCCCACTCCGGCCCCGAGGGCGACACCTACACGCTGGAGCGCGACAAGACCGGCCGCCACGGTCGCATCATGAAATACAACCTCAACAAATCCTGAGTCCCTTTGCCCCCCCAAGGAGTTTTGACCATGCGCCTCGTTCTCACGTCCACCGCCCTGGCCCTGGCCGCCAGCCTGGCCCCGTTGTCGGCCTCTGCCCAGGCGCCGTCGTGCACCCACAACGTGGGCATGGTGGTGTCGCTGACCGGCGCTGCCGGCCGCTTCGGGCAGGCCGCCTCCAAGTCGGTGGAGCTCGCCTTCGGTGAGCTGAACAAAGCTGCTGGGGCGCAAGGCATCGCCGGCTGCCGCTTGGCCTTCGAGGTGCGTGACGCGCAGAGCCAGGGCGCCGTGGCCGTGGACCAGGCCCGCCAGCTGGTGGATCTGAAGAAGGTGCCGGCCCTCATCGGCGGCATCATCAGCTCGGTGTCCATCCCGGTGGTGACGTCCGTGACCGCGCCGGCCGGCGTGGTGCAGATCTCGCCCGCCTCCACCTCGCCCACGCTCACGCGCCTGGCCAACGAGGGCACGACCAAGGGCTGGTTCTTCCGCACCATCACCAGCGATGCGCTGCAGGGCACGGCCGCCGCCAAGTACGCCATGGACCAGGGCATGCGGACCCTGACCATCATCCACGTCAACAACGACTTCGGCGTGAACATGCTGGCCGAGTTCCGCAAGGCCTATGAGGCGCTGGGCGGCAAGATCCTGAGCGTGACGCCCTACAACCCGCAGCAGGCGTCGTACGCGGCCGAAGTGACCAATGCGCTCAAGAGCGACCCGCCGGCGCTGTACTTCATTGGCTACCCCGGCGACGGCACCACCATCGTGCGCACCTGGATCCAGCAGGGCGGGCCGCAGCGCTTCCTGCTCAACGACGGCATGAACGCGGCCGACTTCATCAAGGGCGTGGGCCCGCAGTTCCTGAACAACGCCTTCGGCACGTCTTCCGGCACCACGCGCACGCCCTCCACCGAGTTCTTCGCCTCGGCCTACCCGGCCATGAGCGGCGGCTTCGATGCCGGCGCGCCGGCGGCCGACCGCGCCTTTGATGCCGGCGCCATCCTGGGCCTGGCCATCGCCCAGGCCGGCAAGTTCGATGCCGCCTCCATTCGCGATGCCATCCGCAAGGTCACCGATCCGGGCGGCGAAGTGGTGCACGCCGGCCCCCAGGGCTTCGCGCGCGCGCTGCAGCTCATCCGTGAAAAGAAGCCGGTGCGCTACGTGGGCGTGATCGGCCCGGTGCAGTTCGACCGCAACGGCGACATCGTCGGCCCCTTCCGCACCTGGAAGATCACCAACGGCGAGGTCACCACCGTGGGCCAGATGTCCATGGAGGACGTGCAGGCCGTGCAGGCCCGCTTGCCGCGTTGACCGGAACGAGGCGGATTTGGCGATGACCCTTGACCCACAGCGCGCGTCGCCCAACCGTCCCGAACGCACCCTGCTGGCACCCGGGCTGGAGATACCGTGCGTGGTCACCGGCTTGTGGCAGGTGGCCGACATGGAACGCGGCGGCACGCTGCTCGATGCGCAGCAGGGCGCCGCCGCCCTGGCCGGTTATGCCGCGGCCGGCTTCGACGCCTTCGACATGGCCGACCATTACGGCTCGGCCGAGGTCATCACGGGTACGCTGCTGGCCTCGCCGCAAGGCCGCGGCGTGCGCGCCTTCACCAAGTGGTGTACGCCACCCGGGCCGATGACGGCGGCCGTGGTGCGCGAGGGCGTGGAACGTGCCTTGCAGCGGCTGCGCGTGGACCGCATCGACCTGATGCAGTTCCACTGGTGGACTTTCGAGCACCCGGGCTGGCTGGACGCGATGGGCGAACTGGCCCGGCTGCGCGAGGAAGGCTTGATCGCCCACCTGGGCCTGACCAACTTCGACACCGCGCATTTGCGCGTGCTGCTGGCCGAGGGCATTCCCGTGGCCAGCAACCAGGTGTGCATCTCGCTGCTGGACCGCCGGGCTACCGAGGAGATGTCCGCGTTGTGCCTGCAGCACGGCGTGCGCCTGCTGGCCTACGGCACGCTGGGCGGCGGCTTCCTGACCGACCGCTGGGTGGACGCGGCCGAGCCCGAGGACGTGGCCGACTGGAGCAAGATGAAGTACCAGCGCTTCATCCACGCCATCGGCGGCTGGGGTGCGCTGCAGCAGGTGCTGTCGGCGGCCCGCCAGGTGGCCGACCGGCACGGCGTGTCGGTGGCCAACGTGGCCACGCGCTGGGTGCTGGAGCAGCCCGCGGTGGCGGCCGTGATCGTGGGCGCGCGCCTGGGCGAGCGCGAGCACCGGGCCGACAACCTGCAACTCTTCTCCTTCTCCTTGGACGATGAAGACCGTGCCGTGCTGGATGCCGCTTTCGCTGCCACCACACGCATTCCTGGCGACTGTGGTGACGAATACCGCCGGCCGCCCTTCCTCACTGCCTCAGGTGACCTGAGCCACCACCTGGCGGCGCTGCCGCCGGTGTGGCCGCGACATGCCGTACCCGGCCACCCCGACCGTTGGCGGGTGGACAGCGGCAGCGTGTGGGAGCCGCTGGCGGGCTATGCGCGTGCGGTGCGCAGCGGCCGGCGCATCCTGGTGAGCGGCACCACCGCCACGCACGGCAGCGGCCGCCTGGTGGGCCGGGGCGACGCCGCGGCGCAGACGGTCTACATCCTGGACAAGATCGCCGCCAGCATCACCGCGCTGGGCGGCCGGCTGGAAGACGTGCTGCGCACCCGCGTGTACCTGGCGGACGTGGCCGACTGGGAGGCCGTGTCACGCGTGCACGGCCGCTACTTCGGCGAGATCCGCCCGGCCAACACCTTGCTGCAGGTGGGCGCGCTGGTGGGCGACGGCTACCGCGTGGAGATCGAGGCCGAGGCGGAGGTGGCGGGGTGAGGCATCAGGGCGCGCATCGGGATGCGGGGGGAGCCCGGCACACCATGTGGTGTTCATCCTGGGGCTCGCCGGCCACGATGAGTGCTGCTCTTTCTGTGCCCCAGACCTCGAAGCCGAAGCGACGGTACAGCGCCAGCGCGCTCGTATTGCCGGTGTGAACGCAGAGATGGACCTGGGCCACGCCAAGCGATTGCCAGACGTAGGGCAGGGCGTGCTCCAGCAGCCGCGAGCCCACACCGCTCCTGCGGTACTCGGGGCTGACGTACATGCCCCAGAGCCAGGCTTTGTGGCGCAGCTTGACCATGGATTCGCGCTGAACCCCGGCCAGGCCGACCAGCTGGTTGCTGGCGAATGCGCCAAACACGGCACCGGTCTCGCCGGGCCGCAGCCGACGCGCGACTTCTTCCAGGGGAGTCCCCTGCTCTTCCTCCCAACTCGAACCAAAGGCGGCCGGTACTTCCGCCAGGCTGCGAAGGCGTAGCGCCTGGTACGCCGCGGCGTCTTCTGGCTGGAGGGTGCGGATCAGCATGACGGGCGAAGGCATCAGGGGATCGGCTCAGGTCGCACGCTGAGCCTGCGCTGCCGCCTGCACCAGCATGAGCGCGCTGGCCTTGGCGAGGAGGACGTCTCTCGGGCAGGCGGCCAGGTCCTGCTGGAACCTCGCGGCCAGGGATCCGTAGAGCTGCATGAGGTGCTGCACCGTGGGCTCCTGCGAGCCCGACAACCTCGCCTGCATGCGCTGCACGGTGGCCGTGAGGTGCTCTTCGCTGGTGGTGGATTCGGCAGGGCTGAGCCTGAAGCGTGGCTGGCGCCGCCCCTCGTGCTCCACGGGCTCGAGGAACATGTTGAAGGGCCGAACCCAGGAGCCCGAGGCGTTGTGCAGCGGCCGGTACAGCACGAGCGGCTCCAGCGACTCGCTGTGCCGTACGACACCCAGCACCTCGTACTCGCCGCCCTTGTAGTGGCGATAACGCCCGAGCGGGATGGAAGGCCGCGGTGGTAGGTCGTTGTTCATGATGATGAGACGAAGCCCGGGCGACTCAAGTTGTTGCGGCGCCGATTGAGCGCAGGCCTTGCCACCGTGTACTCGTCAGCACATGGGTGGCCGCCACCAACAGCCACGCCAGTGAGACAAGACGGCGGTGACCCTCACGCCACCCCATACCCACCCCCACCCGGCGTCTGGATCACGAACACGTCGCCGGGTTGCATGGGCGCGCTGCCGATGTGCGTGAGCACCTCTGCACGTCCGTCTGCGCGCTCGATGCGGTTGATGCCTAGCGCGCCCGAGGCGCCCCCGGCCAGGCCGAAGGCCGGCACGCGGCGGCCGTTGGAGAGGATGGAGGCCGTCATCGGCTCCAGGAAACGCACGCGCCGCACGCCGCCGTCACCGCCGCGCCAGCGCCCGGCCCCGCCCGAGCCGGCCCGGATCTCGTAGCTGTCCAGTCGCACGGGGAAGCGGAACTCCAGCACTTCGGGGTCGGTCAGGCGCGAATTCGTCATGTGCGCCTGCACCACCGAGGTGCCGTCGTAGCCGCCCGTCACCTGCCCGTCGGGGCCGGTCCAGACGCCCGCGCCCGTGCCGCCAGAAATCGTCTCGTAGTACTGGTGCTGCTCGTTGCCGAAGGTGAAGTTGTTCATCGTGCACTGGCTGGCCGCCATCAGGCCCAAGGCACCGAACAAGGCGTTGGTCACGCACATCGAGGTCTCGACGTTGCCGGCCACCACCGCTCCCGGCGAGCGTGGGTTGAGCATGCAGCCCTCGGGCACGATCACGTGCAGCGGCTTCAGGCAGCCGGCGTTCAGCGGGATGTCGTCGTCCACCAGGGTGCGGAAGACGTACAGCACCGCGGCCATGGTCACGGCCTTGGGCGCGTTGAAGTTGTTGGGCAGTTGCGCGCTGGTGCCGGTGAAGTCGATGGTGGCCTCGCGCGCGCTGGTGTCCACCGTGATGCGCACCAGGATGTGCGCGCCGTTGTCGAGCTCGAGGTCGAAGGCGCCATCCTTCAGGGCGGTGATGACGCGACGCACGGACTCTTCGGCGTTGTCCTGCACGTGGCGCATGTAGGCCGACACCGTGTCCAGGCCGAACTGCTCGACCATGGCGCGCAGTTCCTGCACGCCTTTTTCGTTCGAGGCGATCTGGGCGCGCAGGTCGGCAATGGTCTGGTCGGGGTTGCGCGCCGGCCAGGTGCCCGAGGCCAGTTGCGCGCGCAGCTCTGCCTCGCGCAGCGCCCCGTCACGCACCAGCAGGAAGTTGTCGAACAGCACGCCCTCCTCGTCAATGCTGGAAGAGAACGGCGGCATGGAGCCAGGGGTGCTGCCACCGATGTCGGCATGGTGGCCACGGCTGGCGACGTAGAATGACGGATGGGCATCGGTTTCCTGCAGAAAGACCGGGGTCACCACGGTCACGTCGGGCAGGTGCGTGCCGCCGTGGTAGGGATCGTTCAGCACATAGACGTCACCCTCGTGCATCTGCGGGTTGCGCTCGATCACGGTCTTGATGGACTCGCTCATCGAGCCCAGGTGCACCGGCATGTGCGGCGCGTTGGCGATGAGCTGGCCCTGGGCGTCGAACAGCGCGCAGGAGAAGTCCAGCCGCTCCTTGATGTTGACCGAGTAGGCGGTGTTCTGCAGGCGCAACCCCATCTGCTCGGCGATGTTCATGAACAGGTTGTTGAAGACCTCCAGCATCACCGGATCAGCCTCGGTGCCCACGGCGTGCGCCGATTCGCGCGGCACCGTGCGACGCAACTCCAGCGCCCCCTCGGCCGTGCGAACCGCGCGCCACCCGGGCTCCACCACCGTGGTGGCATTGCGGTCAGTCACGATGGCCGGGCCGTCCACGGTCGCGCCGGGGGTCAGGGCTTCGCGCTCTTGCAGGTCAGCGGTCAGCCAGCCCGCGGTGCCGCAGTGCATCTGCACGCGGGCCCGCGGCGCTGTGGGTGCGTTCTCGGGGACGGCTTGAAGCGCCGCCAGCAGTGACGTGGTCTCACCCGCCGCCACCGCCTCCACCGACACCGCCTCGATCACCAGCTCCCGTCCCGCCATCAGGAAGGCGAAGCGCTGGCGGTAGGCCGCGTCGAAGGCCTGGCCGAGGGCAGCGACGAGGGCTTGCGGGCCCTCGTCCACCCCAGCGGGCCAGTCCAGCACCAGGGCCGTGTCGGTGCCCTGGTAGCGCACATGCACCCGCGGGCGACACTGCACCAAGGTGCCGGCCACGCCCTGCTCCACCAGCTCGGCCGTGGCGGCACGCGCCAGTTCCTGCAGGCGGTCCCGGGCAGCGTCCAGCCCGCCGGCATCCAGCAGGCGCTCCACCGAACCTTCGCGCATGGCGATCTGGTCGGCCAGGCCCATGCCGTAGGCCGAGAGCACGCCGGCCAACGGGTGGATGTACACGCGCGAGATACCCAGCGCATCGGCCACCGCGCAGGCGTGCTGGCCGCCGGCCCCGCCAAAACATTGCAGCGTGTAGCGCGTGACGTCGTAGCCACGCGCCACCGAGATGCGCTTGATGGCGTTGGCCATGTTCTGCACCGCAATCTGCAGGAAGCCCTCGGCCAGGGTTTCGGGCGAGGTGGCACGCCCGGTGCGCTGCGCCACCTCGGCGGCCAGCGCCTCGAATCGCCGGACAACCACCTCCCGGTCCAGCGGCTCGTCGGCTCTGGGGCCGAACACACGGGGAAAGTGCGCCGGCTGCAGCCGGCCCAGCATCACGTTGGCGTCGGTCACGGCCAGCGGCCCACCGCGCCGGTAGCAGGCCGGGCCGGGGTGGGCGCCGGCACTGTCCGGGCCCACGCGCAGCCGCGCGCCGTCGAAGTGCAGCACCGAGCCGCCTCCGGCGGCCACGGTGTGGATGCTCATCATGGGCGCGCGCATGCGCACGCCCGCCACCAGGGTCTCGAACGCGCGCTCGAAGGTGCCGTCGGCGCCACCACTGAAGTGGCTGACATCGGTGGAGGTGCCGCCCATGTCGAAGCCGATGATCCGCTCGTGCCCTGCCGCCACGGCCGTGCGCACCATGCCCACGATGCCGCCGGCCGGGCCGGACAGGATGGCGTCCTTGCCCTGGAAGCGATGCGCTTCCGTCAGCCCCCCGCTGCTTTGCATGAAGAACAGGCGCACGCCGGGCATCTGCGTGGCCACGCGGTCCACATAGCGCCGCAGGATGGGCGACAGGTAGGCGTCCACCACCGTGGTGTCGCCGCGCGACACCAGCTTCATCATCGGGCTGACCTCGTGCGACACGCTCACCTGCGTGAAGCCCATCTCGCGCGCGATGCGCGCCGCCGCAGCCTCATGCGCGCTGAAGCGCCAGCCGTGCAGGAAGACGATGGCGCAGGCGCGGATGCCGGCGTCCAGGGCCTGCTGCAGCGAGGCGCGCAGCGCCGCCTCGTCCAGCGGCGTGATCACCTCGCCGTGCGCACCCACGCGCTCCTGCGCTTCCGCCACCTGCGCGTAAAGCAGTTCGGGCAGCAGAATGCGGCGGTCAAACAACCGCGGCCGGGCCTGGTAGGCGATGCGCAGGGCGTCGCGGAAACCCTTCGTCGTCACGAGCAAGGTGGGCTCGCCCTTGCGCTCCAGCAGCGCGTTGGTGGCCACCGTGGTGCCCATCTTCACGCAGTCCACCTGCTGCGGTGTGATGGGCTCCCCAAGCCGCAGGCCCAGCAAGCGGCGAATGCCTTCCACTGCCGCATCGGGGTATTGCTCGGGGTTCTCGCTGAGCAGCTTCAAGGTGTGCAGCGCGCCCTCCGGGGCGCGCCCCACCACGTCGGTGAAGGTGCCGCCACGGTCTATCCAGAATTGCCAGCGGGGATCCAGGTTCATGATGCGATCGTTGGTGAACGGCCCGCCTTGGAGTTCCGCCGGGCCGGATGGGTGGGGAAGGGATTCAGCGCAAGTATTGAAGCAGGAGCCGTCCAGGCATCATGTACGAGTCCAGCCCGAGGCGGGCTCACGCGGCGCCGACACGCGCCCGTGGCAGGCGTGCCCAACGCTCGTGCACCAGGGTCATCACGTGGTGCACGGGCAGGCCCGTGACGCGCGCCACATCGTCCGCATAAGGCGGCATGTTGGTGCATTCCAGCACGATGGCATCCAGGTGCGGGTGACGGCCCATCAGGCGCAGGGCGGCTTCCACCACGTCCTGGCGCGCCGCCGGCGGGTCCAGCGTGGGCAGATCCAGCAGCAGCGTGCGCTGCAGGCTGCACCCGGGCGCCAGACCCTCCACGGGCGTGTCCGCAGCGGCCCCCGCACACACCAGTTCCGCCGGGCCCAGGCTGCCGGCATCCACCGTCAGCACACCGGGCCGGTGCAGTTCAGGCAGCTTCAGCAGACTGGAAGTCCACACAGGCACCGGCAGCGCAGCCTGCAACTCTTGCTGGAACCGTACCAGGAAGCCGCAACTCGTGGTCAGGGCCCGGGCTCCCTGGCTGATGAGTTGGTGGGCAGCGTCGATGAAGGGTGCCAGCAGCGCCGCATCCGTCTGCGGCACCACCCGCTCGGGCGTGGCACCCTGCACCACCTGCCAGCGCACCGGCATCCGAAAGCTGGCCGGGTGGCCCACATCGCCCGCCAGACGCGGAAATTGCGTCTGCAGCATCAACACGCCCAGCATGATTTTGCTCGTTTCGGCTTCGATACTCGGTGCCGCACCAGGTCGTACGGGGAAGTCCCGGGCCGCAGTGGCCCGGCCAGACCCTATGCTATGCGGTTTGAGACTGTGTTCCATGTCCTTGCAAGGAGAATCCCCATGCGCTTTCATCAGGCCCTTCTGACAGCCGCCGCCGCGCTGGCCCTGTCATTCCATGTCCAGGCCCAGACGAAGTGGGACTTGCCTGCCGCCTACCCCGCCACCAACTTCCACTCGGTGAACCTGCAGCAGTTTGCGGACGACGTGGACAAGGCTTCGGGCGGCAAGCTCAAGATCACGGTGCACGCCAATGCGTCACTCTTCAAGGCACCCGAGATCAAGCGCGCCGTGCAGGGCGGACAGGCGCAGATTGGCGAGATCCTGCTGGTGAACTTCCAGAACGAATGGCAGATCTTCGGTGCCGATGGCATTCCGTTCCTGGCCGACAGCTACGACGAGGCCGTGAAGCTGTGGAGGGTTCAGAAGCCGTTGCTGGAAAAGAAGCTGGCCGAGCAGGGCATGATGGTGCTGTATGCCGTTCCTTGGCCGCCCCAAGGCGTGTATTCCAAGAGGCCACTGAACAGCGCAGCTGACCTCAAGGGCATGAAGTGGCGCGCGTACAGCCCCGCCACGGCCCGCATCGCCGAGCTGGTGGGCGCTCAGCCCGTGACGGTGCAGGCGGCCGAGGTCAGCCAGGCCTTCGCCACGGGCGTGACAGAGAGCATGATGAGTTCGGGCTCCACGGGCGCCGACGCCAAGCTCCACGAGCACGTCAAGTTCTGGTACGACACCCAGGCCTGGCTGCCGAAGAATGCGGTCATCGTCAACCGCGCAGCCTTCAACGCCCTCGACAAGGCCACGCAGGACGCCATGCTCAAGGCTGCGGCGGATGCGGAGGTGCGGGGCCTGGCGGCCAGCAAGAAGGCCAACGGCGACTCTCTGGCCGTGCTGCGCGCCGGTGGCATGCAGATCCTGCCGCCCTCTGCCCAATTGAAGACCGACATGAAGAAGGTGGGCGACACCCTGCTCAAGGAGTGGCTGGACAAGGCCGGGCCCGAGGGCAGGCAACTGGTCGACGCGTTCCTGAAGTGATCACGGCCCAGCGTCTGTCTCACCACGGCGCCGGCTGAAGCATCAAGCGATGCGCCGCGCGCTGGACATGCTCTACGACAGCGCCGCCTGGCTGGCGGCGCTGTTCATGGTCTGCCTGCTGGCCATGGTGCTGCTGGGCATCGTCAGCCGGCTGTTGCACTTTCACGTACCCGGCACGGACGCCTACGCCGGCTACATGATGGCCGGCGCAGGCTTTCTGGCACTGGCGCACACGCTCAAGCGCGGCGAGCACATCCGCGTGACCTTGCTGCTGTCCGCGCTGAAAGGGTCAGCGCGCCGCGGCATCGAGGTCTGGGCCCTGGGTGCGGCGGTGTTGCTGGCCACCCTGTCGGCCTGGTACAGCTGCCGACTGAGCTGGCAATCGCACCTGTTCCATGACATCTCCACGTCCAACGACGCCACCCCGCTGTGGATTCCGCAGCTGTCCATGGCCGTGGGCAACGTCATCCTGTTGATCGCCTTCATCGACGAGTTCGTGCTGGAGTTGCGCGGCCAGCGCGCCCACCATGGCAGCGAAGATTCGCTGCACAACGAGTAGGCTCGCCCGACAACCTGCCGCCCACATGTCAGACATCGGCATCACGCTCGTCCTCGTCGCGGCGCTCTTCCTCATCCTCGGCAGCGGGGTGTGGATCGGCCTGACGCTCACGGGCGTGGCCTGGATCGGCATGCAGCTGTTCAGTTCCCGCCCGGCGGGTGACGCCATGGCGGTCACGATCTGGGGCTCATCCTCCAGCTGGACGCTCACCGCTTTGCCCCTGTTCGTCTGGATGGGCGAGATCCTGTTTCGAACGCGCCTGAGCCAGGACATGTTCCGTGGCCTGGCGCCCTGGATGCAGGCCCTGCCCGGGCGCCTGCTGCACGTCAACGTGGTGGGCTGCGCCATCTTCGCCGCGGTGTCAGGTTCGAGCGCAGCCACCTGCGCCACCATCGGCAAGATGAGCTTGCCGGAGCTGAAGGCGCGAGGCTACCCGGACGGCATCTCCATCGGCTCGCTGGCGGGAGCGGGCACGCTGGGCCTGCTGATCCCGCCGTCCATCATCATGATCGTCTACGGCGTGACGGCCGAGGTGTCGATTGCCCAGCTCTTCATCGCCGGGGTGCTGCCGGGCATCCTGCTGGCCGCACTGTTCTCGGGCTATCTGATGGTCTGGGCCTGGCGCAATCCCGGGCTGGTACCGCCGGCAGACCAGGCCATGAGTCTGGGCGAGAAGCTGCGGGAATCCCGCCATCTCATCCCGGTGGTGTTGCTCATCGTCGCAGTGCTCGGCAGCATCTACACCGGCATCGCCACCGCCACCGAGGCCGCGGCCGTCGGTGTGGTGGGCTCGCTGGTGATCTCCGCCGCGCAGGGCTCGCTGAACTGGCAGACCTTCAAGGAATCGCTGCTGGGGGGCACGCGGCTGTACTGCATGATCGCGCTCATCCTGGCCGGCGCCGCCTTCCTCACCCTGAGCATGGGCTACATCGGGCTGCCCCGGCACCTGGCCGAGTGGATTGCCACGCTGGGCCTCAGCAAGTTTGAACTCCTGTTGGCTTTGATGGTTTTCTACATCATCCTGGGCAGTTTTCTGGACGGCATCTCCATGGTGGTGCTGACCATGGGCGTGATCCTGCCCACGGTGCAGAAGGCCGGCATCGACCCGCTGTGGTTCGGCATCTTCATCGTCATCGTCGTGGAGATGGCGCAGATCACGCCACCCGTGGGCTTCAACCTTTTCGTCCTGCAAGGCATGACCCGGCGCGAGATCGGCTGGATCGCCAAGGTCACCCTGCCCTTCTTCTTCCTGATGATCGCGGCTGCGGGGCTGATCTATGTCTTTCCCGAGATCGTCACCTACCTGCCGCAGCAGATGCGGCGCTGAAGTCCGCAGCGGTGGACAGAGCTTGCCCGCCTGCGCGATCGCGCGGCGGTGGGCCGCTCTGGGCTAACATCATCGTTGTAGGAGTTACCACGGAATCAGTTCTCCAGATGACGAGTGCTCCATACAGTTACTTTACGAGGTATGGAAATTCATGAATAGCTTATCCGATCGCTCCACGGCCGCAAGGATCTTGCACCGTCCTGTCAACACAGGAGCAGACGCGCAGACTGCCTCGGGCACCTCGTGGCCGGCCATTCCCCAGCCCGGCTATCCACATCCCCTGACGCTTCAGGCCGAAGAGCCCTGCGAACTGTTGGGTGCCGCGGGCAGCATCACCCGGGTGCAGTTGGTGAGCTTCGACCTGGAAGGCCGCACGATCCAGGTGAATCCGCTACGGGGCCGCAAGGCGGTGCAGATGCGGTTCGACCAGTTCCAGCGCCTGGATCTGCTGCTGCCCGTGCACCCGTTGCCCGCGCCACCGAGGGGCACCCCCCGTCTGCGACCCGGGCTCTACTGCCTCACGTTCAAGTCAGGCCAGCGGCAATTCGGGCTGACCCTGGGCGTCGAGAGTCAGGAAGCCGGGCTGTTTCTCTTCGAGCCCGCGGACGAACAGGCCTCAGTGCGTCGAGTGTTCATCCCGCGATCGGCTATAGCGGCATTGGAGTTCGGTGAGCAGGCGCAGGCCCGCATGTCTGAACCGCAGGAGGAGATCACGATCGCTCTGGAACCGCTGGACTTCACTGAGGTCGACGTCCCGGTTCAGGCGCAACCTGGGGGCGCGGGCATCGAGGACGGCGCCGCGACCCGTGCCGCTGACCCGCTCGGTGACGCCAGTGCTGCCCAAGCTCACGACCGCGCCCCAGGGCTCTCGACGCCGGTCGTGGAATTGCTGCGGGAGCAGCCTGCGACGACACCGCAGGACCTGGAAGAGGGCATCGCGCGACAGGCGCGCACCCCCATCATCCCGCTGGGGGAGGCGCTGATCGCGCTGGGGCAGATCGACGCGGGGCAACTGCAGGCCGCCATCAAGAAGCAGCAGGCCAACCGCGGCGTACCCCTGGGGCAACTGCTGGTGCGCGAGGGCTGGGTCAGCCGCGAGGGACTGCAGATGGCGCTTGTCAGGAAGATGGGCTACCCCGTGGTGGATCTGGCCCGCTTCCCGGTTGACCCGGAGGCGCTCTTCAAGGTCAGCAAGCCCCTGGCCCTGCGACTCAAGGCCCTGCCCCTGGTGATCCGGCAGGAGCGCCTGGTGGTGGCCCTGGACGACCCCTCCAGGACCAAGGCCCTGGACGAACTGGAGTTCGCAGCCGGTTGCAAAGTCACCCCGGTTCTGGCGCTTGCAGGCACGATGTCCGAAGCGCTGAAGCGCAACTACGAAGGGATGGCCCACGAAGCTCGGGGGGGTCTCGAACCGGTGGGCGGGACCTTGGGCCAAGCCGAGCCCCAGGGTTCCGGCGAATTGCTCGCGACACTGGAATTGGAGTCGGTCGAGGACACAGGGGACGACCAGGAGGCTATCGAGCAGTCCGACAACGCCCTGGTGCGGCTGTTCAACACCATGATTCTTGAGGCGCAAGCGCGGGGGGCCTCGGACATCCACATCGAGAGCCAGCCAGGCAACCAGAAGGTGAACATCCGGTTCCGCAGGGATGGCGTCCTTGCGCCTTACCTGCAACTGCCGCACAACTACCGTGCCGCACTGTTGGCTCGCCTCAAGATCATGTCCGACCTGGACATCTCCGAGCGGCGCCGGCCGCAGGATGGCAAGATCACCATGGGGAAGTTCGTCCAGGGCAGCCGGCTGGAGTTGCGGGTGGTCACCATACCCACCTTCGGCGGCCTGGAAGATGCCGTGCTCAGGCTGCTGTCGTCGGCCCGTCTCATCGCTTTGGACGATCTGGGCCTGTCACCCTACAACCTGGCCGAGTTGAAGCAACTCATGCGCAAGCCCTACGGCATGTTCCTGTGCGCAGGGCCCACGGGCTCGGGCAAGACCACCACGCTGCACTCCGCCCTGGCAACGATCAACGGCCCCGAGCGCAAGATCTGGACAGCCGAGGACCCGATCGAAATCACGCAGGAGGGCCTGCGCCAGGTGCAGGTCAACCCCAAGATCGGCTGGACCTTCGACAAGGCGCTGCGCTCCTTGCTGCGCGCCGACCCGGACATCATCATGGTCGGCGAGATCCGGGACAAGGAGACCGCCCAGGTGGCAATCGAGTCCTCGCTCACGGGTCACCTGGTGCTGTCCACCCTGCACACCAACAGCGCCCCGGAGACCGTGACACGCCTGCTGGACATGGGCATGGACCCCTTCAACTTCGGGGACTCCCTGCTGGGCGTGCTGTCGCAGCGACTGGTGCGCAAGCTGTGCCCGCATTGCCGTACCGCGCGGCCGGCCACGCAGTTGGAAATCGAGGCACTGGCGGCCGATTACCTCCAATCCTTCGGCGAGGCCCGCAACCGACCTACCACCGCAGCCCTGGTCGGCCAGTGGACGCAGCGCTTCGGTCGATCGCGCCAGGACCTCAGCGTCCACGACCCCTCCGGCCAGGGCCTGCTGGTGCACCATGAGAGCCCGGGCTGCGACATGTGCGCTGGCACCGGCTACCAAGGTCGGGCAGGCATCCATGAGTTGCTGCTGGCCACGCGCGAGTTGCGACACATGATCCAGACCGGCGCCCGTACCGACGACATCCAGAAGGCCGCCACCGAGTCGGGCATGCGCACGCTGCGCCAGGACGGCATCGAGAAGGTGCTGTCGGGAGTGACCTCCATCCTGGAGGTTCGGGCCACCACCGGTAGCTGAGGACCCGCCGGCGCCCGGACCAGGCAGCGCAGGGCCACCAGACTTCAGGAGGCGCGGGCCTTTTCCACTGCGCGCGAGGCCAGCACCGGGATCAGGGCGGCGCGGTAGGCTGCGCTGGCATGCAGGTCGCTCAGCAGGCCTTCGGGCGACACGGCGCAGGCCCGCACAGCCTGCGCGTCAAAGCGCGAGTTCAGTGCCGCCTCCAGATCGGGGACGCGAAACACGGCGTCCTTCGCGCCCGTGACCGCCACGCGCACCCCTTGCGGGCCTTGGGCCACGAACACGCCAATCAGCGCGAACCTCGAAGCCGGCTGCTTGAATTTGACATAGGCAGCCCGCTGCGGCAACGGGAAAGTGACCGCGGTGATGAGTTCGCCCGGCTGCAGCGCAGTGGCGTAAAGGCCCGTGAAGAAACCCTCACCAGCGATGGCCCGCGCCGGGGTGTGCACCGTGGCCCCCAGTCCGAGCACGGCAGCGGGGTAGCAGGCGGCAGGGTCGGCATGGGCCAGCGACCCGCCCAGGGTGCCCATGGATCGCACCATGGGATCGCCAATGCCCGCGGCCAGCTCCGCCAGGGCCGGCAGATGCCGGCGCACGAGCGCCGAGGCAGCCACCTCGGCGTGGCGAACCATTGCACCCATCCTCAGCCCCTGCGGTCCGCAATCGATGCCTTCCAGACCCGGGACGGCGCGCAGGTCCACCAGGTGCTGCGCCGAAGACAGCCTAAGCCTCATGGCCTGGATCAGGCTCTGCCCGCCCGCAAGATAGCGGCTGTCGCCCGCGCAGGCCGACACGGCGTCGCTCTGCGACAGGGGGAGGTGATATTCGAAAGGATACATGGGGGCGGCTCGACGGGTGAGATCAGCAGGTCAGATCAGCGGGCCGGATCGGCGTTGGCAGATCCACAAGCATGCGCAGGCCATCCCACATCATCGCTCAGGACGCCTGCTTCGTGGGGACACCGCTGGGGCACCGGCCCGGGCACGGACCCGTTGGGCGCTCACCGCGTACAGGAGCGAAAGCTGCAGAACAGGTCGTGTGCAGCCCCGCGACAAATCGGCGCGCTCGGACAGGGGTCACCCACTGCACCGTCCAGGACAATGATCTGCGCAGCACCCGCTGCCCACACGGTCGGCACGGTACCGAGGGACAACGGACGGTCCTGCCCGTCGAACACCGGTCACGCGGCCGCTCAAACCGCTGCGGATCTCTCGATGCGGGCGTAGGCGCTGTGGTTGTGGATGGACTCGAAGTTCTCCACCTCTACCGCATAGCGTCCCACCCGGGCATCGGCCTGCAGCCGCAAGGCGACGTCGCGCACCAGGTCTTCGACGAACTTGGGGTTCTCGTACGCCCGCTCGGTGATCCACTTTTCGTCGGCACGCTTGAGCATGGGCCAGATCTCGCTGGAGGCGGAGTCTTCGGCAACCCGCACCAACTCGTGCCATTCCAGGGGCTGCAGGGGCTCGACCTGCACCGTCACGATGGAACGCTGGTTGTGCGCGCCGTAGTCGGAGACCTCCTTGGAGCATGGGCACAGGCTCTTGACCGGCACAGCCACCTGCATCCACACCGTGGTGACGCCCTGGAGCGTTTGCGACACCCAGCGGCCCTGGTAATCCAGCAGGCTGGACAGCCCTGACACCGGGGCACGCTTGCGCAGGAAGAAGCTGAATTCGGCCTCGATCCGGCCTTCGGTGGCGTCCAGCAGCTGCAGCATCGCAGCATGCCGCTCGCGCAGGGTGGGCAGGTCCAGGGGACTGTCGAGCGCATCCAGCCAGGCGACAAAGCGCGACATGTGCGTGCCCTTGCGCTCGGCCGGCAACGCCACGTCCAGGCTCCAGCGCGCCGCCGCGGACTGGACGACACCCGCCACCTGCAACTGCAGCGGATAGCGAACGTCCTTCACCCCCACGCGCTGGATGACCAGCCGGCGTTCATCGCGCGAGCTTTGGGTGTCAGGGATGTGCAGGGCGTCGGTCAGGTTGGTCATGGCAGCCGAAGCATGACACCAAACCGCAGGCGGTGGCGTCACTCGGGTGATAGGGGCCGTGCAGCCAGGTTGAATCGAGCGTCGGGAAGCGCGTTCAGGCCGCGGCCGCTGCCAGGGCCGGTGAAGGACCGAAGCGGCGCACGATCGATGCCTCGATGCCCGCGGCGTCCAGGCCGCACAGGGCGAGCAACTTGCCCGGATCACCGTGCTCGATGAACTGGTCCGGCAGGCCCAGGTGCAGCAGGGGCACCGTCACGCCCGCCGCAGCCAGCGCCTCGGCCACCGCGCTGCCGGCGCCGCCCATGAGCGAGCCCTCCTCCACCGTGACCAGCGCGTCGTAGCTGCGCGCCAACTCGACCGCCAGTTCGGCGTCCAGTGGCTTGATGAACTTCATGTCGGCCACGCTCAGGTCCAGGCGCTCGGCCACCGCCAGGCAAGGATGCAGCAAGGTGCCGAAAGCCAGAATGGCGATGCGCCGGCCCTGACGGCGGACCTCGCCGCGGCCCCAAGACAGTTCGGTCAGTGCCGGGTCGATCACCGCACCCACGCCGGAGCCGCGCGGGTAGCGCACCGCCACGGCGTGGCCCTGGCGGAAGGCCGTGGTCAGCGCCTTGCGGCACTGGTCTTCGTCCGACGGGGCGATCAGGCTCAGATTGGGCACGCAGCGGATGTAGGCGATGTCGTACGCGCCAGCGTGGGTGGCGCCGTCGGCGCCCACCAGACCGGCGCGGTCCAGCGCAAACATCACCGGCAGGTTCTGGATGGCCACGTCGTGGATGAGCTGGTCGTAACCGCGCTGCAAGAAGGTGGAGTAGATGGCCACCACCGGCTTCAGTCCCTCGCAGGCCATGCCTGCCGCGAAGGTGACGGCATGCTGCTCCGCAATGCCCACATCGTGGTAACGCTTCGGGAAGCGCTTGTGGAACTCCACCATGCCCGAGCCTTCGCGCATGGCCGGCGTGATGGCCACCAGGCGTTCGTCGGCCTCGGCCATGTCGCACAGCCACTGGCCGAACACCTGGGTGAAGGTCAGCTTGCCGGGCGCACTCTTGGGAAAGCCTTCGGCCGGGTTGAACTTGCCTGAAGCAGCGTGGTACTTCACCGGATCGGCCTCGGCGGGCTGGTAGCCATAGCCCTTCTTCGTGACCACGTGCAGGAACTGCGGCCCCTTCTTGTCGCGCAGGTTCTCCAGCGTGGGCACCAGCGCTTCCAGATCGTGGCCGTCGATGGGACCGACGTAGTTGAAGCCGAACTCCTCGAAGATGGTGCCCGGCACGACCATGCCCTTGGCATGCTCTTCGAAGCGACGGGCCAATTCGAACAGCGGCGGCGCGCCGCGCAGCACGCTCTTGGCGCCTTCGCGCGCGGCGGTGTAGAACTTGCCGCTCATCAAGCGCGCCAGGTACTTGTTCAGTGCGCCCACGGGCGGGCTGATGGACATGTCGTTGTCGTTGAGCACCACCAGCATGTCAGGCAGGGCTCCCGCGTGGGGGTCGCCCGCGTTGTTCATGGCCTCGAAGGCCATGCCCGCAGTCATGGCGCCGTCGCCGATGATGGCCACGGCCCGCCGGTTCTCACCCTTGAGCTGCGCAGCGCGCGCCATCCCGAGGGCGGCGGAGATGGAGGTCGAGCTGTGGCCCACGCCGAAGGTGTCGTATTCACTCTCCTCACGGCGCGGGAATCCGCTGACGCCACCCTGTTGCCGCAGCGTGTGCATGCGGTCACGCCGGCCCGTGAGGATCTTGTGCGGGTAGGTCTGGTGGCCCACGTCCCACACCAGCCGGTCGTAGGGCGTGTTGAACACGTAGTGCAGCGCCACGGTCAGCTCCACGCTGCCGAGGTTGCTGCCGAAGTGGCCCCCGGTCTGGCTGACGGTATCGACCACCTTCTGCCGCACTTCATCGGCCACCTGGCGCAGTTGCGAACGCGCAAGCCGGCGCAGATCGGCAGGACTGTCGAGCGTGGGAAGCAGGGCTGAAGTCATCGGTGTCTAAGGTGCTTGGCAGGAACGCGGGCCTGGACGGGTGCGGGGACCACCCACCGGCGCGCGGCGCTGGGGCAGGCAGGATCAATTCTCACGGTCCACCACCTTGTCGGCAAGCATGGACAGCGCATGGACCGAGGTCAATCCCGAAGCCGCCAGGGCCTCATGGGCCTGGGCGCGCAGTTCGCGGGCATAACGTCGAGCGCGGTCCAGGCCCAGCAAGCGCACGTACGTGGGCTTGTTCTGCTCACTGTCCTTGCCGGCTGTCTTGCCCAGGACGCCGGAGTCCTGGGTGACATCCAGCACATCGTCCACCACCTGGAAGGCCAGGCCGATGGCTGCGCCGAAGTCGGCCAACGCGTCATGCGCCCGTTCATCGGCCGCTCCGCAAGCCGTACCCATCAGCACACTGGCCTGCAGCAGCGCACCGGTCTTGCGCCGGTGCATGTCGCGAAGCGCCTCCTCGGTCAGCGGCATGCCCACGCTGGCCAGGTCGATCGCCTGCCCACCGGCCATGCCGGCGTGTCCGGCAGCGCGTGCCAGCAAGCCGCACAGCCGGGCCTGCACGGCCGGCTCCATCCCCTGCTCGGGCGTCAGCACCTCGAAGGCCAGGGCCTGCATGGCATCGCCAGCCAGCATGGCCTGCGCCTGGCCGAATTGCACGTGCACGGTGGGCTTGCCACGGCGCAGCACGTCGTTGTCCATGCAAGGCATGTCGTCGTGGATCAAGGAGTACGCGTGGATGAGTTCCACGGCCGCCGCTGCGCGCAAGGCGGCCTCGGTCTGCCCCTGCACGGCCTGGGCGGCTGCCAGCACGAGCAGGGCGCGCAGCCGCTTGCCGCCGTCGAGCACGCCGTAGCGCATGGCCTGGCCCAGCCCACCTGGGGCGTCAGCCGGCACCCAGGCCTGCAGCGCAGACTCCACATCCGCCAATGCCTGCCGGGTCCAGTCTTGCGACTGTGCTGGACTCATGGCCGGCCCGACTCCAGAGGCTTCAGGCGACCTTCCTCCAGCACCTGGACCTGGTCTTCCACGGCCTTCAGGCGGCCGCGGCACAGGGCCAGCAGATCGGCCCCGCGTCTGTAGCCCTCCAGCAGCCGGTCCAGCGGCATCTGCCCGGCCTCCATGGCCGCTACCAACTGCTCCAGTTCGGCCAACGCGGCTTCATAACTCAGCGCGTCGGCGCTTGAGGCCGCTTCGAGATCGGGGCGTGATGAGGCTTTGGGCATCGAAAGACCTTGAAGTCCAAGAGATTCTAGGGCCCTCAGGCGGTGGTCATCCCCCAGCAAGCCAGGGTCGTGGGTAGAATCCGGCCCCTCTTCGGCCAGGGGTGCGAACGTCTTCGCCCCCGATCCGTTGCGACTCACCCGCGGGGCCTCCGGGTGGGGGTTTGACATCCTGACCATGGAGATCCTTTGGATCATGTCCGACCTGAGCGTCAGTCTCCGAGCTCTTGAGCGCAGTCGCTCGCAATTACCGGTTTCCAGCTACTTCGACGAGGGTCTGTTCCGCCAGGAGCAGTCGCTCATCTTTCAGTCGCATCCCAGGTACCTCGGACACGCCTTGAGCGTGCCCGAAGTCGGAGACTTCCAGTCCCTTGCCCACGAGGGACACGGGCGAGCGCTGGTGCGCTCCGGCGCGGGCGTGGAGTTGCTGTCCAACGTGTGCCGGCACCGCCAGGCCATCATGCTCCAGGGCCGCGGCCGCACCGGCGCCAACATCGTGTGCCCGCTGCACCGATGGACCTATGGCCTGGAAGGCAGGTTGATCGGCGCCCCGCACTTTGCCGAAGACCCTTGCCTGAATCTGCGCAACTACCCGGTGCAATCCTGGAACGGGCTGCTCTTCGAGCGCACGCCCGGCAGCCGCGACGTGGGCGTGGAGTTGGCAGGCCTGGGCGTGCAGCGTGAGTTGTCCTTCGACGGCTACGTCTTTCACTCCGCCCAGATGCACGAGTGTGCCTACAACTGGAAGACCTTCATCGAGGTCTATCTCGAGGATTACCACGTCGCGCCCTTCCATCCCGGGCTGTCGGGGTTTGTCGACTGTGAGAACCTGCGCTGGGAATTCGGTCAGCGGCACTCGGTGCAGACCGTGGGCGTCCACCACGCCCTGGCGCGCCCGGGCTCGGAGACCTATCGCTCCTGGCATCAGGCCGTGCTGGACCGTCACGAAGGGCAGTCCCCCGCCCACGGTGCCATCTGGCTGACGCTGTACCCCACCGTCATGGTGGAGTGGTATCCGCAGGTGCTGGTGGTGTCCACGCTGCATCCCCGGGGGCCGCAGAAAACGCTGAATCTGGTCGAGTTCTTCTACCCCGAGGAAGTGGCGGCCTTTGAACCCGAGTTCGTGCAGGCCCAACAGGCAGCGTACCGGGAGACCCTGGTCGAGGATGACGAGATCGCCGAGCGCATGGATGCCGGCCGCCGCGCCCTGATGGAACGCGGCGACGACGAGGCCGGGCCCTACCAGAGCCCGATGGAAGACGGCATGCAGCACTTCCACGAGTGGTACCGCCGTGCGATGAGGCCCGCGCTCGGATGACCCGTACCCGGCCCAGCCCGTCCGGGGCCTGGCGCTGAAGCCGTCCGCGCCCGGGCTGGCGCCACCCCCTGTCGTGGCCGCCTCGGCCCTGATGGTGTTCGCCTCGGCGCTCTTCGCGCTGATGGGTCTTTGCGTCAAGCTCGCCAGCGCACACTACCCCGCACCCGACCTCGTGCTGTACCGCTCGCTCATCGGCGCAATGATCGTGACGCTGCTGGTGCGCCGACGCGGTGGCACCCTGCGTACGCAGGTGCCCCTGATGCACCTGTGGCGGGCGGTGCTGGGCGTGACCGGTCTGGGCCTGTGGTTCTACTCGCTCACTGGCCTGCCGCTGGGCACGGCCATGACCTTGAACTCGATGTCTTCGGTGTGGCTGGCGCTGTTCGTGGTGGCTGCAAGCCTGCTGTTCGTGCGCGAGGGACGGCCCGCGGCCAGCGCGGGCCAGGTGCTGGTGGTGCTTGCCGGTTTTGCCGGCGTCGGGCTGGTGCTGCGTCCGACCATCGACCAGCAGCAGGTCTGGCACGGTCTGGCGGGTCTGGTGTCGGGCATGACCGCCGCCCTGGCCTACCTGCACGTGGCCGCCCTGGGCCGCATCGGCGAGCCCGAGGACAGGATCGTCTTCTACTTCTCCATCGGCGGCATCGTCCTGGGGGTCGTGCTGGTGGCCCTGCAAGGCGGGCCGGCACCGCATACCGCGCGGGGCCTGGGGCTGGTGCTGGCCGTGGGCGTGCTGGCCACCACCGCCCAGTTGCTGATGACCCGCGCCTGGGCCATCGGTCACCCGCTGGTCAATGCGGCACTGCAGTATCTGGGCATCGCGTTCTCGGTGGTGCTGGGCGTGTGGGTCTTTGGTGACCCCCTGGAAGCCTCGACCCTGCTGGGCATGGCGCTGATTGTCGGCGCAGGCATCACCGCAACCCGGGTGCGTCCCCGGGAACCTCGATAACAAGCCGGGATAGCGCACGCTTGACCTGCATCAAGGCAGTTGCACGGCCAAGGTTCATACTCCCACTTCATACCCCCGCTCCGCGGGGCGCGCAGGAGATGGCCGATGTACCAGCAGATCCTTGTGCCCACCGACGGGTCCGAGTTGTCGGTTCGGGCCGTGCAGGAGGCAGCCCGCCTGGCCCGGCTTACGGGCGCGCGGCTGGAGGTCCTGAGCGTCAAGGAGCCCTTCCCGTACAGCGCCATCTCGGAGATGCAGCCGGTGCCGCCCCAGGAATTCTTCGACGCCCAGGAACGCGCGGCGCAGGCGAGCGTCCAGGCCGCGCTGCAGGAGGCGGCAGCTCAGGGCGTCCAGGCCGCGGGGGCGACCGTGGAGGCCCTGCACCCGTGGGAGGCGATCCTGGATCAGGCCAAGGCCAAGGGCTGCGACCTCGTGGTCATGGCGTCCCACGGCCGGCGCGGGCTGGGGGCCCTGCTGCTGGGCAGCGAGACGCACAAGGTGCTGACCCACAGCACGCTGCCCGTGCTGGTGATCCGCTGAGGGCTGCCAGGCAAGGCCAGCAGCGTCAGTGGACGTGCAGCACCGCGGTGGCCGTGGTGACCACGGCCAGGCCGACGGCCAGCCAGGCCACCTGCGCCAGCACCTGGCGCCATGACAGGCGTTGCTGCAACTGCGGCAGCAGGTCAGCCACGGCCACGTAGATGAAGCTGCTGGAGGCCACCACCAGCAGATAGGGAAACAGGTCTTCCCAGGGCCCGACCACGAAGTAGCCCACCACCCCGCCCAGCACTGCGGCCAGGCCCGACAGGGCATTGAAAAGGAGTGCCTTGCGTCGGGAAAAGCCGGCATTGAGCAGCACGATGTAGTCGCCGGCCTCCTGCGGGATCTCGTGCGCCACGACGGCCATCGCGGTCACGATGCCCAGTTGCACATCGGTGAGGAACGCGGCCGCGATGATGATGCCGTCGCAGAAGTTGTGGATGCTGTCGCCCAGCAGGATGCTCAAGCCTCCGCGGCCGGCCTGATGGGCATCGAACTCGTGGTGATGCGCGTGGCCGTCACCTTCGTGATGATGGCCGTGGCGGTACAACTCGGCCTTCTCCAGCAGCCAGAACGACAGCAGTCCGATCAGCAGGGTCAGGAACAGGTCGTGGGCGTCGGCGGTCTTGCTTTCGAAGGCCTCGGGCAGCACGTGCAGCAAGGACGTTCCCAGCAGGACGCCTGCAGACAGGCTCACCAGCCCCTGCACCACGCGGCCCAGCAGGGCCACTGTCAGGGACGCAGCCACCAGGACCGACAGGATGCCGCCGGCCAGCGTGGCCATGATGATGTAGGTCAGGGTCATGCTTCAGAGCATACAGACCCTGTCAACGCCCCTGTGCAGCCCGGCAAGACGGCCAGGCCAGGCCCCCTGAGCACAGGGGGCGAAGAGGAGCCGAAGCCGATCAAGTCACGCCGTACCTGCGCATCCACTCCAGGCATCGCCGCCAGCCGTCTTGCGCTGCCTGCTGGCGGAAGGTTGCGCGGTAGTCTGCATGGAAGGCGTGCGGCGCATCGGGATAGACCTGGAACTCGCTTGCCCGCGCGGCCGGGCTGCCGGCAGCCAGTGCCGTCTTCATCCTGTCCACGGTGTCCAGGGGTATGCCGGAATCAGCCGCGCCGTACAGCCCCAGCACCGGCGCCTTGAGCTCGCTGGCCAGGTCCACGGGGTGGCGTGGCGTCAGGGGGCTGGCGTTACCCACCAGGCGACCATACCAGGCCACACCGGCCTTCACCGCCGGGTTGTGCGCGGCATACAGCCAGGTGATGCGCCCGCCCCAGCAGAACCCGGTCACGCCCAGCCTCGCCGCGTCGGCGCCCTGGGACGCCGCCCAGGCGGCGCAGGCGTCCAGATCGCCCATCACCTGGGCATCGGGCACCTTGGAGATGACTTCGGCCTGCAGCCGGGCGATCTCGCCGTAGGACTGCGCGTCGCCCTGACGCACGAAGAGTTCGGGCGCGATGGCGAAGTAGCCCGCCTTCGCAAATCGCCGCGCCACGTCGGCGATGTGTTCGTGCACGCCGAAGATCTCGCTGATGACCAGGATGACCGGCGCCCGGGTGCGGCCGGCCGGCATGGCCCGGTAGGCTGGCATCCTGAAGCTGCCCACCGGGATGTCCACCTCACCGGCGACCAGGCCGTTGGTGTCGGTCTTGATGGTGGTCTGCGCCACCACGGGCAGCACGGCGGCGGCAAAGCCCGCACCCAGGGCCGTGCGACCGAAGCCGCGCCGATTCAGGCCTTGCGAAGGCACGAGAAGGTCAAAGTCGTCACGAACCATGGTGCGGTGCTCCTGGCGGAAAGAGGGCGTCGGGAAGGTATGCGGGAAGTCTAGGGGCTTGCAGCCTCCCGACCGAGGCCTGGGGGCGTTTCAGGCGCTTCAGACGTCTCGGACATTGAGCAAGCGCGGGAGGATTCAGGGCCACACACACGGGGCGGACGCGGTGGCGTCAGTGGGCTTCCTCCCAGTTCAGGCCCACGCCCACCTCGGCCAGCAGCGGCACGCTCAGGCGGGCCACCCCGGCCATGAGCTGCGGCACGCGGCTGCGGGCCCACTCCAGTTCGGTCTCGGGCGCCTCGAACACGAGTTCGTCGTGCACCTGCATGATCATGCGCGTAGCCAGTCCCTCGGCATCCAGGGCGTCCTGCACCGCGATCATGGCCAGCTTGATGAGATCGGCGGCCGTGCCCTGCATGGGCGCGTTGATGGCCTGGCGCTCGGCACCCGCGCGACGCGGACCGTTGCCCCCCCGGATCTCGGGCAGGACCAGGCGCCGGCCAAAAACCGTCTCCACATAACCGAGCTCGGCGGCACGCGCCTTGGTCTCCTCCATGTAGCGGCGCACGCCAGCGAAGCGGGCGAAGTAGCGGTCGATGTAGTCGCGTGCGGCCTTCTGCTCGATGCCCAGGCTCTGCGCCAGGCCGAAGGCGCCCATGCCGTAGATCAGGCCGAAGTTGATGGTCTTGGCGTAGCGGCGCTGCTCGCTGCTGACCTCGGCTGGCGGCACACCGAAGACCTCGCTGGCGGTGGCGCGGTGGATGTCTTGGCCTTCAGCGAAGGCGCGTGTCATGCCCGGGTCGCCGCTGATGTGGGCCATGATGCGCAGCTCGATCTGCGAGTAGTCGGCGCTGACGATGCGCCAGCCGGGCGGGGCGATGAAGGCCTCGCGCACGCGCCGGCCCTCGGCCGTGCGGATGGGGATGTTCTGCAGGTTGGGCTCGTTGCTGGACAGCCGGCCCGTCACCGCCACCGCCTGCGCGTAATGGGTGTGCACCCGGCCCGTGGCGGGGTTGACCATCTGCGGCAGCTTGTCGGTGTAGGTGCCCTTGAGCTTGGACAGGCTGCGGTGCTCCAGGATGCGTGCGGGCAGCGGGTAGTCCGCCGCCAGCTCCTGGAGCACTTCCTCGTCCGTGCTGGGTGCCCCGGTGGCCGTCTTCTTCTTCACGGGCAGGCCCAGTCGGCCGAACAGGATCTCGCCGATCTGCTTGGGCGAGCCCATGTTGAAGGGCTGGCCGGCCAGTGCGTAGGCTTCCTGCTCGATCGCCAGCATGCGTTCGGCCAGATCCCGGCTCTGGCGCGCCAGCAGCGCGCTGTCGATCAGCACGCCGTGGCGTTCGATGCGCCCCAAGACCGCGCTGGCGGGCATCTCGATGCGCTCGTACACCTCGCGCTGGCGCGGCGACGCCTCCAGCTGCGGCCACAGCGCCTGGTGCACATGCAGCGTCATCTCGCTGTCCTCGCCCGAGTACTGCGTGGCGCGCTCCACATCCACCTGGGCGAACGGGATCTGGTGGGCACCCTTGCCGCACAACTCCTCGTAGCTCAGGCCTCGACGGCCCAGGTGGCGTTCGGCCAGGCTCTCCAGGCTGTGCGGCTTGTGCGCCTCCAGCACATAGCTCTGCAGCATGGTGTCATGGCGCACGCCGCGCAAGGCGATGCCATGGTTGGCGAACACATGGGTGTCGTACTTGACGTGCTGGCCCACCTTGGCCGCAGTCTCGTCCTCCAGCCAGGGCTTCAGCAGGGCCAGCACCTCCTCCAGCGGCAGTTGCTTCGGTGCGCCCGGGCCGTCATGGGCGAGCGGGATGTAGGCGGCCCGGCCCGGCTCTACCGCGAGGCTGATACCCACGATACGGGCGCGCATACCGTCCAATGAATCGGTCTCGGTATCCACGGCCACCAGGGGCGCCGCGCGAACGGCGGCCAGCCAGTGGTCCAGGCGCTCGCGCGTCAGCACGGTCTCGTACGCCCGGGCAATCGGCAGGGCGCGCGCGGCAGCGGCCGCAGCCTCACCGGGGTCGTCTGCCGCTGCAGCCGGCGATCCTTCACCTGAACCCGCCCGTGCCCCTGAACCGGAAGCGGCCACCGAGGCCGACACCTGCAGGCCGCCCCCTTCCTCCAGCTCGCGCCGCCACGTCTTGAAACCGTAGCGGGCAAAGAAGTCGAGCAGCCCCTGGCGGTTCACGTCCTGGAGCGCCAGGCCGTCCAGCGCCGGCCAGCCGGGCACGTGGCCGGACAGGTCGCAATCCGTCACCACGGTCACCAGGCGACGCGCCTGCGGCAGCCAGTCCAGGGCCCGGCGCAGGTTGTCGCCCGCCACACCCTTGATGGAAGCAGCCGCCGCGATGACACCGTCCAACGAGCCGTGGTCCGCCAGCCACTTGGCCGCGGTCTTGGGGCCCACCTTGTCCACACCGGGCACGTTGTCCACCGCATCACCGATCAACGAGAGGTAGTCGACGATGCGCTCCGCAGGCACGCCGAACTTTGCCAGCACCCCGGCCTCGTCCAGCGTCTCGTTGCTCATGGTGTTGATCAGCGTGACCGCAGGCGTCACCAACTGCGCCAGGTCCTTGTCGCCCGTGGAGATCACCACCCGGTGCCCGCTGGCTGCACCCACGCGGGCGAGGGTGCCGATGGCGTCGTCCGCCTCGATGCCGGGTATCTCCAGCACCGGCCAGCCCAGCAGGCGCACCACTTCGTGGATGGGCGTGATCTGCTGGGCCAAGGCCTCGGGCATGGGCGGGCGGTGGGCCTTGTAGTCGGCGTACCAGGCGTTGCGGAAGGTGTCGCCCTTGGCGTCGAACACACAGGCGGCGTGGGCGGCGGGCACCTGCTCGCGCAGGCGCCTCATCATGGCCACCATGCCGTGCACGGCACCCGTGGGAAAACCGTCCGGGGCGCGCAGATCCGGCATGGCATGGTAGGCGCGGTACAGGTAGCTGGATCCATCCACCAGCAGCAGGGTGTGCTCGCTCATCGGGGCCTCGGGTCGGGGACGTCTGCGCTGGATTGTGGAGCCCGCCGCCGCCGGGGGGCCCGGCGCCGCAGGCCTGCGGGTGCGGCCCGGCCCGGCGCGGCTTCGGTGTGCCCCCGCCTAGAATTCGGCTCATGACATCACGCCGCCCGCCCCACGGCCGTCAGAACCCGACCGGGAGCGCCTGATGGCCGTCTACACCGAGGTGTCCCGCACGGACGCCGATGCCCTGCTGCGCCGCCTGGGCTTGGGCGCGCTGACCGACCTGCGAGGCATACGCTCAGGTATCGAGAACACCAACTACTCTGCCGTCACCTCGCAAGGACAGTGGGTGCTGACGCTCTTCGAGCGCCTGCCGCCGGATCAGTTGCCCTACTACCTGGAACTGATGCGCCATCTGGCCGGACACGGGATCCCCGTGCCGGCGCCGCAGGCGGACGAGCGCGGGGCCCTCGTGCACGCGCTGTCGGGCAAGCCCGCCGCGGTGGTGACCCGTCTGCCCGGCAGCCACCGCCTGGCCCCCGGCGCGCTGCACGCCGAGCAAGTCGGCGCGATGCTGGCCCGCATGCACCGCGCCGGCGCCGACTTCCCCCTGCACCAGCCGCACCTGCGGGGCCTGTCCTGGTGGCAGGCCACCGTCCCCGTGGTGCTGCCACATGTGCCTCCCGGCGTGGCCGGGCTGCTGCAGTCCG
This sequence comes from Rubrivivax sp., assembly GCA_046087245.1. Taxonomy (GTDB): domain Bacteria; phylum Pseudomonadota; class Gammaproteobacteria; order Burkholderiales; family Burkholderiaceae_C; genus Rubrivivax. Next base: position 37,130 of record JBJTZN010000187.1, read on the forward strand.
AACTCGCCTTCCAGTGCGAGCTGGCCGCTTCCGCCGCCGCGGCCGCCCTGCCCCGCGGCCCCATCCATGCCGACCTGTTTCGCGACAACGTGATGTTCGACGACAGCGCGGGTGAGGACCGGCTCTGCGGCTTCTTCGACTTCTATTTCGCCGGCACCGACGCTCTGCTGTTCGACGTCGCGGTGTGCCTGAACGACTGGTGCATCGACCACGATAGCGGACGCCTGGTCGAGGAACTGGCGGTGCCCTTCCTGGCCGCCTACCAGAGCGAGCGACTGCTCACGCCCCTGGAGCTGCGCCTGCTGCCGGCGCTGCTGCGAGCAGCCGGCCTGCGCTTCTGGCTGTCGCGCCTGTGGGACTGGTTCCTGCCGCGCGACGCAGCCATGCTGCAACCCAAGGATCCGGCGCACTTCGAGCGCGTGCTGCGCGAGCGCATCGACAATCCCTGGCATCCCCCGCTGTAGACCCTCATGTCGCTGCTGCTCAAACCCGTTCCCGCCCCACAGGGCGCCCGCTGGATGCGCGACGGCTTTCGCCTGTTCGGCAAGCATCCCCTGGCCTTCAGCGTGCTGCTGCTGAGTTTCCTGCTGTCGGCCCTGGTGCTGTCGCTGCTGCCGCTGTTGGGTTCACTGCTGGTGGTGGCGGCCCTGCCACTGCTGTCGCTGGGGTTCATGGTCGCCAGCGAGGCCGCGCTGGCCGGCAAGCCCGTCCACCCGGGCTGCTTCCTCACGCCCCTGAAGGAGGATGCCCAGCGGCGCAATAGGCAACTGAAGCTGTGCGTGGCCTACGGCGCGGCGACCGTGCTGGTGATGCTGGTCAGCGATGGCCTGGACGATGGCAAGTTCGAGAAGCTTCAGCGCCTGCTGGTGCAGAGCCAGCAGGCGCCCGAGGTGGAACAGTTGCTGCGCGACCCGCAATTGTTCTGGGGCGTGGTGTGCCGCTTCGGGCTGATCGCGCTGCTGTCGGTGCCCTTCTGGCATGCGCCCGCCCTGGTGCACTGGGGGGGTCAGAGTCCGGCTCAGGCCCTGTTTTCCAGCACGCTGGCAGTCTGGCGCAGCCGCGGCGCCTTCGTGGTCTACCTGCTGTCCTGGCTGGGCATCATCGTGGCCTTCGGCGTGACCACGGCGCTGCTGGCAGGACTGCTGGGTGCGCGCGAGATGGCCGGCATGCTGCTGCTGCCCTCGGTGTTGATCTTCTCCACCGTCTTCTACGTGTCGCTACTGTTCACCTTCCACGACTCATTTGGCGGCAGCACCCTGCAGCACGCAGACCCTTGAGCGAGCGCCCGCGGATACCGAGCGCCCGTGCGGCCATGGGCGCGGACGCGGCGCGCACCGGACAGTCGGTGCAGGCTCTCAGTCCACGGCTGTGAGCCTGGCGATGGCCAGCGCAAGCCACTTCACGCCATGGCGGCCGAAGTTCACCTGGGCCCGCGCATCCTCGCCGCTGCCCTCCAGCGTGATGATCACGCCCTCGCCGAACTTGTTGTGGAACACCGCCTGGCCTGAACGCCAGCGCGGCCCGCCGTCGGCCGATTCGACAGCGCGCGCGGTCAAGCCGGCGTCGGGCAGCGCCTGCGTCACCCGCCCGGCGCCCACGATGGAGTGCAGGCCCGACCCGCGGGCCCAGGCCGCCTGGTAGTCGCGCGCGTAGCCCGAGCCGAAGCCGGCCGTGCGGGGCGTGAGCCACTTCAATGCGGCTTCGGGAAGTTCGTCGAAGAAGCGGCTGCGCACGTTGTAGCGCGTCTGGCCATGCAGCATGCGGGTCTGGCTGAAGCTCAGGTACAGGCGCTGGCGGGCGCGGGTGATGGCCACGTACATCAGACGCCGCTCTTCCTCCAGGCCATCGGCATCGGACAAGGAGTTTTCATGAGGGAACAAGCCCTCTTCCAGTCCCGTGATGAACACGGCGTCGAACTCCAGGCCCTTGGCCGAGTGCACGGTCATGAGCTGGATGGCATCCTGCCCAGCCTGGGCCTGGTTGTCACCGGCTTCCAGGGCGGCGTGGGTGAGGAAGGCCGCCAGGGGCGACATCACCTCGCCGCTGTCGGCGTCGGGCGCGGACAGCGCGGGCAGCGCCTCATCCACCGGCAGGCTCACCGCGTCCTTGCCGAAGCCCTCCAGGGTGACGAAGGCCTCGGCGGCGTTGACCAGCTCCTCCAGGTTCTCCAGGCGGTCCTGCCCCTCCTTGCCAGCGCGGTAGAAGTCGACCAGACCGCTGGCCTGCAGCACGTGCTCGATGATCTGACGCAAGGTCAGGCCGCGCGTGGCCTCGCGCATGGCATCGACCAGGGCGACAAAGCTCAGAAGGCTCGCCCCGCCCTTGCCCGCCACGCTGCCCACACTCTGGTGCAGGCTGCGGCCGCTCTGGCGGGCGACGTCCTGCAGCAACTCCAGGGTACGCGCACCAATGCCCCGCGCCGGGAAGTTCACCACCCGCAGGAAGCCGGTATCGTCGTTCGGGTTCTCCAGCAGGCGCAGGTAGGCCAGTGCATGCTTGACCTCGGCGCGCTCGAAGAAGCGCAGACCGCCATAGACCCGGTATGCGATGCCGGCATTGAACAGCGCACTCTCCAGCACGCGACTTTGCGCATTGCTGCGGTACAGCAGGGCAATCTGACTGCGCGCGATGCCGGCGCGGTGCAGTTGCTGCAACTCCTCCAGCAACCACTGCGCCTCGGCATAGTCGCTGGTGGCCTCATGCACGCGCACCGGCTCGCCTGGACCTGCTTCGGTGCGCAGGTTCTTGCCCAGCCGGCGGCTGTTGTTCGCTATCAGTTCGTTGGCCGCGTCCAGGATGTGGCCGGCCGAGCGGTAGTTGCGCTCGAGCTTGATGACCTGCTGCACGCGGTACTCGCGCTCGAAGTCGGCCATGTTGCCCACCCGGGCGCCGCGGAAGGCGTAGATGCTCTGGTCATCGTCGCCCACGGCGAACACCCCCTGGTCCGTCCCAGGCGGGGCGAACATCTGCAGCCAGCGGTACTGCAAGCGGTTGGTGTCCTGGAACTCATCCACCAGCAGATGGTGGAAGCGCCGCCGGTAATGCTCGCGCACGGCCTCGTGGTCGCGCATCAGCTCGTAGCTGCGCAGCATCAGTTCGGCAAAGTCGACCACGCCCTCGCGCTGGCACTGGTCTTCGTAGGCCTGGTAGATCTCCACCAGCTTGCGGGTCTGCTCGTCGCGCAGCTCGATGTCCCGCGGCCGCAGGCCATCTTCCTTGCTCCCCGCGATGAACCAGCTCACCTGCTTGGGTATGAAACGCTGCTCGTCGAGCTGCAGGGCCTTGATCACGCGCTTCACGGCCGACAGCGAGTCCTGCGCGTCCAGGATCTGGAAGGACTGCGGCAGCGCGGCCAGCTTCCAGTGTGCGCGCAGGAAGCGGTTGCACAGGCCGTGGAAGGTGCCTATCCACATGCCGCGCACGTTCAGCGGCAGCATGGCCGACAGCCGCGTGAGCATCTCCTTGGCGGCCTTGTTGGTGAAGGTCACGGCCATCACGCCCGCGGGCGAGACCTGACCGGTCTGCAGCAGCCAAGCGATGCGGGTGGTGAGCACCCGCGTCTTGCCCGAGCCTGCGCCGGCCAGAATCAGCGCCGGGCGCGCGGGCAAGGTCACCGCCGCCAGTTGCTCGGGGTTCAAGCCGCGCAGCAGGGCCGCCGGCACGCCTGACGCGCTGGCGGGCGGCGGGGCCACCTCACCCGAGCCTGCGTCGTCGCCGGCCGATCCAGGGCCTGTGGCGCCCGCATGTGATTCAAGTTGCATGGCAACCATTCTGTCAGGCGTACACTCGTCCACCGGGCCCAAATTCAGGTGCCCGGCGCCACGTCCCCCCGCTGCCTCCGCCTTGCAGCGCCTGCCGGGACAGGTCCCGCCGGCTGCCGGTCAAGCGCTCTCAACCTTCTTGATGGAGCTGCTGCCATGGAAATCTTCGACTACGACAACGTCCTGCTGCTGCCGCGCAAATGCCGCGTGGAAAGCCGCAGCGAGTGCGACGCCTCGGTGGAATTCGGCGGGCGTCGCTTCGGCTTGCCCGTGGTACCGGCCAACATGAAGACCGTGATCGACGAGCCCATCAGCCAATGGCTGGCGACCAACGGTTACTTCTACGTGATGCACCGCTTCGATCTCGACAACGTGGCCTACGCGCAGCGCATGCGCGACCAGGGCCTGTACGTGTCCATCAGTTCAGGCGTGAAGCCGGCAGACTTCGACACCATCGACCGCCTGGCGGCCGAGGGTGTGGGGGCCGACTACATCACCATCGACATCGCGCACGGGCATGCCGACAGCGTGCGCAAGACCATCGAGCACATCAAGCAGCGTCTTCCTCAGACCTTCGTCATCGCTGGCAACGTGGCCACGCCGGAAGCGGTGATTGACCTGGAGAACTGGGGAGCGGACGCCACCAAGGTGGGTGTGGGTCCCGGCAAGGTCTGCATCACCAAGATGAAGACGGGCTTCGGCACGGGCGGCTGGCAGTTGAGCGCGCTCAAGTGGTGTGCCCGCGTGGCCACCAAACCCATCATTGCGGACGGCGGCATCCGCCACCATGGCGACATCGCCAAGAGCGTGCGCTTCGGCGCGGCCATGGTGATGATCGGCTCGCTGTTCGCGGGCCATGAGGAGTCACCTGGCGCCACCGTGGAGGTGGAGGGCCGGCGCTACAAGGAGTACTACGGCTCGGCCAGCGATTTCAACAAGGGCGAGTACAAGCACGTCGAAGGCAAGCGCATCCTCGAGCCCATCAAGGGGCACCTGGCCGACACCCTGCGCGAGATGCGCGAGGACGTGCAGAGCTCCATCTCCTACGCCGGCGGCCGCGTGCTGGCCGACCTGAAGAAGGTCAACTACGTGATCCTGGGTGGCGAGAACGCGGGTGAACACCTGCTGATGTGACCGGCCTCAGGGCAACATCGCCGGCAGGAAGTCCGGTTCCGAACGCCATGGCGCGCGCTCACGTGCCGACAGCGGCTTGCTGCGCGACTCGGTGATGGCCGGGCACTGGCCCGTCTGCGAATGCCGCAGCGCGGCTGCCGTCAGCGCGTCTTGCGGGGAATCCGTGGGCGAGCGCCAGTCCTCGGCCACCACGCAGGTGGGCGCGAAACCATCGAAGTAGCGGCCCTGGCCACGTGCGTTCAGGCTCTCGAAGTTCACGATGCTGTAAGTGGTGCCACACTGGTTGCGGGGCACCCAGCCCACCGGCTTGCCACAGGTGGCTTCACCGATCAGGACCACGTCGAGCCCCACACCACGCAGCCCGCTGACCAGTTGCTCGCTGGCCGAGCAGGTGCGACGGCCCGTGAGCACGTAGACCCGCTTCAGGTCCAGCGAGGCCCCTGAGGCGGTGAAGGCGAAGGTGAAGTCGCTGCCGGACTGCTGGCGGTTGTAGACCAGGCTGGCATAGGGCTTGCCGGCTACCGGCCCGCCGGCAATGAGCGAGGCGAGGTCGCGTCCCACGGAGACCAGCCCGCCCCCGTTGTAACGCAGGTCCAGCACCAGCTCGTCGATGCCGGCGGCGCGATAGTCGGCGAAAGCGTCGGTCATGGGCGTCAGCGCCTGGCTGATCATCTGGTGCACGTACAGGTAGGCGACCTGACGCCCGTCCGGACGCGACAGCACGGCCCGGCCCCCGACCGGACGCAGCGGGAACACGGCGGAGCGGAGGCTGACGGTACGCTCCGCGCCCGAGGTTGCGCGCAAGCGAAGTTCGAGCACCTCGTCGACGGTGCTGGCCGTGAGCGCAGCAAAGTTGTTGGCGGCAATCAGACTGGTTGCAGACTTGCCATTGAGCGAAAGCACCTGGTCGCCACGGCGCACACCGGCCCGGCCAGCAGGCGAGGCGGGCTCGACGTAGCGCACATACAGCGGGCGTTCAGGCTGGTCCAGCACCTCCTGGCCCGCCACCGCCAGCCCGTAGCCCAGCGACTCGCCGTCGCCGAACAGGCGATTGAAGCTCACCGTGGGCTGGTAGCCGCTCCACCGGTCCCTGGGCCAGCGCGCGCCATCGGGATGGCCGGGTATGGGGTCGCCGCCGGCGTAGCGCAGGACTTCGAAGTAGCCCGCCAGGGTGGCGGCCGCACCCGTGTCAGGCCGCGCAGACCAGTCGCTCCAGAAGTACCTTGCCGCAAAGTCATCGCGCAGCTGCTGCTTCTGCTCATCCACGGCACACCCCGGCGCCGTGACCACCGGCTCTGCCGGCGTGCCGCCCGAGGGTGCGGGCACTGCCACGCCGCCGCCGCTGAACCCTACGCCACCCGTACCCCCGCCGCCGCAAGCCGTCAGACCAGCCCCCAGCACGGCCTGCAATGCCAAGACCAGCGCTGCCCGCGAAATGCAGGAGGGCCGAAGTCTGTTCTTGCGTGAAAAGCCCATGGCGCATCGCGTCCGGTTGCCAGTGGAGGCACCGCCCACCCGCAGCCCCTCGCAGGCCCCAGTCTACGCGCCAGCGCCCCCTAAAATCGACGGCCCTCCGACTTTGTCCGGTCCGCAGGACAGCAGCATCTGCCTTCTTCACATGCGGCACCCGACGGCCCAGGGTTGCTGGCGCCCGAGAAGATCCCGGCCGACGAACCCCCCGGAACACCATGACCGAACTCGCCAAGTCCTTCGAACCCGCCGCCATCGAGGCCCGATGGGCGCCGCTGTGGGAGGAGTCCGGGGCCTTCAAGCCTTCGCTCGACCCGGGCCGGTCCTCGTTCAGCATCCAGCTGCCGCCGCCCAACGTGACGGGCGTGCTGCACATGGGGCACGCCTTCAACTTGACCATCATGGATGCGCTCACGCGCTACCACCGGATGAAGGGGGCCAACACCTTGTGGGTGCCCGGCACCGACCACGCCGGCATCGCCACCCAGATCGTGGTCGAGCGTCAGCTCGAGCAGCAGAAGATCAGCCGCCACGACCTGGGGCGCAAGAACTTCGTGGCCCGGGTGTGGGAGTGGAAGGCGCAGTCGGGCTCCACCATCACGCAACAGATGCGCCGCCTGGGTGCCAGCGTGGACTGGGGCCACGAGTACTTCACCATGGACGACAAGCTGTCGGGCGTGGTGACCGACACCTTCGTGCAGTTGTACGAGCAGGGCCTGATCTACCGCGGCAAGCGCCTGGTGAGCTGGGACCCGGTGCTGAAATCCGCAGTCTCGGACCTCGAAGTGGAAAGCGAGGAGGAAGACGGCTTCCTGTGGCACATCCGCTATCCACTGGCCGATGGCACGGGTTCGCTGGTGGTCGCCACCACCCGCCCGGAGACCATGCTGGGCGACACCGCCGTCATGGTGCACCCCGAGGATGAGCGCTATTCGGCCCTCGTCGGCAAGATGGTGAATCTGCCGCTGTGCGATCGCGAGATCCCGGTGATCGCCGACGCCTACGTGGACCGCGCCTTCGGCACGGGCGTGGTGAAGGTCACCCCGGCGCACGATGCCAACGACTACGCCGTCGGTCTGCGCCACGGCCTGCCGATGATCGGCGTGCTGGACCTGGCCGCACGCATCAACGAGCACGCCCCAGCGGCCTACCAGGGGCTGGACCGCTTCGACGCGCGCAAGAAGGTGGTGGCCGACCTGGAGGCCCTGGGCCTGCTGGTGCAGACCAAGAAGCACCGCCTGATGGTGCCGCGCTGCGCCCGCACGGGCCAGGTGGTGGAGCCCATGCTCACCGACCAGTGGTTCCTGGCCGTCAACAAGCCCGGGGCCGATGGCCGCAGCATCGCCCGCAAGGCCATCGACGCCGTGGAATCGGGTCAGGTGCGCTTCGTGCCCGAGAACTGGGTAAACACCTACAACGAGTGGATGCGCAACATCCAGGACTGGTGCCTGTCGCGCCAGCTCTGGTGGGGCCACCAGATCCCGGCCTGGTACGGCAGCGGTGGCGAACTCTTCGTGGCCCGCAGCGAGGACGAGGCGCGCCAGAAGGCGACCGCAGCCGGTTACTCGGGTGAATTGACCCGGGATGAGGACGTGCTGGACACCTGGTACTCCTCCGCCCTGGTGCCCTTCTCGTCACTGGGCTGGCCCGCGAAGACCAAGGACCTGGAGCTGTTCCTGCCCTCTTCCGTCCTGGTCACGGGCTACGAGATCATCTTCTTCTGGGTGGCGCGGATGATCATGATGACCACCCACTTCACGGGCCAGGTGCCCTTTCGCGACGTGTACATCCACGGGATGGTGCGCGACAGCGAGGGCAAGAAGATGAGCAAGTCCGAGGGTAACGTGCTCGACCCGGTGGACCTGATGCAGGGCGTGGACCTGGACACCCTGGTGAAGAAGAGCACCACCGGCCTGCGCAAGCCCGAGACCGCGCCCAAGGTGGCCGCGCGGGTGAGGAAGGAGTTCCCCGAGGGCATGCCGGCCTATGGCGCCGACGCCCTGCGCTTCACCATGGCCAGCTACGCCAGCCTGGGCCGCAACATCAACTTCGACACCAAGCGCTGCGAGGGCTACCGCAACTTCTGCAACAAGCTGTGGAACGCCACGCGCTTCGTGCTGATGAACTGCGAGGGTCAGGACTGCGGGCTGAAGGAACACACCAAGGCCGAGTGCGCCGCCCCCGTGTTCAACGCCGACGGCAGCTTGGCGCAGGCGGCCGGCCCCTTCCACGGCTACATGCGCTTCTCGCCGGCCGACCGCTGGATCAGCAGCGAGATCCAGCGCGTGGAAGCCGCGGTCGAGCAAGGTTTTGCCGAGTACCGCCTGGACAACGTGGCCAACGCGCTCTACAGCTTCGTCTGGGACGAATACTGCGACTGGTACCTGGAAATCGCCAAGGTGCAGATCCAGCAGGGCGGGCCGGCCGAGCAGCGCGCCACGCGCCGTACGCTGATCCGCACGCTGGAGACCATCCTGCGCCTGCTGCACCCGCTCACGCCCTTCATCACGGCCGAGCTCTGGGAGCGGGTGGCCCCGGTGGCGGGACGCAAGGCCGCGGGCGACACCACAGGTCTGGCGCAGGCGGCCTACCCCAAGGCCCAGTTGGAACGGGTGGATGCCGCCGCCGATGCCTGGGTGGCCCAGCTCAAGGGCCTGGTGGCCGCAGTGCGGACCCTGCGCTCGGAAATGAACCTCTCACCCGCCCAGCGCGTGCCGCTGCTGGCCCATGGCGACCCCTTCATCGCCGAAGCCGCGCCGCTGCTGCAGGTGCTGGGCAAGCTCAGCGAGGTACGGGTCCTGCAAGGACAGGCCGACTTCGAAGCCGCCACCGCCAACGCACCGGTCTCGGTGGTGGGCGCGGGCCGCGTGGCCTTGCATGTGGAGATCGACATCGCCGCCGAGCGTGAGCGCTTGAGCAAAGAGATTACGCGGCTGGAGGGTGAGATCACCAAGGCCCAGGCCAAGCTGGGCAATGAGAGCTTCGTGGCCCGGGCCCCGGCGGCCGTGGTGGCACAGGAGCGCGAACGGCTGGAAGGCTACACCCACACCCTGGACCGGCTGCGCGCGCAGTTGTCCAGACTCAATGGCGGCACCTGACCGCGGCAGGAGACTTGCGATGTCCGCCACTTCCCTGCGCCCGCCCACGATGCCGGTCAAGAAGGCCATCTTCCCCGTTGCCGGCCTGGGCACACGGTTTCTTCCCGCCACCAAGGCCCAACCCAAGGAAATGCTGCCGGTGGTGGACAAGCCACTGATCCAGTACGCGGTGGAGGAGGCCTACGCCGCCGGGGTGCGGGAGATGATCTTCGTCACGGGGCGACACAAGCGCCCCATCGAAGACCACTTCGACATGACCTTCGAGCTGGAAGTGGCGCTTGAGCAGGCGGGCAAGCAGGAGTTGCTGGACATCGTCCGCGGCGTCAAGCCTGACGACATGGAGTGCATCTACGTGCGCCAGGCGCAGGCCTTGGGCCTGGGACATGCGGTGTTGTGCGGACAACGCCTGGTGGGCAACGAGCCCTTTGCCATCCTGCTGGCCGACGACCTGATGGTGGGCACCCCGCCCGTGCTCAAGCAGATGGTCGACCAGTTTGCCGAGTGGCGGGCCTCCATCATCGCGGTGCAGGAGGTCCCTCCTGAACACACCCGCCGCTACGGCATCGTCGCCGGCCACCCCGTCAGCGACCGGATGCTGGACATCCAGCGCATCGTGGAAAAGCCGGCGCCAGAGGATGCGCCCTCACGTCTGGGCGTGGCGGGGCGGTACATCCTCACGCCAGGCGTATTCCATGAAATCGCGAACCAGCCCCGGGGCGTGGGCGGGGAGATCCAGCTCACCGACGGCATCGCCTCACTGCTGAGGCGCGAGAAGGTGTTTGCCTACCGCTACGAGGGACGGCGCTACGACTGCGGCAGCAAGGAAGGATTCCTGGAGGCCAACGTCGAACTGGCCCTGCAACACCCCGCGCTGGGCCCGGGCTTTCGGGACTGGATCAAGACGCTGCAGCTCTGATTCACGCTGCAGGCGCTGCCGTAGCGCTCAGCGCCGACGAAGGTAGTGAATGAACTCTGCGCCGGCGGTGTCCTGCTGCACGAGATCGTTGCCGGTCTGACGGGCGAAAGCCTGGAAGTCCCGTACCGAACCGGGGTCCGTGGCCATGACCTTCAGCACCTGTCCGCTGGACATATCGGCCAGGGCCTTCTTCGCCTTCAGGATGGGCAAGGGGCAGTTCAGGCCTCGGGTGTCAAGCTCTTTGTCGGCGTTCATGGGCTGTGTCCTCTAAGGGCGTGCATTCTAGAGAGCGGCCGCAATCCTCACAGGCATGGGGACCGAAGACCGCAAGTGTCATGGCGGTTGTGACGCCTGCCTGGGCAGGCAGCAACAGGATTCAGGCCGGGAACACGCCCGTGGAGAGGTAGCGGTCGCCGCGGTCGCAGACGATGAAGACGATGGTGGCGTTCTTCACCTGGCGCGACAGTTCCAGGGCCACCCAGCATGCACCCGCGGCCGAGATGCCGGCAAACAGCCCTTCCTCGCGCGCCATGCGCCGGGCCATGTCCTCGGCGTCGGCCTGGCTGACATAGACCATCTCGTTGACCTGGGCCGGATCGTAGATGCGGGGCAGGTATTCCTGCGGCCACTTGCGGATGCCGGGGATGCGCGAGCCTTCGCTGGGCTGGGCCCCGACCACACGCACTTCCGGGTTGCGCTCGTGCAGATAGCGCCCTACCCCCGTGATGGTGCCCGTCGTGCCCATGGCGCTGACGAAGTGCGTCACCCGGCCGGCGGTGTCCTCCCAGATCTCCGGGCCCGTGGTCTCGTAGTGGATGCGCGGGTTGTCGGCGTTAGCGAACTGGTCCAGGACGCGACCTTTGCCTTGCCGCTGCATGCTGTCGGCCAGGTCGCGCGCGTACTCCATGCCGCCGGCCTTGGGCGTGAGCACGAGTTCGGCACCGAAGGCCTTCATGGTCTGCGCCCGCTCGATGGACAGGTCTTCCGGCATGATCAGCACCATGCGGTAGCCGCGCAGGGCTGCAGCCATGGCCAAGGCGATGCCGGTGTTGCCGGACGTGGCCTCGATGAGCGTGTCGCCCGGATGGATGTCGCCCCGCTCCTCGGCGCGGCGGATCATGCTCAGTGCGGGCCGGTCCTTCACCGAGCCGGCCGGATTGTTCCCTTCCAGCTTGCCCAGGATGACGTTGCCGTTGCGCTCGCAGTCGGCGCCGGGCAGGCGGACCAGTCGCACCAGCGGCGTGCGACCAACGGCGTCCTCGAGGGTCTTGTAGCGGGGTTCCATGCGATCTCCTTGCCCTGCCCATTGTCGCAGCGCCGGCGCCCTGCCATGCGATACTGAAGTCGTCCTGCAGCGTCCTTCCGGCCACGGCCGCGCTGCCCCGCCCGCGTGACGAAATCGGTAGACGTAGCGGATTCAAAATCCGCCGCCGCAAGGCGTGCCAGTTCGAGTCTGGCCGCGGGCACCACCGGGCGCCAAGCCCCCACAAGATGCCGCCACTGCCCCCCGTCACCAAAGCGTTGATGCTGGCCTGCGTGGCTGGCTTCTGTCTGAACCTTTTCGTTCCGCTGGCTTCGTGGTTTGCGCTGTGGCCGCTGACCAGCGGGCAGTTCATGCCCTGGCAGGTGCTGAGCTACGCCTTCCTGCACGGCGACACGCTGCACCTGTTCTTCAACATGCTGGGACTGTGGATGTTCGGCGCCGAACTGGAGCAGTTGTGGGGCAGCCGCCGCTACGCCCAGTACCTGCTGGCTGCGGTGGTGGTGGCCGCAGTCACGCAACTGCTGATCACTCTCCTGGCAGGCTCGCCCGTGCCCACGGTGGGAGCCTCGGGGGCCCTGTTCGGCCTGCTGCTGGCCTTCGGCATGCTGTTCCCCAACCGCACCATCATGCCGCTGTTCCCGCCCATCCCGATGAAGGCGCGCAACTTCGTCATCCTGTTCGGTGGCATCGAGTTGCTGCTGGGGGTGTGGGGCGGCAGCGGCATCGCGCACTTCGCCCACCTGGGCGGCATGCTGGGTGGCTGGCTGCTGATCCGGCACTGGCGGCGCGGCGGACCGTGGCGTCGGCGCTGAACGTCTGTTCAGCGCGCCCCGGGCCGCAGTCGCCAAAGCATACCCACGTCAATCTCTCGGGTACCGGGCCCCGGCATGCTCGGGGCCTTGAAGCGGAGGCTCCATGAACATCGCGTCAGTCCTGGCCGGGGGGTTCTGCGCCCTGCTGGCCCTGGCCTCGGCAGGCGCTGCCGGGTCGGGTTTGGAGGCACAGTCGCGCGCGCTGCAGCGCGCCAGCGACGCCGTGGTGGGCCTGACGGCCAAGGCGGTGGAGGACGCGCGCTCCAGCGCCACCCTGGGCGCGCAGCGCTGGGGTTCTGGCGTGGTGATCAGCGCCGATGGGCTGGTTCTCACCATAGGCTATCTGATCCTGGAAGCCGAGGACGTGGAGATCGCCACCGACGACGGGCGCCGATGGCCGGCCCGGGTGGTGGGCTACGACCTGGCCACGGGTTTCGGTCTGGTGCAGGCGCTGGTGCCCATGCGGCTGGACCCGGTGCCCCTGGGCAACGCAGCGCTCCTGCCCTCGCAGGCCCCGGTGGTGGTGGTCAGCGGCGGGCCCGAAGGTGCGGTCAGCATGGCCCGGCTGGTGTCCCGACGGCCCTTTTCCGGAAACTGGGAGTACCACCTTGACGCAGCGCTGTTCACCGCGCCGGCACGCCGAGATCACAGCGGTGCGGGCCTGTTCAACGAACAGGGGGAACTGGTAGGTATCGGTTCGCTGTGGGTTGCCGACGCGGCGGGCATGGCCGAGGGGCCGCGCCAGCAGGGCAACATGTTCGTGCCCATCGATCTGCTCAAGCCCATGCTGCAGGAACTGCGCACCCGGGGCGCAGGCCCTGACAGCCAGCGCGCGTGGTTGGGCCTGCAGGCCGCCGAGACCGCGGCCGGATTGCGCGTGCTGCGGGTCAACGAGGACAGCCCGGCCGATGTGGCGGGCCTGGAAGCCGGTGACACCATCGTGGCCATCGACGGCCTGGGGGTGCGCACCCTGGAGGCCCTGTGGAAACAGCTGTGGGCTGGCGGCCCGGCCGAACGCGACGTGCAACTGCAGGTGCTGCGGCAGGGCCGCACCCTGGCCGTCACCGTGCACAGCGTGGACCGCATGAAGGCGCTCAAGCGTCCACGGGGGGTGTAGCGCCCTGCTTCAGGGTCTGCAGCCCCTGCGGCGGCGCCGTCAGCGCGTGACGGACAGGCCCTGTCGCACCGTGGGGTACTGCAGCACCAGACCCAGTTCGCGCTTCATGCGCGCATTGCGCAGCCGTCGCGACTCGCTCATGAAACTCATCATCAGGGGCGGCAGGCTCGCCACGGCCTGCTCGCGGCTCAGGCGCGGCGGGCGCGGCAGATCCCACAGATCGGCCACCAGATCGAAGTACTCGCCCATGCGCAGGTCGCTGTCATCACAGACATTGAGGGCGCGCGGCGCAGGCCCCGCCACCAGGGCCCGCAGGCAGGCCCGGGCCAGGTCGTCGGCGTGGATGTGGTTGGTATGGACGTCGTCCTCGGCCCGCAGCACCGGTGCGCCCCGGCGTATGCGTTCACGCGGGTCGCCACCTGCCCGGTCCAGCGCGTAGATGCCGGGAATGCGCAGGATGGTGAGCCTGCAACCGCTGTGGCGCGCGAAGTGGCGCAGGCGCACCTCGGCGTCCACGCGCCTCCAGGCACGGTCGGTCTCCGGGTGGGGTGCGCGGGTCTCGTCCACCCACGCTCCCGCGCAGTCGCCGTACACGCCCGTGGTGCTGGCATAGACCACGCGGGTGGCGCGCCCGCCGCGCGCCAGAGCCCGCAACAGATGGGCCGTGCGGGGGTCGCGGTGGCCGTGGGCCGGTGGCGGCGCCAGGTGCAGCACCCGGTGGGCCAGACCGCCCAGGCGACCCAGGGTGTGCGGGTCGTCCAGATCGCCCAGCAGCGGCAGGGCGCCCGCGGCCCGCAAGGCCGGCAGGCGCTCGGGCGAAGATGTCAGGACCCGGACGGTCCAGCGGCCGCCCAGCAGCCTGAGCACGCGCAACCCCACGTCACCACAGCCAACGATCAGCAGCACGGGTCGGCGTTGGGCAGTCAGGGGCTGTGGCATGGCGGGCAATGACGCAGGGTCGGGCGGGGCACAATCCAGCGCTTCCAGTATCCACCCACGCTGCCCATGAGCCTGACCGTGACCCTGAAGCCCGCCGAGCGCAGCTTCACCGTCGAGCGCGACGAGCGCATCCTGGCCGCCGCCATCCGCCAGGGCATCGGGCTGCCCTACGGCTGCCGCGACGGCGCCTGCGGCTCCTGCAAGAGCCGCCTCCTGGAAGGCCGGGTCATCCACGGCGCGCACCAGAACAAGGCGCTGTCGGCCGATGAAGAGGCCGCGGGCCTCATCCTGACCTGCTGCGCCACGCCGCAGACCGATTGCATCGTGGAGGCGCGCAGCGTGGCCGGCGCTGGCGACTTCCCCGTCCTCAAGCTGCCTTCGCGGGTGCTGTCCATCGACAAGCCCTGCACGGATGTCGCCGTGCTCAGGCTGCAACTGCCGGCCAACCAGAACCTGCAGTACCGCGCCGGCCAGTACGTGGAGTTCATCCTGCGCGACGGTGCCCGGCGCAGCTACAGCATGGCCAACGCGCCGCACCTGCTGGGCACGCCGCCAGCCATCGAACTGCACATCCGCCACATGCCCGGCGGCAAGTTCACCGACCATGTCTTCGGCTCGATGAAGGAAAAGGACATCCTGCGCATGGAAGGGCCGTTCGGCAGCTTCTTCCTGCGCGAGGCTTCTGACAAGCCGATGGTGCTGCTGGCCAGTGGCACGGGCTTCGCACCCATCAAGGCGCTGATCGAGCACATGGAGTTCAAGGGCATCACACGTCCTGCCGTGCTGTACTGGGGTTGCCGCAGCAAGGCCGACCTGTACCTGCACGATTGGGCCCAAGCCGCAGCCGAGCGCCTGCCCCACCTGCGCTATGTGCCGGTGCTGAGCGAGCCCAAGCCCGAGGACGGCTGGACGGGCCGCACCGGCTTCGTCCACCAGGCCGTGATGGCCGATCTGCCCGACCTGTCGGGTCACCAGGTCTATGCCTGCGGGGCCCCCGTGATGGTGGAGTCGGCGCAACGCGACTTCATCGCCCGGTGTCACCTGCCCGAGGACGAGTTCTTCGCCGACAGCTTCACCTCGGCGGCGGATCAGGCCGGCTGACCCACCCGCGCAGTGCAGCGGCCCACACCAGGAGACGCCCTCATGCTGTCCGATATCGAGATCGCCCAGAAGGCCACGCTGCTGCCCGTGGCGCAGATCGCACGCGAGCGCCTGGGCCTGCCGGACGATGCCCTGGTGGCCTACGGCCACCACAAGGCCAAGATCACCCTGCCGCATCTGCGTGCGCTGGAAGGCCGCCCTGACGGCCGTCTGGTGCTGGTGACCGGCATCAACCCCACGCCCGCGGGCGAAGGCAAGACCACCACCACGGTGGGCCTGGGCGACGCGCTGAACCGCATCGGCCAGCGTGCCATCGTCTGCCTGCGCGAGCCCTCGCTCGGCCCGGTCTTCGGTCTGAAGGGCGGGGCGGCTGGCGGGGGCTATGCCCAGGTGGTGCCGATGGAGGACATCAACCTGCACTTCACCGGGGACTTCCAGGCCATCGCGCTGGCGCACAACCTCCTATCCGCACTGATCGACAACCACATCCACCACGGTAACGCGCTGCGCATCGACCTGCGCCGCATCACCTGGAAGCGCGTGGTCGACATGAACGACCGTGCGCTGCGCGACCTCACCATCGGCCTGGGGGGCCCGGGCAACGGCTACCCGCGCGAAGACGGGTTCGACATCGTGGTGGCCTCCGAGATCATGGCCATCCTGTGCCTGGCCACCAGCCTGGGCGACCTGAAGGCCCGCATCGCGCGCATCGTGGTGGCCACCTCGCTGGACGGCAAGCCGGTCACCGCCGCCGACCTCCAGGCCCAGGGCGCGATGACCGCGCTGCTGCGCGACGCGCTGCAGCCCAACCTCGTGCAGACCCTGGAGAACAACCCCGCCTTCATCCACGGCGGGCCGTTCGCCAACATCGCCCACGGCTGCAACTCCGCTATCGCCACGCGCACGGCGCTCAAGCTGGGCGACTGGGTGGTCACCGAGGCCGGCTTCGGTGCCGATCTGGGGGCTGAGAAGTTCCTGGACATCAAGTGCCGCAAGACGGGCCTGTGGCCCTCTGCCGTGGTGATCGTGGCCAGCGTGCGGGCGCTGAAGTACCAAGGCGGGGCCGACGCCAAGCAACTCTCGGTGGAAGACCTGCCCAGGCTGGAGGCGGGCATCGCCACGCTGGAGCGCCACATCGACAACATGACGCGCGAGTTCGGCCTGCCCTGCGTGGTGGCGTTGAACCATTTCGTGCACGACACCGCCGCCGAAGTGGCGCTGCTGCGGCAAAGGGTGGAGGCCACAGGCGTGCCGCTGGTGGTGGCGCGCCACTGGGCCGAAGGCGGGCGCGGCGCAGAGGACCTGGCGCGCGCCGTGGTGGCCTGTGCCACGCCGCCGGGCCCGGCGCCGCAGTACCTGTACCCCGACACCGCCACGCTGTGGGAAAAGGCCGAAGCCGTGGCGCGCAAGATCTACCGGGCGGCCGGCATCAGCGCCGCCACCAAGGCCCGCGCCATGCTGGAGCGTCTGCAGGCGCAGGGGTATGGCCACTTGCCGGTGTGCATTGCCAAGACGCCCTACTCCTTCACCACCGACCCGGCGATCCGCGGCGCCGTGCAGGGCCACACCATTGACGTGCGCGAGGTGCGCCTGTCAGCCGGCGCCGAGTTCGTCGTGCTGGTGTGCGGCGACATCATGACCATGCCCGGCCTGCCTGCCGTGCCTGCCGCCGCCTCCATCGACGTGGACGATGACGGCCGCATCGTCGGGCTGTTCTGATCCGGCTCACCTGCCCCACCTTCACCGCTTCGTTTCCATCACCCGCCGCAAGGATCTTTCCATGACCTCTCGCCGCCACACCCTCGGCCTGCTGGCCGCCGCCACCCTGGCCACCGCCGCACCAGTGGCCTGGGCCCAGGGCAAGCCCATCCGCCTGGTGGTGCCCTACCCGCCTGGGGGGCCGCTGGACATCGTGGCGCGCGCGCTGGCCGAGCGCGTGAAAGACAGCCTGGGCACGGTGGTGGTGGAAAACCGTCCAGGTGCAGGTGGCAACCTGGGCGCGGACCTGGTGGCCAAGTCGGCTCCGGACGGGGCCACCATCGTCATGGGGGCCGTGGCCACGCATGCCATCAACCCCTGGCTGTACAGCCGCATGCCCTACGACCCGGTGCGCGACTTCACCCCCATCACCCTGGTGGCGCAGGTGCCCAACGTGCTGGTG
>JBJTZN010000188.1:0-7148 GCA_046087245.1 Rubrivivax sp.
GGTCCTGCGCATGGAAACCGGCCAGCGAGGCCACCTTCAACTGCGCACACAGCTTGCGTTCGCCCAGCGCGGTCTCGAACTGCCAGGCCGGGCGCGCGGTCTTGGGGCCGCGCCAGGCCCGCAAGGCCTCGGGCATCTCGCCGCCGTCGTGCAGCAGTTCCGCGGGCGCCAGCCGGGCCAGCCACCCCGCCAGCTCCCTTTCGCCGCATTCGGTGATGCCCAAGGTCCCGCTGGCCACCCCCAGCCAGGCCAGGCCCCAGGTCACGCGGTGCCGGTGCACCGCCAGCAGCAGGCTGTCAGCGCGGTCGGCCAGCAGTTCCGCATCGGTCACCGTGCCGGGCGTCACCACGCGCACCACCTTGCGTTCCACCGGCCCCTTGGCCGTGGCCACGTCGCCCACCTGTTCG
The DNA here is from genome assembly GCA_046087245.1 of Rubrivivax sp. Classification (GTDB taxonomy): domain Bacteria; phylum Pseudomonadota; class Gammaproteobacteria; order Burkholderiales; family Burkholderiaceae_C; genus Rubrivivax. The sequence continues at coordinate 408 of JBJTZN010000188.1, forward strand.
GCCACTGCCACCGACTCGCCCAGCTTCAGCAGCTTGGACAGGTGGCTTTCCACCGCGTGCACCGGCACCCCGGCCATCACCACGGGCTCGCCTGCTGACACCCCTCGCGTCGTCAGCGTGATGTCCAGCAGGCGGTGGGCCTTGCGCGCGTCGTCGAAGAACAACTCGTAGAAGTCCCCCATCCGGTAGAACACCAGCGTGTCGGGATGGTCGGCCTTGATGCGCAGGTACTGCGCCATCATGGGCGTGTGGGCGGAAACGGCAGCCTCTGGCGGTGCTGTGATTGTCGCGGCGGTCATGGCGGCCGACATCGTAGGGCAGGACCGGTGGCGGTGCCCACGCCGTGCAGAGTGCCGTCTGCCAACGGCCAGGCGCCCCGTGGCTCGGCCCCCGCAGGGCCGGCGCGGTGAGCTCTCGGGCGGCCGGGAACCTGCCCGGGCGCTTGGCAAGACCGGAGGGCGCGGCCGCCAGTGCCTCGCCTGACGGATGCGGCCGCCTGCCTGGCCATGGCATGGCCTCGGTGGTGCACGCGCTGGACCACAAAAAGGCCCTGCATGCCCGCGCCGTGGCTGGCAGCCGCATGCGGCTGTGGGCCTGCGGCCATGCGGCCATGTGCTGCCGTACATCGGCGTGGCGCTGCCTCATGGCAATACCTCATTGTCATGGGCCGGTCACGGAGCGAACCTATCGTCCACAGCCCTTGAATCTCAACTTGAGGTGATCGTGAAGCGCAGAGAACTCCTGAACACCGCGGCAGCCGCCGCGACTCTGGCGGCAAGCCCTGGCTTGTCGTGGGCCCAGCAGCAGCGCGCCATTTGCTACAACTGCCCGCCCGAGTGGGCCGACTGGGGCGGCATGCTGCGGCTGGTCAATCAGCGGCTCAACATCGCGGTGCCGCCTGACAACAAGAACTCCGGCCAGTCGCTGGCGGCGCTCATCGCGGAGAAGGGCAACCCCGTGGCCGACTTCACCTACCTGGGGGGCCAGGTCGGTCCCCAGGCACGCGAGGCGGGCGTGCTCGCGCCCTACAAGCCGGCGCGCTGGAACGACATTCCGGCCTCGCTGAAGGATGGTGACGGCTTCTGGTTCACCATCCACTCGGGCACCCTGGGCTTGTTCGTCAACACGGCTGCGCTGCGCGGCAAGCCGGTCCCCCGCTCCTGGCAGGACCTGCTGAGGCCGGAATACCGGGGGCTGGTGGGGTACCTGAACCCGGCCAGCGCCGCGGTGGGCCAGGTAGGCGTGATCGCGGTGGCGCTCGCGCTGGGCGGCAGCTATGACAGGCTCGACCCTGCGATCGCATTCTTCAAGCAGTTGCAGGCCAACCAGCCCATCGTGCCCACGCAGACGGCCTACGCCCGCGTGCTGTCTGGCGAGATTCCCATCCTGCTGGACTACGACTTCAACGCCTACCGCGCCAAGTACACCGACAAGGCGCCGGTGGAGTTCGTCATCCCCCAGGAAGGCACCCAGCAACTGCCCTACGTGATGGGGCTCGTGAACCGAGGACCCAACCCGGAGCAGGGCCGCAGGGTGCTGGACTTCGTGCTGAGCGACGAGGGCCAGCGCCACTGGGCCAACGCCTTTCTGAGGCCGGTGTTCCCGGCAGCGATGGGTGCCGAGGTGAAGACGCGTTTCCTGCCCAACGCCGACTACGCGCGCGCCCGGCCGCTCGATGTGTTCAGGCTCAGCGCGGCGGCCAGGGTCATCGGTGAACGTTACCAGAAGGAAGTCGGCTGACCTGTCGGCACGGAGCGCTGCCGCGGTGTCCCTGACCTCCGACCGCCGCCTGCTGGCCGCTCTGATGCTGCCTGCGGCGGTGGTGTTCATCGCCTTCTTCCTGTTTCCGCTGGCGCACCTGTTCCTGATCGGCGGATCGGGCAAGACGGGCTGGGCGGCCTACGGCGCCGTGCTCACCGAAAGCCGCTACCTCACCAGTCTGGTGTCCACGGTCACGCTGGCTGGCGTGACCACGGTGTGTACGCTGCTGGTGTCAGGCATCGCAGGCGTCTTTTTGTCGCGCCATCGCTTCAGAGGACGCGAGGTGCTGACAGCGCTGCTCACGCTGCCCCTGGCCTTCCCCGGCGTGGTGATCGGCTTCATGGTGATCATGCTGGCAGGGCGCCAGGGCCTGATCCCCGACATCACCGACGCCCTGTTCGGCGAGCGCATCGTGTTCGCCTACTCGATGGTCGGGCTCTTCGTCGGCTACCTGTACTTCTCCATACCGCGCACGATCCTGACGGTGATGGCGGCGGCAGAGAAGCTCGACCCCCGCATCGAGGAAGCAGCCCGCTCGCTGGGTGCGGGCCCGCTGCGCGTGGTGGTCGATGTCATCGTGCCGGCGCTGCGTCCGGCGCTGCTGGCCGCCGGCGCCATCTGTTTTGCCACCGCGATGGGGGCTTTCGGCACCGCCTTCACGCTGGCCACCAAGATCAACGTGCTGCCGATGGTGATCTACACCGAGTTCACGCTGCAGGCCAACGTGGCCATGGCCGCAGCACTGTCCTTCATCCTGGGCGCGATCACCTGGGCGGTGCTCGCGCTGGCGCGCACCTTCACGGGTAACACCGTGGCGGCAGCGGGATGACGCAGCCGTTGCAACCGGACAGGGCGATGCCGCGGCGCAGGCGGACCGTCAAGCGCCCGCCCGTCTTCTGGGTGCTGCTGGGGTTCACGCTGCTGGTGTGCGCGTTTCTCGTGGTGCCCGTGTGGATGTCCATGCTGGCCGGGGTGACCCAGAACTACTTCACGGGCTGGCGCGGTGGCCTCACCCTGGACTGGGTGGTCAAGGTCTGGACCGATTACCGGCACACCGTGTTCATGTCGCTGCAGATCGCGCTGGCTTGCCAGGCCTGCACGCTGGTGCTGGGCATTCCCGCGGCCTATGTGCTGGCGCGTCGCAGCAATGCGCTGACCCGGACGATCGAAGAGCTGCTGGTCATGCCGGTGGCCGTGCCCGGGCTGGCCACCGCGCTGGCGCTCATCGTCACCTACGGTGGCTTCGGAGGGCTGCGGCGCAGCTGGCTGTTCATCCTGATCGGCCATGTGCTGTTCACCTTGCCGTTCATGGTGCGCAGTGTGCTGGCCGTGCTGGCCTCGATAGACCTGAAGACGCTGGAAGAAGGCGCCCGCAGCCTGGGCGCCAGCTTCGCGCAGCGCTTCTTCGGCATCGTGCTGCCCAACTGCCGCTCGGGCATCCTGGCCGGCTCGCTAATGGTGGTGACGCTGTCGCTGGGCGAATTCAACATGACGCTGCTGCTGCACACACCGCTCACGCCCACGTTGCCGGTGGGGTTGGCCGATGCCTATGCCTCGCTGCGCATCGAGGTCGGCTCGGCCTACACCCTGGTGTTCTTCGTCATCATCATCCCCCTTCTGGTGGCCATGCAGTGGGCCTCGCGCCCGCGTGACCGCCACACCACCTCATGAGCGGCACACCCATCACCCTGCGGGGTTGCGGCAAGACCTTCGACGACGGCACGCGCGCGCTGCACCCCATCGACCTGCAGATCGCGCCTGGCGAGACCATCGTGCTGCTGGGCCCTTCGGGCTGCGGCAAGACCACGACGCTGCGCATCATCGCGGGGCTGGAGTCTCCTGACGACGGCGGCCAGGTGAACTTCGGTGACCAGGACGTCACTGCCGTGCCCATCGAGCGGCGCAACGTGGGCATGGTGTTCCAGAGCTACGCGCTGTTCCCCAACATGACGGTGGCTGGCAACATCGAGTACGGCCTGAAGGTGCGCAGCATGCCGGCTGGGCAGCGTGCGGCGCGGGTGGGCGAGATGCTGGCCATGATGCGCATCGAAGCCCTGGCCTCGCGGCGCATTCACCAGCTCTCCGGCGGCCAGCGCCAGCGCGTGGCGCTGGCACGCGCCATCGCCCCGCAGCCGCGGGTGCTGTTGCTGGACGAGCCGCTGACGGCGTTGGACGCCAAGCTGCGCGAGGACCTGCGCCTGGACATCGACCGCCTGCTGCGCTCATTGCGCATCACGGCGGTGTACGTCACGCACGACCAGGCCGAGGCGATGGCGCTGGGCGACCGCATCGCCGTGATGTCGCACGGGCGCATCGCGCAGATCGGCACCCCGCACGAGATCTACTTCTCGCCCGCCGACGCTTTCGTGGCCGATTTCATCGGCGCGATGAACCGCCTGGAGGGCCAGGCCAAGGACGGCAGGGTCCGATTCGCCGGCGGCTGGGTGCCGCTGCCCCTGGGGGCTGGCGGGTCCACCGTCATGTTCCGACCGGAAGACCTGCGGCTGGTGGACCCGGCCCAGGCCCAGTTCAGCGGCCGGGTGATCAGCAGCTTCTTCCTGGGCGACCACACGCGGCTGGTCATCGATGCGCAAGGCGTTCAGCTGGTGGCACGCGTGCAGGACCGCCGCGTGTTCCGGCCCGGCGATGCGGTGCACGGCTGCGTGGACGCCGGCGCCGTCCTGGCCCTGCCCAGTGCCCTGACCTGAACCCCCGGAAGACCCAGCCGCCATGATCCTGTGCCAGATCAGCGACACCCACATCAAGGCCGAGCGTCGCAATGCCTACGGCATCGTCGACACCTCGGCCATGCTGGAGCGCTGCGTTCAGCACGTGCTCACCCTGCCGCAGCGGCCTGACGCGGTGATCTTCACCGGTGACCTGGTCGACTGGGGTCGGCACGAGGAGTACGCGCTGCTGCGCGAATTGATACAGCCCCTGCTGGAGGCCCTGCCGGTGTACCTGATGCCCGGGAACCATGACGACCGGCAGGTCCTGCGCGAAGCCTTCGACGAGCACGCCTACCTGTGGCAGTGGGAGCCCTTCGTGCAGTACGCCATCGACGACCACCCGGTGCGGCTCGTGGCACTGGACACGCTGATTCCAGGCTCGGGCAGCGGCGAGCTGTGCGCGCAGCGCCTGCAGTGGCTGGACCGTACCCTGGGTGCACAACCCGGCAAGCCAACCGTCGTGGCCCTGCACCATCCGCCCTTTGCCACGGGCATCGGCCACATGGACCGCCTCGCGCTGGCGGGCAGCCAGGCGCTGGCCCAGGTGATCGTGCGCCACCCGCAGGTCGAGCGCGTGATCGCGGGACACCTGCACCGGCCCATCACCGTCCGCTTTGCCGGTACCGTGGCCAGCACCTGCCCCAGCCCCGCGCATCAGGTGGCACTGGATCTGGCCCCTGACGCCGCCGACAACTATGTGCTCGAGCCGCCGGGCTACCAGTTGCACTGGTGGAGCGGCCAGCAGCTGGTGTCGCACACCGCCTACGTGGGCGAGTACCCGGGCCCTTATCCCTTCAGGATGGGCGGGCAGCTGATCGACTGAAGGGCCCGGTCCGCGGGCTCAGTGCGTGAACCGTGCGTGCAGGCGATCCGAGACATCGTGGTCGATCTCCAGGTGGTCTGCGGCCTGTGGTTCCGGCCGCAACATGCAGGCGCCCTTGGACACGAGCTTTTCGGCGCGCAGAGGGTTACAGCGCAGGTGCGTCTTCCGCCAGTTGTGGTGGCCGAAGGGGTGCCGGTGAGGAAGCGATGAGCGCATGCTTCGGCGTCAAAGTTCGGCGTCAAAGTTCGGCGTCAAAGGCCCGGCCGTCTGGGGCGGGCCCCATGAGGGGTCCGGGGTATCCAGAGACGCCGGGTCACTGCCGCCTGAGGTTCGCCGCATTGCCTGCCAGGATCAGGGCTGCACCGGCCAACGTGGCCAGATCGAAGCGCTCGGCATACAGCGCCCAGCCCGCTGCCGCTGTCAGCGGCAGGCGCAGGAAATCCATGGGTACGACGACGGTGGCCTCGGCGTGGGTCATCGCGCGCGCCATGCAGTAGTGCGAGAAGGTGCCACACACCGCCACCACCACGATCCAGACCCACTGCATGCCCACGGGGGTCTGCCAGTGGGCCAGGGCCGGAACGGCACCTATCACCGACTGCAGTACCAGCATCCAGAACATCACCTGCGTGGCCGAATCGGTGCGGGTCAGCGACTTGACCAGGGTCACCGAGATGGCAAATCCGATCGCCGCCACGAGCGCGATCAGGTGTCCGAGGCTGAATTCACCGCCCTGCGGCGGACGCACGATCAGGGCCACGCCGGCCATGCCCAGCACGATGGCCAACGCCTTGCGCGCGTCCAGGCGCTCACCAAGGAAGAAGTAGGCCAGCAGGGCGGTCCAGATGGGCATGGTGAACTCCAGCGCGACCACGTGCCCGATGGGGATCAGCGCCAGTGCAGCCAGCCAGCCCGCCTGCGCACCGTAGTGAACCACATTGCGCAGCCCATGCGCCGGAAGCCGCGTGGTCGCCATCGTCCGCAGTCCCCCCGCGGCATACACCAGCGGCGCCAGCAGCAGCAGGCCGATCAGCGAGCGCAGCAGCATCACCTGGAAGACCGACAGCTCGCGTGTGGCTTCCCGCCCCGCCACGGCGATGGCGGTCATCATCAAGAGCCACCCTGACATCCAGGCTGCTGCGCGAGGGATGGAGCTGCTGCGATCGGTGCGTGATGCGGCCATGGGGCAGGGCTTGGCTGGCGCGCCCAATCAAGGGCCTCCCATCAGCGCGCGGCGGGGCGGGACACGCGGCATGGGTGCAGGGGGCACGCCTTCAGGTCGAGATCGATGATAACGGGCGAGTTGTCGGCGCCAAGGACACTCTGTGGTGCCTTCTACGCCGAGCGGGAAGGGCGCAGGCAACCGTTGCGCACCGCGCTCTTCTAGGGCACGGGCAGTGTCAGCCAAGAACGGCTGCGCAAGCAAGT
>JBJTZN010000189.1:0-29140 GCA_046087245.1 Rubrivivax sp.
GATCATGCTGATGCGCTTGAGCGACTCCGGCCCGTTGCCCACCAGCGTGGCGCCCTTGACGGGGTAGAGGATGCGGCCGTTCTCCACCCAGTAGGCCTCGCTGGCGGAGAACACGAACTTGCCGTTGGTGATGTCGACCTGCCCGCCGCCGAAGTTGGTGGCGTACAGGCCGCGCTTGACGCTGGCCAGGATCTCTTCCTGGCTCTTGTCGCCGCCCAGCATGTAGGTGTTGGTCATGCGCGGCATGGGCACGTGGGCGTAGCTCTCGCGCCGGCCGTTGCCCGTGGGCTTCACGCCCATCAGGCGCGCGTTCATGCGGTCCTGGATGTAGCCCTTGAGGATGCCGTCCTCGATCAGCACGTTCTTCTTCGAGGCACAGCCCTCGTCGTCGACGTTGAGCGAGCCGCGCCGGTCGGCGAGCGTCCCGTCATCCAGGACGGTGACGCCCTTGGAGGCCACGCGCTGGCCGATGCGCCCGGCAAACACGCTGGAGCCCTTGCGGTTGAAGTCGCCCTCCAGGCCGTGGCCCACGGCCTCGTGCAGCAGCACGCCGGGCCAGCCCGGGCCCAGCACCACGGTCAACTCGCCCGCGGGGGCCGGGCGGCTGTCCAGGTTGGTCAGGGCCCCATGCACGGCCTGGTCCACATAGCTGCGGATCACCTCGTCGGTGAAGTGCTCCAGGCCGAAGCGCCCGCCGCCGCCGCCGCTGCCCATCTCGCGCCGCACTTCACCGGCCACGGTCTGCTCGGCGATCACCGTCACGCTCAGGCGCACCAGCGGCCGCACATCGGCCGCGCGCGTGCCGTCGGCGCGCGCCACCAGCACCACGTCGTGCTCGGCGGCCAGCCCGGCCATCACCTGCACGATGCGCGGGTCCTTGGCGCGGGCCATCTTCTCCAGCCGCTCCAGCAAGGCCACCTTGGCGGTGCTGTCCAGCGTGGCAATGGGGTCGGCTGGGGCGTACAGCAGCCGGCTGCCCGCCACCTTCGGCGTCTTGCCCACCTTGATGCGGCGGTTCTGGCCGGCGGCGGCGATGGTGCGCACGGTGCGGGCGGCGTCGAGCAGCGAGGCCTCGGACAGGTCGTCCGAGTAAGCGAACGCCGTCTTCTCGCCCGCCACGGCGCGCACGCCCACGCCCTGGTCGATGCTGAAGCTGCCGCTCTTGACGATGCCTTCCTCCAGGCTCCAACCCTCGTGGCGCGTGGTCTGGAAGTACAGGTCGGCGTCATCAATGCGGTGCTGCGAGATCAGGCCCAGGGCCTGCTGCAGCGTGGCCTCGGTCAGGCCGAAGGGCTCGAGCATCAGCGCCTGCGCCGTGGCCAGGCGCTCGAGGGTGGGTTCGCGGGAGATCATGGGCAACCTTCAGATGATGGTGGCGGGAAGTTCGGGGGACGTTTCAGCGCAGGGCTCCACGCGGTGGGCTGGCACGGGCGACACTCCTTTGCCTGATGCAATCATCATGCATCAGGTCCGGCCCCAACGCTGCGGCCAGGGGGTTCAGGGCGTCTCCTCCTTGCGAAGCGACAATGCGACGTCATACAGCGCATTGCGCGCCGCGCCCGTGAGGGTGGCCGCCAGCCCCACGGCCTGCTTCACGGGCAGCTCGGCCAGCAGCACCTTCAGCACCTGCAGCGTGTCGTCGGGCAGGGCATCGTCTGCGACTGTTGCAGGGGCCCGGGCGTGCACCACGAGCACGAACTCGCCGCGGCCGCGGTTCGGGTCGGCCGCCAGCCAGGCGGGCAGTTCGGCGGCGGGCAGGGTGACCACGGTCTCGAACTGCTTGGTGAGTTCGCGGCACAGCGTCACCACGCGCCGGCCCAGGTGCTCGGCCAGCACGGCCAGCAGGGCCTCGATCCGATGCGGCGCCTCGAACAGCACCTGCTGGTCCAGGCAGGCCGCCACGGCCTGGACGGCGGTGCGGCGCTCGCCGCCCTTGGCCGGCAGAAAGCCCACGAAGCGAAAGCCCGGGGCCGCGGCGTCACCCGCCACGCTGACCGCGGCCAGCGCGCTGCTGGCCCCGGGAATGGGCACGCTGCGCAGGCCGGCCTGGCGCACGGCCGCGACCAGCGCGGCTCCGGGGTCGGAGACGGCCGGGGTGCCGGCGTCACTGACATAGGCCACGCGCCGGCCCTCGGCCAGCAGGCCGATGACGCGCGCGGCGGCCACGCTCTCGTTGTGCTCGTGCAGCGCCAGCAGCGGCTTGTCCAGTCCCAGATGGCGCAGCAGGGCGCCGGTGTGGCGGGTGTCCTCGCAGGCGACGGTGTCGGCCAGGGCCAGCACATGCAGCGCGCGCAGGCTCAGGTCGGCCAGGTTGCCGATGGGGGTGGCCACCACGTACAGGGCGCCTGCCGGATACTGCTGCGCACCCGCGGCCAGGGCGGCCGCGTGCAGCAGGGTGGGGGCGTCGATGGTCAAGAGATGGGGTGGTGTGGGCAGCCCCGGCGAGGCCGGGAACCTGGCGGAGACGCTGGCACTGCAGCACCTGCAGCACGCCGGCCTGCGCTTGGTGCAACGCAATTATCGGGTGGCCCGCGGACCTGGCGCGCGGGCTGGGGAGATCGACCTGATCATGCGGGAGCCCGACGGCACCATCGTGTTCGTGGAGGTGCGCTCGAGGGCGGCGCCTGCAGGCGGGCCGGGCGCAGCGCGCAGCGTGGGGGCCTTCGGCGGCGCAGCCGCCAGCGTGGGCGGGGTCAAGCAACGGCGCATCGTGTACGCCGCGCAGGACTGGCTGATGCGCCAGGCGGCCGTGCCGCCCTGCCGCTTCGACGTGGTGGCCCTGGACGGTGAACACCTGCAGTGGCTGAAGGCGGCTTTCGATGCCGGCTGAGCGCCGCGGAACTTCCTGCCCAACCCCGTGTCATATGATGAATGTCCATGCTCGAGCAGCGCATCCAGCAGCAATTCTTCGAGGCGGCCGACCTGCTGAGCCAGGCAGCGCAGAGCTTGTCCCGACCCGTGGCCGATGCCGTGCAGGCCTTGTCGGTGTGCGTCACCAGTGGCGGCAAAGTGCTGGTGGCCGGCAGCGATGTGGGCGCAGGGCTGGCCCCGGTGCTGGCCGCCACCCTGACCGGACGTTTCGAGCGCGACCGCCCGCCCCTGGCCGCCCTGGCCTTGCGCGATGACGGCCTGCAGGGCCTGGCGCAGCAGGTGCGGGCGCTGGGCCAACCGGGCGATCTGCTGTTGGCGCTGGACGCGGGAGCGGACGGCGACCGCCTGCGCCAGGCCGCGCGCGAGGCGCGCGCACTGGACATGACGGTGGTGGCCCTGACCGGGCCTGAGGCCGCCGAGTGGCGCGACCTGTTGAGCGACACCGACGTGCTGCTGACCGTGCCGCACGACCGCCCGGCCCGCGTGGCCGAGGCCCACCTGGTGGCCCTGCACGCCCTGTGCGACGCCGTCGATCTTCAACTCATGGGTGAACTGGACTCCTGATGAACACCAACGACTTCTCCTGCCGCCGCCCTTACCGAAGCAGCCGTGCCAGCCGGACCGTGCACGTCGTTGCCCTGGCTCTGGTTGCTGCCGCGGCCCTGCCGGCTTGTGCCCCGGTGCTGGTGGGCGGTGCCGTGGTCGGTGGCGCGCTGGCCAGTGTGGACCGCCGAACCGCCGGCGCCCAGGTGGAAGACCAGGCGATTGAACTGAAGGTGGCGGCGCGGGTGAGCGACCTGGCGGGCGAGCTGGCGCACGTGAACGCCACCAGCTACAACCGCATCGTGCTGCTGACCGGCGAGGTGCCTGATGCCGCCATGCGCAGCGCCGTCGAGCAGGCCGTGGGGCGTATCGAGGGTGTGCGCTCGGTGGTCAATGAACTGGCGGTCATGGGCAAGACCACGCTGACTGCACGCTCCAACGACGCCTTGCTGTCTGCACGCGTCAAGGCCGGCTTCATCGACGCCAAGGACCTGCAGGCCCAGACCGTGAAGGTGACCACCGAGCGCGGCGTGGTGCACCTGATGGGCCGCGTCTCCGAGCGCGAGGCCGCCCGCGCCGTCGAGGTGGCGCGCAGCGTGCCGGGCGTGCAGAAGGTGGTTCGGGTCTTCGAGATCCTGACCGAAGAGCAACTGGCTGCCCTGCTGCAGAGCATGGGCCAGCAGCCCAGGAAGTAGGCGTCTCAGGCCCTCACTTCAGCCGCGTAATGAGGCTGGAGGTGTCCCAGCGCCGACCGCCGGCCGATTGCACGTCGGCATAGAACTGGTCCACCAGGGCGGTGACCGGCAGCTTGGCGCCGTTGCGCCGCGCCTCCTCCAGCACCAGGCCCAGGTCCTTGCGCATCCAGTCCACGGCGAAGCCGAAGTCGAACTGGCCGTCCACCATGGTCTTGCCGCGGTTGTCCATCTGCCAGCTTTGCGCCGCACCCTTGCCGATGACCTCCAGGACGAGCTTCATGTCCAGTCCGGCGCGCAGGCCGAAGGCGATGGCCTCGGACAGTCCTTGCACGAGACCGGCGATGGCTGTCTGGTTGACCATCTTGGCCAGTTGACCCGCGCCGCAAGTGCCCACCAGCGTGACGGCCTTGGCGTAGGCCATGGCCACGGGCTTCATGGTCTCGAAGGGCGCCGCGTCGCCGCCACACATCACCGTCAGCGCGCCGTTGACTGCGCCAGCCTGGCCGCCCGAGACAGGCGCGTCCACGAAGTGCAGGCCGCGCGCCCGGGCGGCTGCGTGGAGCTCGCGCGCTCCCGAGGCCGAGGCGGTGGTGTGGTCCACAAACAGCGCACCCGGTTTCATCCCGGTGAAGGCGCCTTGCTCGCCCACCGTGACCGAGCGCAGGTCATCGTCATTGCCCACGCAGGCGAAGACGATGTCGGCGCCCTGCGCCGCCTGGGCGGGCGTGGCCGCGCTGGCGTGGCCGGCACTGCCCGCGGCGCCGTACTCGGCCACCCACGCCGCCGCCTTGGCGGCGGTGCGGTTGTAGACGCACACGCGATGGCCGGCGCGGGCCAGGTGGCCGGCCATGGGATGGCCCATCACGCCCAGGCCGAGGAAGGCCACGCGCTGCGGGGTGATGGGATCGTAGGTTCTGGTGCTCAAGGCTTGTTCTCCGAGGGGGTTTCAGGGTCTTGCCGTTGTCCAACGGCCAGCTCTCGGGCTCGGGATCACAAGGCTCGGTCAACCCTGGAAGTTTTCAGGAACCTTCGCCAGAGAGCGCGCCTGAGCCTGCGTGATGAGGTTGCGCCGCACCAGATCTGAAAGGCTCTGGTCCAGGGTCTGCATGCCCAGGGCCTGGCCGGTCTGCATGGTCGAGTACATCTGGGCGATCTTGTTCTCGCGGATCAGGTTGCGTACCGCCGGCGTGCCCAGCAGGATCTCGTACGCAGCCACCCGTCCGACGCCATCCTTGCGCGTGCACAGCGTCTGCGAGATGACGCCCACCAGGCTCTCCGAAATCATGGAGCGCACCATGTCCTTCTCGCCCGCGGGGAAGACGTCGATGATGCGGTCCATGGTCTTGGCCGCCGAACTGGTATGCAGCGTGCCCAGCACCAGATGGCCCGTCTCGGCGGCCGAGACGGCCAGCCTGATGGTTTCCAGGTCGCGCAACTCGCCCACCAGGATGGTGTCCGGGTCCTCGCGCAGCGCGGCGCGCAGGGCGCTGCTGAAGCTCAGGGTGTGCGGGCCCACCTCGCGCTGGTTGATGAGGCACTTCTTGCTCTCATGGACGAATTCGATGGGGTCTTCCACCGTCAGCACGTGACCGTAGTTGCTGCCATTGAGGTGGTTGATCATGGCCGCCATGGTGGTGCTCTTGCCTGAGCCCGAGGGGCCAGTGACCAGGATCAGCCCGCGGGGCTTGAGCACCAGATCGGCGAAGATGCGCGGTGCATTGATCTCCTCAAGCGCAGGGATCCTGCTGGGGATGGTGCGAAACACCGCTCCGGCGCCGCGCATCTGGGTGAAGGCGTTGACCCGGAACCGGGCCAGTTCCTGGATCTCGAAACTGAAGTCGCAATCCAGCGTTTCCTCATAGTGCTTGCGTTGGGCATCGTTCATGATGTCGTACACCATGTCGCGCACCTGCTTGTGGTCCAGTGGCTCGACGTTGATGCGGCGCACGTCGCCGTTGACCCGGATCATGGGCGGCAAGCCCGAGGACAGGTGCAGATCCGAGGCCTGGTTCTTCACCGTGAATGCCAGCAACTGGGTGATGTCCATAGGTGACGGTTTATCCTGCGAGCGGTGAGACCGGGGCTACCAGGGCGACTTTCCGGAACGATGCGGTTCATTATGACAACGCTTGAACAGCGGCTGATCGAGGTGCGTCAGCGCGTCACGCGAGCCTGTGTCGTCGCCGGGCGCGACCCGGCTGACGTCAGCCTGCTGGCCGTGAGCAAGCAGCAACCGGCCCAGGCCGTGCGCCAGGCCCTGCAGGCCGGCCAGCGCGCCTTTGGCGAGAACTACGTCCAGGAGGCGCTGGACAAGATGGCGGCCCTGGCCGACCTGCGCGGGCTCATCCAGTGGCACCTGATCGGCCCGCTGCAGAGCAACAAGACACGCGCCGTGGCCGAGGCCTTCGACTGGGTGCACTCGGTGGACCGACTGAAGATCGCGCAGCGCCTGTCGGACCAGCGCCCGGCCGGACTGCCGCCCCTGAACGTCTGTCTGCAGGTGAACACCAGCGGCGAAGACAGCAAGAGCGGTGCGCAGCCCGACGAGGTGCCGCAACTGGCCGCGGCGGTGGCGGCCTTGCCGCAGCTTCGCCTGCGCGGCCTGATGGCCATTCCAGAGCCAGCCCAGGGCCTGCAGGCGCAGCAGGCGCCGCACCGCGCCCTGCGCCTGCTGCAGGAAGCGCTGAGACGGCAGGGCCTGGTGCTGGACACCCTGTCCATGGGCATGAGCGACGATCTGGAGGCGGCCATCGCCGAGGGATCCACGATGGTGCGCGTGGGCACGGCGATCTTTGGCCCGCGCCCTGCCAGCCCGGCCTGAGCCCGACGCCGCGCGCACCCGCCTCCTGCGCAGGCCCGCTTCTCGGTACCCGGGGATCCGGGTGGTCAGTTCAGGTACATCCCCAGGTAGCGCCGCCCGCGGCTGACGGTGGCCGGGTCCGGGCAGGCGTCGAACCATTCCACCAGCTGCAGCCGGGCCTTCTCGCGCCATTCGGCCTTGTCGCGCAGCACCACTTCCAGCAGTTCGTCGAAGGCGGCGTTGAAGTCCCCTTCATGGACGCGGATGGCTGCCAGGGCGAAGCGGGCCTCGAAGTCCTTGCCGTTGGCGGCGATGCGCGCGGCCAGGGCGGCGGGGTCGCCTTGCGGGCGGTTGCGGGCGAGTTCGATGCGCTTGAGCAGGCCGGCGTGGCGGTCCTTGCGCTCGGCCTCGGGCACGGCCTGAAGGATCTGTTCGGCCTCGCCCAGGTCGCCGCGCGCCATCACGCGCTCGGCCAGGTCCAGCAGCACGGCGGCGTTGTCCGGCTCGTAGCTCAGCGCCTCGCGCAACAAGGCTTCGGCGGTCTCGGCGTCCGGCGCTTCGGCCGCCTCCAGGCGGATCTGCTCGGCCTCTGACACCTGGGGCCCCAGGTGCTTGTCCAGGAACTGGCGGATCTGGCCTTCGGGCTGCGCGCCCATGAACTGGTCTACCGGCCGCCCCCCGACGAACAGCACCACCAGCGGGATGCTGCGAATCTGCAGCGCGGCCGAGATCTGCGGCGCCTCGTCGGTGTTGAGTTTGGCGAGCACGAAGCGCCCGCCGTAGGCCTGCACCAGCTTTTCCAGCACCGGCTTGAGGTTGCGGCAGGGCCCGCACCAGGGGGCCCAGCAGTCCAGCAGCACCGGCACCTCGAGCGAGCGCTCGAGCACGGTCTGGCGGAAGTCGGCTTCGGTGACGTCGAAGGACAGGTCCTGCGGTGCAGGGGCGGCGGGCGGCGAGGAGTCGGTGGAGAACATGGTGTGCAGTGTCGGTCAGAAGCTGACGGCTCCAGGGCGTGGCGTCCAACCGGGCGCTCCCGGCTGCCGGCGCAGCGGCGCCGGGCTCGTCAGCCCAGCTTGACGCCCAGGCGCGTGATGACCGGTCCCCAGCGCCTGACGTCGGCCTCGATGAAGCGGCGGAAGGCCTCGGGCGTGCCGCCCACGGCGGTGAGCCCCGCGTTGTCCAGCACCTGACGCACGGCGGCGTCCTTCAACAGCTCGGTCACGTCCGCGGCCACGCGCTGGGCCACGGTGTCGGGTAGGCCGGCGGGGCCGACCAGCCCGTTCCAGGCCAGGGCCTCGACGTTGGGGTAGCCGGCCTCGGCCATGGTGGGCAGGTCCTTCAGGCTGTCAGCGCGCTGCGCGCTGGTGACGGCCAGCAGCCGCGCCTTGTTGTTGCGCACGTGCGGCAGCAGGGCCGGCGCCACCATGAAAGTGAGCTGCGCCTCGCCCTGAGCCACGGCCAGGGCGGCGGGCGGCGAGCCGTTGAAGGGCACGTGCGTGGCCGCAAAGCCGGCCTCGGACAGCAGCAGCTCCATCGTCAGATGCGCCGAGCTGCCGTTGCCCAGCGAGGAGTAGTTCACCTTGCCGCCCTGCGCCTTGGCCCAGGCCACGAGTTCGGCCACGTTGCGCGCCGGCACCTCGGCGTTGACCGCCAGCACGTTGGGCTGGCTGGTCGTCATGACGATGGGCTTGAGGTCCTTGGCCGGGTCGTAGGGCGTCTTGGCGTACAGGAAAGGTGCGTAAGCCAGCGGGCCGTTGAAGCCGATGCCCAGGGTGTGGCCGTCGGTGGCCTTGGCCACCGCGTCCATGCCCAGCATGCCGCCGGCCCCGGGCTTGTTGTCGATGACCACCGGCTGGCCCCAGCGGGCGGCCAGCTTGTCGCTCATGGCGCGCGCGATGAGGTCCAGCGAGCTGCCGGGCCCGGTGGGCACGACGATCTTCACTGGGCGGTTGGGCCAGGCGGCCTGGGCGGCCACGGGTAAGGCGTGCCCAGCTGCCGAGGCGGCGGCCAGGCTCAGAAGGTGGCGTCGTTGCAGTCGCATGGGATGCTCTCGTGGGGATGGTGAATGGGATGTGCAGCCTCTACTGTAGTGTGCCCAGGAGGCGGCTGCGGGCCTGCCCGCTGCGGGCCGCGCCCCGATCCGTGCGACGATCTCGCTGTCAACTCCTTCTTGCCGTACGGGTCTGCGGTCATGTCACGTGTTCTCAAAATCCTGGCTGCGCTTGCTGCCGCCTTGATCGTGCTGGTCTGCCTGTGGTTCTGGGCCGCCCTGTCCTGGAGCTATTCCACGGGCGAGCGCGCCGGGTGGGTGCAGAAACTCTCTCACAAGGGCTGGATCTGCAAGACCTGGGAAGGCGAGCTCGCGCTCGTGTCACTGCCCGGCAGCGCGGTGGAGAAGTTCTTCTTCACGGTGCGCGACGAAGCCGTGGCGCAGCAGGTCATGAAGGCCATGGGCAAGCGTGTCAGCCTGCACTACGAGGAGAAGGTGGGCCTGCCCACGAGCTGCTTTGGCCAGACGCGGCACTTCGTCACCAGGGTCGAGATCTCTCCGGACATCCCGCTGGGCCCCGGCGTGTCGCTGCCCTCCGGGGCCGGCTCGGCGCCCGCCCCGGCCGCGCCAGCGGCTTCGCGCTGAGGACCGGGACCGCCCCGCGCGCGCTTCGCGCGCCGTTCAGGGGTACAGCCCGCGCTCTTCGCGGGCACTGAGGATCCGCTCGCAGGCCACGGCGAAGGTGGCCGTGCGCAGCGACATCCGCTGCGGGCCGCCGTGCCCGTCAGCGGTTTCCCAGATGTGCTTGAGCGCTTGCACCATGATGCGGTCCAGCCGCAGGTTGATTTCGTCCTCGCTCCAGAAGAACGAACTGAAGTCCTGCACCCACTCGAAGTAGCTCACCGTCACGCCGCCGGCGTTGCAGATGACGTCGGGCACCACCAGCACCCCGCGCTCGGCCAGCACGTCGTCGGCCGAGGGCAGCGTAGGGCCGTTGGCGCCCTCCAGCACGAGGCGGGCATGCAGGCGCTGCGCGCGTGCCGGTGTGATCTGCCCCTCCAGCGCGGCCGGGATCAGGATGTCGCAGGGCACGTCCCAGAAGGCTTCATCCTGCAGGGGGGCCGCGCCCTCGAAGCCGGCCACGCCCCCGTGGCGCTGCAGGTGCGGCAGCAGGTCGGCCAGGTCCAGGCCGGCCTCGCGGTACACCGTGCCCGAGTGGTCCTGCACCGCCACGATGCGTGCGCCCGCCTGCTGGAACAGCTCCGCCGCCGCCGAACCCACGTTGCCCAGGCCCTGCACCGCCACCCGCGCGCCTTCCAGCGGCAGCCCGATGCGCCGCGCCGCCTCGCGCCCGCAGACGAACACGCCGCGCCCCGTGGCCTTCACCCGTCCGAGCGAGCCGCCCAGGTGCAGCGGCTTGCCGGTGACCACGCCCGTGGCCGTGGCGCCCACGTTCATCGAGTAGGTGTCCATCATCCAGGCCATCACCTGCGGGTTGGTGTTGACGTCAGGCGCCGGGATGTCCTGCTGCGGCCCGATCAGCAGGCCGATCTCGCTGGTGTAGCGCCGGGTCAGCCGCTCCAGTTCCTTGGACGAGAGCTGTCGCGGCTCCACGCGGATGCCGCCCTTGGCGCCGCCAAACGGCAGGTTGACCGCGGCGTTCTTGACGCTCATCCAGGCCGCCAGCGCCATCACCTCCTCCAGGGTGACGTCCGGGTGGTAACGAACGCCGCCCTTGCCCGGGCCGCGCGTGAGCGAGTGCTGCACGCGATAACCCTCGAAGTGGGCGATGCGACCGTCGTCCATCTCGATGGGCACGTCCACGACGAGGCTGCGCTTGGGCCGCCGCAGCGTCTCCGCCCAGCGCGACAGCCGGCCCAGATAGGGCATCACGCGGTCGATCTGCGACAGGTAGGTGCTCCACGGGCTGTCGGGGCTGGGATGCACGTAGGACAGGCCGAGGGCGCTGCCGGCCGCAGCCGAGTCGTTCTGGGGGGGGTGCATGGGTTAGGGTCTCCTGGGTCAATGGGACTGCGGCGCGCAGCCTAGGGCCTTCGGCGGCACTGCGGCCCCTTGATCGCAAGGTCATGCGCGCTTTGCATGGCCTGCGCGAAGTGCTGCATGGCGGCCGCGTGGGCTGTCACGCCGCACAATGTGGGGTGGCTTGAACCCAGGAGTTCCCATGAGCGCAGCTTCCCCCGGCCCCGTGCCGGCTACCGTGGCAGCCCCGCCCCCGGTGGCATTTGTGACCGGGGGCGCCCGCGGCATCGGCCTGGCCTGCGGCCAATGGTTCCTGGCGCAGGGTTACCACGTGGCCCTGATCGACATCGACGCGGCCACGTTGCAGCGCACGCAGGCCGGCCTGGCGGATCCGCAGCGCGTGCTCACCGTGCATGCCGATGTCTCCAAGCCGGACCAGGTGGAGGCCGCCGTCGCCCGCGTGGTCGAGCGCTTCGGTCGCATCGACGCCTTGGTGAACAACGCCGGCGTGGCCGTGTTCAAGCAGATCGGGCAGACCACCTGGGCCGATTGGCGCTATGTGATGGACACCAACCTGGACGGCGCCTTCCTGTGCACCCAGGCCTGCGCGCCCGTGATGCTGCGCAACGGCGGCGGGGCGGTGGTCAACATCGCCTCCATCTCCGGCCTGCGCGCCAGCACCATGCGCGTGGCCTACGGCACCAGCAAGGGCGCCCTCATCCACCTGACCAAGCAGCAGGCCATCGAGCTCGGCGACGCCGGCATCCGGGTGAACTGCATCGCCCCCGGCCCGGTGGACACCGAGATGTCCAAGCTCGTGCACACGGTGGCCATTCGCAGCGACTACTACGACGCCATCCCGCTGAACCGCTACGGCACTACCGCGGAGATCGCCAACGCGGTGGGTTTCCTGTGCAGCCCGGCGGCGAGCTATGTCAACGGCCAGACCCTGGCGGTCGACGGCGGTTTCGACGCCAGCGGGGTGGGCCTGCCCACGCTGCGGCGCGCCCCGCCGGCTGCGGCCACGGGCCGCGCAGAACCCTCGGCTTGAAGGACGCCTGCGTGGTTGCCGGGCGACGCTGGCGGTGGTGGACGGTGGCTTCCCAGCGCAGTGACCCCGTCGCCCGCGTCGTGTTCCTCGCCACCGCTTCGTGCCTGGCAGCAACACGCCTGGGTGCGAAGAGGGCGCGCGCAGCGTGACGCCTGGCAGGGCTTCGCCGCCTGGACGACGGCAGCACCCACCGCGCGCTCAAGGACTCCCCTTTCGAAGCCGCTCTTGGCCAGGCCGTGGAGGGCCTGGCAACCGACGTGCGCGTCACCGCCTGGGCGTCCCACCTAGGCGCTGGAGCACGTCGTCAGGGCACAGTCCTGCCGCCAGTGCGGAGTCGGCCCGGGCTGATGACCCGACCACGGAGCTTGCGGAAATGGCTCGTTCCCGCCGCAACTGCATCCATTTGGGCAAATTTGCAACCATTTCATTGCTCCGAGGCCGAAGCAATGAGAGGATATAACATCCTCGATGGTTATTGAACTCGACTCGGCGTAGCAGACCGTGAATCCGAAGAAGCGCTCCCCGCTGTCCAAGCTGGCGGCCTGGCTGGGCGCCGTGCTGTGCCTGCTCGCCGGTGCGGCGGGCGCGCAGCCGGCGGTGTCGCTGACGCAGGATGTTCGCTTCAGCGGTTTCGGCACCATCGGGCTGGCGCGCATCGAAGCCCCGGCGGGTTGGGCCTACGGGCGCGAGGCTTCGCAGCCCCAGAACATCAGCACCACCCGGGCCGATCTGGACACGCGACTGGGCTTGCAGCTGAACTATGCGCCCAGCGCCAGGTTCGAACTCGTTGGCCAAGCCATCCTCACCCGCCGTCCCGCCGCGGCCAGCGACAGCAACGCCGTGGAGTGGGGATTCGCGGCCTACCGGCCAAGCCCCGAGTGGACGCTGCGGCTCGGCCGTGTCAACCTGGACTCGTTCACGCTGTCGGATCACCGCAACGTGGGCTTTGCCTACGCCTTCGCCCGTCCCCCGATCGAGTTCTACGCGCAGTTGCCCTCCTCGCTGGACGGTGCCGACATCGAGCGCGTGTGGAACCGCGACGGCGCACACTGGCGGACCAAGGCGTTCTACGGGCGCAGCAAGATCGCCTACGACGACCCCAACCGGGCGGCCACTTTCCGTGATTCGTTCGGATGGTTCATCTCGCGCGAAGCCGATGGCCTGCAGTTGCGCCTGAACATCAATCAGGCCCGGGTGGGCATCGCCGTTCCAGCCCAGGCGCGGCCGTTGTTCGAGGCGCTGCAGGGCATTTCCGCGCTGCCGCTTTCCGATGTGGCTACGCAGGCTGATGACCTGCTGAGGCGCCTGTCCATCGACGGCATCAAGCACACCTACGTGGCTTTGGGCGCGCAGTACGAGATCGGCCACTGGGTGTTCGAGGGCGAGGCAATGCGGGTGCGCGGCAGCCCCTCTTCCAGCTTCTCGGCCGGGTATGCCAGCCTCGCCAGGCGACTCGATAGGGTGACGGTGTACACCGTGGTCAGCCGCATCGCGAGCTCGACCCCGGCCGTGGTTGCGCCGGACTGGGCGGTGCCGCTGACGCCGGTGATCGGGCCGGCGGCTGCCCAGCAAGCGCAGTTCCTGGGAAGCACGGCCGCCACCCTGGCCAACAACTTCCGTGCGCAACAAGACACGCTGTCACTGGGTGCGCGCGTCGATCTGGGCGCGCAGATGGCCTTGAAGGTGCAGTGGGACCGCATCCGGGTGGCCCCCAACGGCAGCGTGCTGTGGGGCAATGCCTCGGCTCAGCCGGCCCGCGCCCACTTGACCAGCGTCTCGCTGGACTTCGTCTTCTGAGGCCGGCCGTGCGCACCCGCAGGTTCCTCCGGTGGTTGCTCGCGGCAGCCTGGGCGCTCGGCGCGCCGGCGGCGCAGGCCGACTTCTACATCATTGCGCAGGCTGGCAGCCCTCAGGCGGCGATGACCCAGAAGCAGGCCATCGACTTGTTCATGGGCCGCAACCGGGCCTTGTCCAATGGCGACTTCGCGTTGATGCTCGATCTGCCCCGTGACCACCCGCGATGGGCCACCTTCTACCAGGCGCTGACCGGCCTGAACGCGGCGCAGGTGAACAGCTATTGGTCACGCCTGTTGTTCTCCGGCCAGAACATGCCGCCGCGAGCCTTGGCCGATGAGGCCATGGTGCTGGACACGCTCAGGCGCAATCCCAACGCGGTGGGCTGGGTGACCAAGGAGCCTGCCGACAAGCAGTTTCGTACCCTGCTGGTGATCAAGGAATGAGTGGCCCGACCATGGCCTCCCACGGGCTGCGCCATCCCGGCGGCGGTCCGCACGCGGGCCAGCCGGCCTGGCGGTCGGGATCCAGGCCGAAGAAAGCCGCGGCCACGGGGCCGGCGTGAACCTGGGCCCGGCCCGCTGGGTCAGCCTGAGGGTCCGCTTCACGGCCTGGGTGGTGGCCGGCGCGCTGCTGTTCTGTGCCCTGGCGGGGGGCTTGGCCTACCGCCTCGGACGTGACGGGGCACTGGCCAGCAGCCGTGCCACCATCGAAGGCCTGGCCGATGCCGTGGAGAGGACACTGGCCGTGGGCGCTTTTGCGGCGGATCCGGTGCTGCTGTCGGAAGTGGTGGAGGGGCTGGCCCAGAACCCCCTGGTGGCCACTGCGCAGGTGGTGTCGCCACAGGGTGCATTGCTGGCCGTCAGCAAGAAGAAGGCCGGTGTGTCCGACACCGGCGAGATGTCCGTCGACAGGCCGCTGGCCTCGCCTTTCGACCGCAAGGAGCAAGTCGGGTTGCTGCGCATCCAGGGTAATGACGCGCACATCAGAGACGCCGCGAACCGGCAGGCGCTGACGCTGGCGGCCTGGATGGCGGGCCTGGTGGTCATCGTGGCCATGATGCTGTACGCGGCTGCACAGCGGCTGGTGTCGCGGCCCATCGTCAGGCTGGCGCAGCGACTCCAGGCCATCCCCCCCGGCGGTGCGGAGCGCATGAAGGTGCCTGCCCGGCACCGTCACGATGAGATCGGCGCGCTGATCCAAGGCGCCAATGCGCTGCTGGAGGCCACCTCGGCGGCCTTGGAGCGCGAACGCACGGCGCGTGCCGAGATCGAGCTCACCGTGGATCGACGCACCGCCGAACTGCGCCTGGCCAAGGAGCGTGCCGAAGAGGCCAACCGGGCCAAGTCCCAGTTCCTGGCCACGATGAGCCATGAGATCCGCACGCCCATGAACGGGGTGCTGGGCATGAACCAACTGCTCATTGGCAGCGCGCTGGACGCGCGGCAGCGCAGCTGGGCCGAGGCGGTTCAGAAGTCCGGGGAGCACCTGCTGGGCGTGCTCAATGACATCCTTGACTTCTCGAAGATCGAGTCCGGACACCTGGAGCTGGAGTCGGCTGACTTCAGCCTGCTGGATGTCGTGCAAGAAGCAGCGGCCATGTTCGCCCAGCCCGCCGAGTCCAAGGGCCTGGCGCTGGCGGTGCAGTTCGCGCCGCCCGATGCTGTCTGGGCACTGCGAGGAGATCCTTTCCGCTTGCGTCAGGTGGTGGCCAACCTGGTGGGCAATGCGGTGAAGTTCACCGACAAGGGCGAAGTGGCGGTGCGCGTGGACCTCCTCGCCTGCACCGAGGGGCAGGCGCACTTCCAGATCAGCGTCCGGGACACCGGCATCGGCATCGCCCCCGAGGCCCTTGCCAGAGTGTTCGAGCACTTTTCGCAGGCCGATGGCTCGACCACCCACCGCTTCGGCGGCACGGGGCTGGGCCTGGCGATCTGCAAGCGCCTGGTGTCCCAGATGGGCGGCCGCATCGATGTCCGCAGCGCGCCCGACGCCGGCGCATGCTTCGTCGTCGACCTGCGATTGCCGCTGTCGCCCGTACTGCCTGCCTCGCTGCCGGACCGCGGGGAGCCGCGGCAGGCCTCGCCGAGCACGCCCCGAGCCCCGCAGATCGCTGCGCACCGCCCCGGTGCGGCGGCCCCGGTGGGGGCTCTTCGTGGTCAGGTGCTGCTGGTGGAGGACAACCCCATCAACCAGGTGGTGGGCAAGGCCATGCTCGACCAGCTCGGCCTGCAATGGCAGTTGGCCCGTAACGGCGCCGAGGCCGTGGCGCTGGTGCAGGCTCAACAATTCGACCTGGTGCTGATGGACTGCCAGATGCCCGTGATGGACGGCTACCAGGCCACGGCAGCCATCCGCCGCCTGCCCGGCGGACAGGGCGCCAGCCTGCCGGTTATCGCGTTGACCGCCAACGTGCTGCAAGGTGACGAGCAGCTCTGCCGAGCGTCCGGCATGGACGGATTCCTCGGTAAACCCTATGCCCTGGCCGACCTGCACGCGGTCCTGGCCATGTGGCTGCCCGCTGCATCGCACCCCCCTGTCGCGCCGGCGTTGCCGGTGCCCTCAGGCGCGCCAGCGGCTCTCAACCCGAGGGCCATCGACGCGCTGCGTGCCCTTGAAGAGCCCGGCAGCCCGCCCCTGGTCTCACAACTGGTCAACGAGTTCCTGGCCACTGCCGAGGCCGGACTGTCCCGCATCGAGGCCGCAGCGGCTGCGGGCCAGCCCAAGGCCATGAGCCAACACGCCCACGCGCTGAAGTCAAGCGCAGCCACCTTGGGCGCCGAGGCGCTGGCCGGCTGCTACCGTGAGATCGAGCGCTGTGGACGCGAGGGGGGGATGGAGCGTGCCCCGGCCCTCATCGAGCGCACGCGCTCTGAGCAAGGCCAGGCCCTGGCCGCGCTGCGCCAGTTGCTGAAGGAGGGTGCATGACAGAACGTCGCCGAAGCATCCTGGTGGTGGATGACGATGCGGGAGCGCGCCTGGCGATGCGCGCCGCGTTGACCAAAGCTGGCTACGAGGTTCGCACGGCCGAAGGGGGCGAGGAGGCGCTGCGGCAGTTTCGCGCCACGCCCAGCGACCTGGTGATGCTCGACGTCGAGATGCCCGATCGGGGCGGCCATGAGGTCTGTGCCATCCTGCGCGCCGAGGCCGGACCCCTGCTGCCGATCGTGATGGTGACTGGCATGGACGACATCGCGTCGGTGGGGGCCGCCTACGAGCATGGGGCCACCGACTTCATCGCCAAGCCCGTCAACTGGGTGTTGCTGGGCCACCGCGTGCGCTACCTCTTCCGCAGCCACCAAGCCCTGGTCGACCTGCGCGCCGAGCAGGACAGCAACGCTGCGGTACTCGGCGCCATCCCGGACCTGCTGTTCGAACTGGACCAGCAGGGGCGCTGCCTGGACTACCGTCCGCCCCGGTCGACCGGGATGCCGATGCCGCCGCAGGTGCCCATCGGCGCGACCGTGCACGACACCCTGCCCCCGGCGGCGGCCCAGGTCATCCTTGAAGCCCTGCGGGCGGCCTTGGAGCACGGGTTCAGCAGCGGTCAGCAGTTTGAACTGCTGCTGCCCGAAGGCGTGCAGTGGTACGAGCTGTCCGTGTCACGCAAGGTGACGCAGGACGTGGCCAAGCCCAGCTTCATCGTCCTGTCGCGCAACGTCACCGAACGCAAGCGTGCCGAGATCCAGATTGCGAACCTGGCCTTCTTCGACAGCCTGACCGGCCTGCCGAACCGGCGGTCCTTCCTGGACCGGGTGGACCGGGAACTGCGCCGCGCAGCACGCAAGCAGCGCCGCCTGGCCGTGCTGTTCATGGACCTGGACGGCTTCAAGAACGTCAACGACACCATGGGACACGCCAGCGGGGACCTGCTGTTGCAGCGGGCAGCGCAGCGCCTGCGCGACGGACTGCGGCCCTCGGACGTGCTCTCACGCACGCCGATGATGGCCGAGCGCGGCGGGCCGGTAGCCGACACCGCCGGCGCCCCGGGCGTCGAAATCGCCCGGCTGGGGGGCGATGAGTTCACGGCGCTGTTGCTGGACATCGAGCGGCCCGAAGATGCGATGACCGTGGCCCGTCGCATCCGGCAGATCATCGGGCAGCCCCTGTTGCTGCAGGGGCGCGAGGTACGGGTGTCCGCCAGCGTCGGCATCGCGCTGTACCCCGAGGACGGCGAGGACGGCGCCGCATTGCTCAAGCATGCCGACACGGCCATGTACCACGCCAAGAGTCTGGGGCGCGACAACGCGCAGATGTACCGCAGCTCGCTGACCGAGCAGATCCAGCAGCGCATGGATCTCGTCGCCGCCCTGCGCTCGGCGCTCGACAACGAGGAATTCCATCTGGTCTACCAGCCCCAGATCGACCTCGAATCCGGGCGCGTCCAGGCCGTCGAAGCCCTGATCCGGTGGAACCACCCCGTGCGCGGCCCGGTGCCACCGGCCGAGTTCATCCCGCTGGCCGAGGAGAACGGGCTCATCGAGCGCATCGGCCAGTGGGTGCTGCGCACGGCCTGCGCCCAGGCCGCCCGCTGGAACGCCGCGGGCCTGGGGCTGAAGATGGCCGTCAATCTGTCGCCTCTGCAGTTCGGCAACGCGCATCTGCTGCACAGCGTGACCGATGCCCTGGCGCAGACCGGGCTGGCGCCGCAGCACCTGGAGCTGGAGGTCACCGAAGGTGCGCTGATGGTCGACTCGGCGGCCACGCGCGCCGAGCTGCAGGCCCTGCGGGACCATGGCGTCCACATGGCACTCGACGATTTCGGCACCGGCTACTCGTCGCTGGCCTACCTCACGCGCATGCCCATCAGCACCATCAAGATCGACCGGTGCTTCGTGGCCGGGTTGTTGGACGGTGGACAGAGCCAGGCCATCATCCGCGCCGTGCTGGCCATGGCCCACAGCCTGGGCATGGGGGTCACGGCCGAGGGGGTGGAGACCTCCGAGCAGGCGCTGGTGTTGAAGGCCATGGGTTGCGACTGTCTGCAAGGAAACTATTTCTTCGAGCCCGCGCCAGCGCAGGACATCCCCGCCTTGGTGGCCGCAAGCCTGCCCCCGCTGCCGCAGCTTGCAGGCCTGGCCCGTCGGACCACTTGAGACCGCTGGGCCATCGACCGGCGGCCCCGCGGCCCCGCGACCCTGCGATCCCACGACCACCCTTCGCCAGGTCCACCCCATCCTGCGCGGCTTCACCGCGCGTTGCCGCGGCGATCAACCGAACAGCGGCGACAAGCCCGATGTGAACTGGCCGATGTTGGGAAAGACACTGGCCATGTCCGAGGCCGGCACGCCGAACCAGGCGGCCATGGGGGCGGCGAACTGCTCTATCGCGGTGCTGGGCAGCAACCGGCCTTGTCCGACCTGGTCGTTGGAACTCACCGATACGTCGGGAGCGACCCCGAAGAAGCGCCCGCCCTGCACCGCACCACCGACCACGAAGTGGTGGCTGCCCCAGCCGTGGTCCGAGCCGTCCCCGTTGGATGCCAAGGTGCGGCCGAAGTCGCTGGCGGTGAAGGCGGTGACCTGGTTTGCTACGCCCAACTCCACCGTGGCGTCGTAGAAGCTCTTCAGCGCGGCCGAAACCTGGCTCAGGAGGCCGGGGTGCAGGTCGGGCAGGGAGTCGTGCAGGTCGAAGCCCCCCAGCGAGACGAAGAACACCTGGCGCTTGACGCCCAGGGTCGATCGAGCGGCGATCAAACTGGCGACGGCTTTCAATTGAACCGCCAGCGGGTTGGCAGGATCGAACACTGTTGCCAGCGCAGGCACACCGGACAGGGCCGCGCTCAGCAGCGACTGGGCTTCGACGGCGCGTCTCATGACTCGGGTGTGTTCCGCCTCCAGCAAATGGCTGCGCATCGCCTGCACCTGCTTGCTCAGGGCAGCCGATAAAGCTGCGCTGCCATAGACGCTGGTGGTCTTGGCTTTGAGGGGCGGAGCCAGCGAAGGATGCTGCGGGCTGACGACATACTGGCTGGCGGTTCGGCCGGCCAGATGCAAAGCGTTTCCTGAGGTGCTAATGCAAGTGAAAGTGGAGTGGGCGTTGGCGGAATGCAGCAAATCGCCTATCCTGCCGCCCCACCCAGAACCGGCCCCCTCTGGCCATAGAGACTGCCAAACTGATTGCTGGTCGTTGTGGGAGAACAGCTTGGGCGGCAGTGGAACCGACTTGGCCAGAAACTGGGCCTTCGTGGTGGGAACCATCAAGGGTCCCACGTTGAGCTGCACAGCACAACGGCCGGCGTTGAACAGTGCTTGCACGCCAGGCAGCTGGGCCGCAAGGGCCATTTGGCGTCCACTAGGCAAGCCCGCGTCGGAGTTCAAGGGCAGCAGCGTGGCGCGCTCCAGCGCGATATCCTTGCGGATGCCTGCGTACAAACCATAGTGAATGGGATCGTACGGAACAAGTGTATTGAAATTGTCGTTGCCGCCGTACAAAAAGACGCAGACCAAGGCTTTGTAGCCTGTGACCGAGGCGGCAGCCGCAGCCTCCCCCAACAAGCTCAGGTTCAGGGCCCAAGGCATCGCATGGCCGGCAACTCCCAAAACGGCAGCGCGCCGCAGCACTGCGCGGCGGCCCAGACGGGTTGCCCCAAGCGGTACGCGCTGGCTTGGCAGCTCAAGAGGCGGCGGCACTGAGGGCCCTCATTTCTGTACGAGATACTCGGGGCTAGACATGATCAGGAGCACCGCAGCGTGCTGTCGGCGAATCCGTTGCACTTCAGTGTCGGCGGGCATGGCGTTGATCGCTTCAACCATGTCCTGACGGCTTTGTGCGCTCAGACGTCCGTTGAACCAGAGAGCGACCTTGTCCACCAGGGCCGGGGCATCAACGGACACGTCCTTCAGAGCCGCATAGTTCGCCTTGATATCGTCGAAACCATTGGCGATGACGTCCTGCATGAAATTGACGTACGCGACGACAGATATCTCATCGGTAACCTGGAACTCAGGCGCCAGCAGTCCAGACAGGCTCAGGGCGGTATTTGGAGGTGTGTAGCCTGGGCGGAAGAAGTTGAAGACCGAAGGGCTCCTGAGCGGCGCATGCCCGAGCCTCGAACTCTGGCCGGTGCCCTGATTCCTCCAGGCATCGTCGGCAGACGTGACACCGAACACCCGTGCCCAGGCGATCAGGCGCACGATGGGCTCCACCAAGCGACCGCCGTGCGCCGACGCCGCGGCGGTAGTGGCCTCCACATCAGTCAGAAGGGCCTTGATAACCGCACCCATGTCACCGCGCACCCCTGAACCATTGTCATTGAAAACCGCAGCCACCCTCGCCACATACGCCGGGCTCGGGTTGCTGGTGACCATACGCTGGATCAACTGGCGGCCGATGAAGGGGCCGACGTTAGGGTGCAAGAAGATGGTGTCAAGTGCCTTCTTCAAATCGCCCGGTCCGTCAATGCTGCCCGGCGCGATGTGGGTGCCGAGGAAGCGCTTCTCTGCGGTCGAATGCCGCGCTGCGAAGAACGCCATGGGGCGGCGCATGTGCGGAAACTCCAGGCCGTCTGGAGGGGGCTTACTGAAGTCAAGATCCCAGCCAGTCAAGACCTTGGCCAACCCTGTCACATCGTCGTTGTCGTAGGTTTCGAGAAGCTCACCATCGGTCCCGGCTTTGGGCGTACCGTCCAAGTTGAGCTGGTGCAAGCCGATGGAGAAGAGTTGCATCACTTCGCGCGCGTAGTTCTCGTCAGGCTGGCGACCTGTGGCCACGTCTTCCTTCCGATTTCCGCGCATATTCAGATAGATACCCATGGCCGGAGACAGGGTGATGTCCTCCAGTAGCTTGCGGAAGTTGCCGAAAGCGCCGTCGGACAGCATGTCCACATAAGCCGCAACCGCAAACTCGGCGCCCGGCAAGCTCATTAAACCCGTGATGCTTACTACGAAGATTTCGCTGTACGCCAGCGTCACGCGCTGACGCAGCACATCGGGTGAAGACATCAATTTGCGCCACAGGGAGTGGTTCAGGCCGCGGTCGCTGTTAGACAGCCACGCCACGTGTGCGGGGGAGCCCAACTTGCCCACCTGCTCGTCGATCCAGCCGCTGTAGCCCAGGGCTTGCACCCTGGCGATCTCGGCCTCATTGGCCGCGAAGGCGGCCTGCCCGAGGAAGCGGGCCACGTCGGACCTGGAGGCCGCCTGGATCGCCTTGAGCATCAGGTCGTCTGCGGTCGGCGAGTTCTGCGTCACCGAAGCGAGCGGGGAACGCAGCACGGCCAGCTCGGTGGAGCTGATCTTCAAGGTTTCGGTGAAGTACCTGGCGTAGGCCACCTGGACGGCCAGCTTCTTGGCCGTGCTTGCCCACAGCGGGTCGTCCGGCGGCTTGCGTGCCAGGTTGTCAAACAGCGTGTAGACCACGTCCCCTCGGGTCCAGCCCGGTAGCGCCAGGGCAGCCACGATCTCGTCCACGGCCTGGGTCCGGGCCAGAGGACCGGCGCTGTCGCCCACCACGTTGTCCACCAGCCTCTGGGCGAACTCACGCGGGCTCAGCGCGATGGGGTAAAGCTGCAGGAACTGCGGCTTGGTGGTGAACGCATTGACGATCTGCCGCACCGTCATTCCCGCCTCGACAGCTTGCACGAGTTGCGCCATGTAGGTCGTTCCCGGGGCCGCGCCAAACGCGATTGCGAAGAAGCGATACAGGTCGTCCCGGTCCCCAGCAGCGGCCGTGCTGCCGGCGGCCAGCGGCACCCTGCGTGCCTCGGGCTCGCCACTGCCCCCGCCGCACGACACCAGCAAGGCGGCCAGCAGCGCGCTGAGCAGGCATCTGAAAACCGCGTTCACACTGCAAAGTTTACAGAAGTCCCGATCAGGTTCCAAGCCCTGTCACCGGGCCGGTGGCGCCCCGGGCTTTCGGGCCGCCATGACATGCCGCCACACCATCGGCGTGGCCATCGCACAGCCGATCAGCGTGGGCGTCAGGCCCGGGGCGATCATCAGCAGCGCGGCGGCGCCGCACAGCAGTTGCTCGCTGCGTGTCATCTCCACCAGGAAGAATTTCGACAGCGCCGCGGCCAGCAGCGTGATGCCCAGGATGCAGCCTATGAACGTGACGGTGAAGTCGTAGGGCGTGAAACCCTTGGCCACGATCAGCAGGCTGGGCGAGAAGACGAAGACGAAGGGCACCAGCACCTTGGCCAAGCCGAGTCGGAAGGCGGTGTTGCCGGTCTTGAAGGGGTCACTCCCGGCCATGCCGGACGCGGCATAGGCGGCCAGCGCCACGGGCGGCGTGATGTCGGCCAGCACCCCGTAGTAGAAGACGAAGAAGTGCGCCACCAGCGGCTCCACCCCCAGCAGGGTGAGGGTGGGTGCGGCCACCGTCACCATGATGATGTAGTTGGCCGTGGTGGGGATCCCCGCGCCCAGCAGGATGCACACCAGCCCGGTCATGATGAGGGCCACCAACAGCGTCAGCGTCTTGGGGTCGGCCAGTGCGGCGGGGATGATGGAGCCCACCCCGCCAGCCACGGCCTGCGCCGCGCCGGTGATGATGGTGCTGAGCTTGAAGCCCACCCCCGTGAGCGTGACCACGCCGATGACGATGCCCACGGTGGCCGCGGCCGCACCCACGGCCAGCGCGTACTTGGCGCCCGTGCCCAGGCTCTCCACCAGCACGGGCAGGCCGATGCGACCTTGCACCTTGAGAGCCTTGAGCAGGAAGGGCGTGGCCACCGCGCCCATGGCGAAGATCGCGAGCTTGAGTTCCTGGCTCTGGAACCCGCCGAACACGATCAGCAGCAGCATGGCGTGCAGCCCCGCCAGCAGGCCCCAGTGCCGCGCCGTGTTGCCGCTCACGCGCGTGGTCAGGCCCACGATGGCGCAGGAGGTGATGCCGGTGAAGGCCGCCAGGTAAGGCGTGCGGCCCGACACCAGGATGAACACCAGCAGCACCAGCGGGATCAGCGTGGGCCAGCGCTGCGCGAAGGACTCGCGCAGCTTGGGCATTTCCTCCGGCGTCAGGCCGCGCAGGCCGAAGCGCTTGGCCTCGAAGTGCACCTGCATGAAGACGCCGAAGAAGTGCATAAAGGCCGGCACCGCCGCCGCCGCGATGATCGTCTGGTACGGCACTGACAGGAACTCGATCATCAGGAAGGCTGCGGCCCCGAGCACGGGCGGCGTGATCTGCCCGCCCGTGGACGCGGCGGCTTCCACCGCGCCCGCGAACTCGCGCTTGTAGCCCACGCGGATCATGGCCGGGATGGTGAGCGATCCGACCGTCACCGCGTTGGCCACCGACGAGCCCGACAGCATGCCGAACATGGCCGAGCCGAACACGCTGACCTTGGCCGGCCCGCCGGCATAGCGCCCGGCCACGGCCGAAGCCACGTCCAGGAACAGCTGCCCCAGGCCGATGCGCGTGGCCAGCACGCCGAACAGCACGAAGTGGAAGACGTAGGTGGCCACCACCCCCACCGCCACGCCGTAGATGCCCTGGCTGGTGAGGTACTGGTGGCTGATGAGCTGGCCCCAGCTTGAGCCCGCGTGCTTGAGCAGGCCGGGAAAGGCCGGGCCGAAAAGTGCATACAGCATGAAGACGAGGGCGATCACCGGCAGCGGCCAGCCCATGCTGCGTCGCGTGGCCTCCAGCAGCGCCACGATCAGCACCGTGCCCATCGCCACGTCCAGCGGCAGCGGGTTGCCCACCCGGAACATCAGGTCGTGGAAGATCCAGGGGATGTACAGCACCGAGGCCGCCACGGCCACCGCCAGCACCCAGTCGAACCAGGGCACGCCGCCGGGGTTCCACAGGCTCGAAGGCTGCGCCTTGCTCAGCAGTGCCTGGCGGTGCGGAAACACCAGGAAGATCAGGCCCAGCACGAAGGCCAGGTGCACGCCACGGTGGGTGATCTCCTGCAGCAGCCCGAAGCCGGCCGTGTAGAAGTGGAACAGCGACAGCGCGATCAGCAACCCGCCCACCAGCGTGGTGGCCGCCACGCCCAGGGGCCGGAAGCGCATCTCGGGGTCGAACTTCTGCTCCAGTTCCTGGAGTTGCTTGTCGTCGGGCAGGGCGGTGGTGGTCATGGGTTTCTCAAAAGCAAACGGGCGGCCCAGCGACCGCCCGTGTTCTCAAGGATAGTAGACGCTTACTTCAAGACGCCTGCTTCCCGGTAGAAGCGCGCCGCGCCCGGGTGGAAGGGGATGCCCGCGCCCTGCACCGCGTTCTCCTTGGTGATGAACTTGCCCTTGGCGTGGCCGGCGCCCATCGCCTTCTGGCCGTCCGCCGAGTACAGCGACTTCACGATCTCGTACACCAGGTTGGCGTCCACCTTGTCGCTGGTCACCCACTGGGCGCCCACGGCCAGGGTCTTCACCGCGGCCACGCCCTTGTAGGTGTCGGCCGGGATGGTGTCGGGTGCGAAGAAGCTCGAAGCCTTGCGGATGGCGTCGGCCTGCGGGCCGTCGATGGCCACCAGTTCGATGCCCGCGCCGGCGGATGCCAGCTCGGAGATCGCGCCCGCGGGCCAGCCACCTGTGAAGAAGAAGGCGTCGAGCGAGCCGTCCTTGAGCTTGTCGCCGGCCTGGTTGGGCTTGATGTACTCGGGCCGCAGGTCGGAGTCCTTCAGGCCGTAGGCGGCCAGGATGCTGCGGGCGTTGATCAGCGTGCCTGAGCCGGGCTCGTCCAGGGCCACGCGCTTGCCTTTCAGGTCGGCCACGGTGCGGATGCCCGCACCTTTGCGCGCCACGATGTGCACGCTTTCGGGGTACAGGTTGGCGATCAGGCGCAGGCCTGCCACGGGCGGGCGACCTTCCCAGACCCCGGTGCCGGTATGCGCCCAGGTGGCCACGTCGGCCTGGGAGAAGCCTGATTCCAGCTGGCCGGCAGCCACGGCGTTGACGTTGGCCACCGAGCCGGCGCTGGCCTGGGCGGTGGAGGCGATCTTGCCGGGCTGGCTGACCGTGTTGGCGATCATGCCGCCGACGGGGAAATAGGTGCCGGCGGTGCCGCCGGTGCCGATGCGGAAGAACTGCTGGGCCTGGGCGGCGGTGCCCACCAGGGCCAGGGCGGCGGCGACCAGAACGAGGCGGCGGGAGAACTTCATGAGGCAATACTCCTGGACAGAGAAGGAATAACCCGTCATCTTGCATCAGTTCGGGGTCGCCGGAAGGCCAAGGAAACCCGCAGGGCGCAGGAGGCAGCGCCAGGCCCTCAGCGCAGCCCCAGGTCCAGCGCCACCCCGACGAACACTGCAAACCCCAGCCAGTGGTTGAGCCGGAAGGCCTTGAAGCAACCGTCGCGGGTGCGGTTGCGGATCAGGGTGTGGTGCCACACAGCCTGGGCGGCGGCGGCGGCGATGCCCAGCAGGAACACGGAGCCGAGCCCGAGCGCGCGCCCGAGCAGCGACCAACTCAGCAGGTAGGCGGCGTAGAAGCCCATCACGGCGGCGACGTCCCAGCGCCCCAGCGTGATGGCCGAGGTCTTCATGCCGATCTTCAGGTCGTCGTCGCGGTCCACCATGGCGTACTCGGTGTCGTAGGCCAGCACCCAGAAGAGGTTGGAGACCAGCAGCGCCCAGGCCTGCCAGGGCACGGCAGCGTTCACCGCCGCCAGGCTCCATTCGCGCCCGCCTTGGGCGGCCGAAAAGGCCATGGGGATGCCGAAGCTGAAGGCCACGCCCAGCACCGCCTGCGGCATCGAGACCACGCGCTTGGCGTAGGGGTACAACAGCGTCACCGCCAATGCGGCCACGGACAGCAGGATGGTGGGCGGGTTGGTGGTCAGCACCAGGGCGAAGGCGGCCAGCGCCAGCACGGCGCCCACGGCCAAGGCCTCTTTCACCGACACGGCACCCGAGGTCACCGGCCGCTGGGCCGTGCGCTTGACGTGGCGGTCGAAGGCGCGGTCGGCCACGTCGTTGACGCAGCAGCCTGCGCTGCGCATCAGGATGGTGCCGAGCACGAACACCAGCGTGAGGTGCCAGCCTGGAAAGCCATCCGCCGCGATCCACAGCGCCGACAGCGAGGGCCACAACAGCAGCAGCCAGCCCGCCGGGCGGTCCCAGCGGATGAGGTTGAAGTAGAGCGCGAGGCGTGTGGGCACGGCTGGGCAAGGTGACGGAAAAATGATGGGCCGCGCCCCGGCGTCTCTCAGGGTTTGGGGAAGTAGCGCACGCCGCCCAGATCCTTGAAGTGCGCATCCTGGGTCCAGAGTTCGGCCCCGTGCAGACGGGCCGTGGCGTAGATCAGGCTGTCGGCCAGCGGCAGGCCGTTCAGTGCAGCGTCCAGGGCTAGTGGCAGATCGATGTCCACCACCTCGGACTGCTGCATCAGGGCCAGCGCTGCCGTGGCGGTCTCTTCGCCAGCCTCCCGCATCAGCTTCGTCACCACCTCGTAGACCGTCAGCACCGGCACGACCAGAGCCGCCGGGTCTTCCACGGCGGGCGCGAAGAGATCCGCCCGAGGGGTGTCGGCCAGGTATTCCAGCCAGCAGGAAGAGTCGAGCACCACCCGCGCTGCGGGCGATGGGCGGGTGCCGGTGGCGGCCATGTTCAGAGGGGACGGTCGGGTTCGCGATCCACGTCAGGTGAGACGCCGCGCGCGATGCCCCGCAGGGCGCGTGCGGGTACCACCGGCACCATGCGCAGGCTGCCGTTGAAGGCCGTGACCATCAACTGGGTGCCCGGTTCGATCTTCATGCGACGGCGCACGTCCAAGGGGATGACCACCTGGAACTTCGAGGAGACGGTAACGGTCTGCATATCGATCATGCTAGCGTAAAACGATCTGGAGATCGACAGGGCGCCAAGGGTGGTGACGACGGCGCGATGGGAGTCCATCCGCGCCTGTCACAACACCAGCAGATGCTCTGCCGTCGCCCCGCGCACGCTGCTCAGCGCCACGGCGCGGTCAAAGGTGACCAGGCGCCCACCATGGCGCACGGCCAGGGCCAGCAGGTACAGGTCGGTCACCTGCTGGTGGCCCTGCACCCGTGAGAAGTCCACCAGCGTGTCGTCCCGCAGCGACACATCGTCGGGCCAGAAGGCATGGTCCAGGCTGGCGCAGGCCTGCTGCAGCCGCTGGCGCACCAGGCTCATGGGCAGGCCGCCGCCGCGGCTGTAGCTGGGCATGGCCATGATGCGGATGACCCCGTTTTCCACCAGCGGGCAGGTGGCGATGCGCGCCTCGGGCGACCCGATGAAGGCGTTGGCATCCTCGGAAAACTGGTGTGCATCGTCCAGCAGCGCGATCCAGACGTTCACGTCAAGCAGAGCGCGGGGGGGCTGCCAGGGGCCGGGCGGCGGGGGTTCGCGCACGTCGACCGCAACGGAGCTCACACGCCTTCGCGCTCCATCAGGGCGCGCACATGCTCCGCCGTCACCACCTCGTCACGGCGCGGCAGCAAGGCAAACCGGCCGCGCAAGGGCTGGGGTGCAGCCGCCGCGGCCCCCGTCGTCAGGGCGGCGCCGCGCCGCACCAGTTCCGACACCGCGTCGCCCAGCGAGATCTGCTGGCGCCGCGCCAGCGTCTGGGCTGCGATCAGGGCGTCTTCGGCCAGGTTGAGGGTGGTGCGCATGGCGGGGCATCGTAGCATCAAAAGCGCATCAAGGCATCAATTCGGGTGCTGAGGCGGCTCGTGGTGCAGCCTGTGCGCTTCACGCTGGCCCAGGCCAGGCTGTGCCGACCCTCGCCCTACCCCTCCAACTGCTTCTGGAACACCAGCCCCGCATGCTCGCGCAGGGCGTGGAAGCGGATCTTGGGCCAGTTGTCCTGCATGGCGCGCAGCTCGCCCGCGTACTCCAGCAGCACGCAGGGCGCGTCCACGGCGTCCAGGGCCACGCGGTGGGCGTTGCCGTCGATGAAGCGCTTGAGTTCGCGCTCGTCGGCGGCCGCGCCGTCGCCGGTCTCGGCCGTCACCCAGCGCGCCACGTTGTAGCGCGCCGGCATCACGCGGGCCTTGACGCCGTACTCGTGCTCCAGGCTGTGCGCCACCACCTCGAACTGCAGCTGCCCCACCGCGCCCAGCAGCAGCACGCTGCCGGCCACCGGGCGGAAGACCTGGATGGCGCCCTCCTCGCCCAGCTGCGTCAGGCCCGCGCGCAACTGCTTGGTGCGCAGCGGATCGGCCACCTCCACCGATCGGAACATCTCGGGCGCGAAGAAGGGCAGGCCGGTGAACTGCAGGCCTTCGCCCTCGGTGAGGGTGTCACCCAACTGCAGCACGCCGTGGTTGGGAATGCCGATGATGTCGCCGGCAAAGGCTTCCTCCAGCAGCTCGCGCTTCTGGCTCATGAAGGCCACCACCGTGTTGGGGCGGATCTCCTTGCCGCTGCGCGCCACCTTCAGCCGCATGCCGCGCTCGAAGCGCCCGCTGGCCACGCGCACGAAGGCGATGCGGTCGCGGTGCGCCGGGTCCATGTTGGCCTGGATCTTGAACACCACGCCGGTGAACTTGGGCTCCTCGGGCGCCACCGTGCG
>JBJTZN010000190.1:0-9459 GCA_046087245.1 Rubrivivax sp.
CCATCAGCATCGGGGTGGCCGAGCACGGCGCGGGCGAAGCCCTGAACCGCTTGCTGCAGCGCGCCGATGAAGCGCTGTACCGCGCCAAGCGGCAGGGCAAGAACCGGTTTGCCCTGGCCCTGGACGAGCCGCAGACCTGAGTCCCTCCCCGCGGGCCGGCCCCGCCGCCCGCCCCGTCGCGCACCCTATCGCCCAGCCGGCGGTCCCACCGGCATGCGCCGGCTGACGAAGACGATGGCGATCACCGCCAGCGCAAAACCCACGGTCACGGGGTCCAACCGTTCGCCCAGCACCGGCACGGCGAACAGCAGCGCCAAAAAGGGCTGCAGCAACTGCACCTGGCTCACGCGCACGATGCCGCCCATCGCCAGCCCGCCATACCAGGCGAAGAAGCCCAGCCACATGGAGAACAGGCTGACGTACAGCAGGCCGCCCCAGGCGGCCAGACTGGGCGTGGTGTCCAGCGGCCACCACCACACGGTGGCCGGCAGCGTCAACGGCAGCGAGCCCAGCACCACCCAGCAGATCACCTGCTGGGCCGGGATCACGCCCGACACGCGGGCGCCTGCCACATAGGCGATGGCGGTGGACAGCACCGCCAGCAACAGCCAGCCGTCAGCCGGCACCAGACGCCCGCTGCCTTGCCACAGCGCAAAGGCCAGGACCAGCCCACAGCCCGCCAGCGTACAGGCCCAGAAGCCGGCGGACGGGCGCTGGCGCAGCCACAGCGCCCCCACCACCGCCGTGCCCAGCGGGATGATGCCGGTGACCACGGCCGCGTGCATGGCCTGCACCTCGCGCAGCGCCAGCGCGATGCACAGCGGAAAGCCCACCACGGTTCCCAAGGCGCATACCGCCAGCGGTGCCCAGTGCCGCCGCTCCGGTACCGGCGCGCCCACCCAGCGCAGGTAGACGATGCTCAGCAGCCCCGCCAGCGCCGCACGCGCGGCCGTGACGAAGGCCGGCGACATCTGCGGCGCCGAGGCGTCGCCCACCGCCAGCCGCGTCATGGGAAAGGTCATGGCGAAGATGACTACGCCCACGAAGCCCAGCACCAGACCGCGGCGCACCTGGGCAGGGGATGGAGACGCGGGTGTCATGTCGGACGCCCCATTGCCGGGGTACGGACCTGAAGACTCTCGTCAATGCGCAGGCTTGCTGCGCAAGACGTGCAGGAGTCTGCGCGGTAGAGTCGGCATCGTCTGGTCAAGGAGTCCCACGTGCTTGAGCGCATCACCATAGATCCCGCCGTCTGTCACGGCAAACCCTGTATCCGGGGGCTACGTTATCCCGTTGAGACGGTGCTGGAGTGGCTGGCCTCCGGCATGACGCCCGAGGACATCCTGACCGACTACGAAGACCTGCAGCGGGACGACATCCAGGCCGTGCTGGCCTATGCGGCGCGGCTGTCACACGTTCAACGCATGCTGCCGCTGGCTGCATGAAGTTCCTGGTCGATGCCCAACTGCCTCGCCGCCTGGCCAAGTGGCTGGCGGGCCAAGGGTGCGATGCACTGCACACGCTGGACCTGCCCCAGGCCAACGCGTCGACCGACGACGAGGTGACCGACTTCGCCGATCGCGACGGTCGGGTCGTGGTCACGAAAGATTCGGACTTTGTCCAGTCCCACATCCTGCGGTCACGACCGCAACGCTTGTGGCTGATCAGCACCGGGAACATGCGCAACCAGGATCTCGAATCACTCATCGCCAAACACTGGCTTGCGATGCAGGATGCTCTGAGCACCTGCCGCTTCGTCGAGTTGTCCACGATCGGGTTGATCCTCCACGACTGATCACAACACCGCCATCCACGCCGCCGTGGCCACCAGCACCGCCGCAAGCGCCCGGTTGAACCAGGCCAGGCGCTGGCCCACCGCCAACCAGGAGCGCAAAGCCGAGCCGATGAGGGCGTAGGTGAAGTTGCTGGCCAGACCGTAGGCCATCATCAGAGGCAGCACGATCGCCAGGCGCGGTGCGATGGGCTCGGCCACGGTGATCCAGCCGGCGCTGATCATCAGCGCATTCATCCAGGCCTTGATGTTGACGAACTGCAGCAGCACGCCCTGGCCGAAGCCCACGCGCAGGCCG
Source organism: Rubrivivax sp. (assembly GCA_046087245.1). Classification (GTDB taxonomy): domain Bacteria; phylum Pseudomonadota; class Gammaproteobacteria; order Burkholderiales; family Burkholderiaceae_C; genus Rubrivivax. The sequence continues at coordinate 2,091 of JBJTZN010000190.1, forward strand.
CCGTCAGCCTCGGCCAGGCGTGCCGTGGTGGCCAGCTTCCAGGCCAGCCACAGCATGTAGGCCAGACCCAGCGCCTTGATGCCGCCGCGCAGCACCGGCACGGCCTGGATGAGGGCGCCCAGGCCCCCGGCACAGGCCAGCAGCAGCAGGCCCCAGCCCACGGGCACGGCCAGGATGAAGGTCATGGCGCGCTTCAGGCCACCGTTGGCGGCCAGCGCCGCCGACAACGTGGTGTTGGGCCCCGGCGTGAAGGCCATGGCCGTGGAGAACACCAGCAGGGCGGCGAGTTCGGCAGAGGTCATGTCCTCCAAACCTCGATGGCATGCTGAGGGTCCTCGCGTTCTGATCGTCGGGCGTCAAGAGTCCAAGAGTGGGACTCCAGGGCGAAGCAGTGGGCGGACAGGCAACCATGGCAAGCGTTCCCGGGATCAGACCACCCGGGTCTGTTTCGCGTCCCCAGCAGCACTCGCGTCACAGCAGGACGCCGTTGAAGGCCAGCTTCAACGATGGGTGCACGCGCGCCACACGCTCGAGGGACTCGCGCAGCCCATGCACGTCACTTGTGCGAAGTCCAAGTTCGGCGCGGAGAGTTCCCGAAACGGAGTTGCCGGTCTGTCCGGGCTCCGCGATGGCCACCGACCGATGCATCAATCGCCCGCCGGAAAAACGCAGTTGGGCGATCAGTCCGTCCCTGCTCGCGGTCACCGTCATCTGGCTGCTCAATGCATTGAGAAGGGACATCCCGATACCCTGAAGCTGAACAGCGCCACCGTGCGTCCCTCCAAACGGGTAATCGAAGTGCTCATACACGAACCTGAGGTAGGGAATTCCTTCGACCTGTCGCTCGATCGCATGCCCTCGGCCGTCATCGGAGACGCGAAAGGTCAGTCCCTTGACCTCGACCTCAATGGTCGAGACGTGTCCGGCCTGAAACTCCGCCAGCGCGTACAAGAAGAGGGCATGCACAGCACATGCCAGGAAATCCCTGTGGCCGGTAGCGCCCGGCGCGCAGGGATGAAGGCTGTCGCCCGGCAGTTGCCGCGTCACGATGCGGGCCCTCGCAGCAAAGGGATCCGTCGCACCGGCAGGCGCCGTCCCAAGAGGTCAATAGCCCCACTTTCCCGGCCAACGCGATCGCCGCTGACAGCAAGCCGGACGCGACGAGGCCCAGGGACACAGGTGAGCCTCGCCGTCCGGCCGTTTGGATCCGGCCAGGCCACGCTTGTTGCGGTGGACACGAGCGCATCGTCTACCTTTGCCATGAGGAAGAACCTGACTCAGCTACCCTGGAGGAAGTCGAATGGTGACACGTACGACCGCACTTGGACTGAGAGCTTGTGAAATATCCCCGCACGCCCGCTCGGGCGCGCCGAAATACTTCACAAGCTCTGAGCACGTCTTGGAGCCGATTTCCGACCCAGCGGACTCACCGTCCGGCCCTCACAGAACCTCGCCCTGGGCAGCAACCTCAACGACTCGACAACACCTCCCAGCGCTCCAGCGCCTGCATCAGCTCGTCCTCGATCTGCGCGTGGCGTGCGGCCAGCTCGCCGCCACGCTGCGGATGGCGCGCGAAAAGCAGGCCGTCGGCCAGTTCGGCCGAGATGGCGCCCTGCTCGGCCTCCAGCGACTGGATGCGCGCGGGCAGGGCCTCGAGTTCGCGCTGTTCCTTGTAGCTGAGCTTGCGCGGGGGGGATGCGGGGCTGGGCGCGGGAGCGGGAGCGGCAGCCTGAAGCCGGGGCTCCTCGCCCGGCGCGGCCATGGCTGCGCCCCCACCGGCCGTATCCGGCGCCACGGGCCGGGCGGGCTGCGGGGAAGAGGCCAGCAGGCGAGCGCGCTCGCGCTGCCGCTTCCAGTCCTCGTAGCCGCCCTCGTACTCGCGCCACAGGCCGGGGCGACCGCCGTTGGCCGGATCGCCCTCCCAGGCAATGGTGCTGGTGACCACGTGGTCCAGGAAGCGGCGGTCGTGACTGACCAGGAAGACCGTGCCCCCGTAGCCCTGCAGCAGTTCTTCCAGCAGGTCCAGCGTGTCGATGTCCAGGTCGTTGGTAGGCTCGTCCAGCACCAGCACGTTGGCCGGCAGGGCGAACAGGCGCGCCAGAAGCAGGCGGTTGCGCTCGCCGCCCGACAAGGTGCGCACGGGCGAGTTGGCACGCTCGGGCGAGAACAGGAAGTCGTTCAGGTAGCTCATGACGTGCTTGCGCTGCCCGCCGAACTCCACCCACTCGCTGCCCGGGCTGATGGTGTCGGCCAACGTGGCCTCCAGGTCCAGGCCGGCGCGCATCTGGTCGAAGTAGGCCACCTGCAGCCGGGTGCCTTGGCGCACGCTGCCCGAGCTGGGCTGCAGCTCGCCCAGGATGAGCTTGAGCAGCGTGGTCTTGCCCGCGCCGTTGGGGCCGATCAGGCCCACCTTGTCGCCGCGCAGGATGGTGGCGCTGAAGTGGTCGATGACCACCTGCTGCCCGAAGCGCATGCTCACGTCCTTCAGCTCGGCCACGATCTTGCCAGGCGGCAGGCCGGCGTCGAGCTCCAGGCGCACCTGGCCCAGCTGGTCGCGCCGGGCCGCGCGCTGGGCGCGCAGGGCCTGCAGCCGGGCCACCCGGCCCACGCTGCGGGTGCGCCGCGCTTCCACACCCTTGCGCACCCACACCTCTTCCTGTGCCAGCAGCTTGTCGGCGCGCGCGCTGGCCAGCGCCTCGTTCTCCAGCTCGCGCGCCTTGGCGGCTTCGAAGGCCGCGAAGTTGCCGGGGTAGCTGCGCAGCACGCCACGGTCCAGCTCGATGATGCGGGTGGCCACGGCATCGATGAAGGCACGGTCGTGCGATACCAGCACCAGGCCGCCTGAAGACCCCGAGCCGGCCCCGGTGCCACGCCACTGCACCAACAGGTCCTGCAGCCACTCGATGGCGTCGATGTCCAGGTGGTTGGTGGGCTCGTCCAGCAGCAGCACGTCCGGGCGCGCCACCAGGGCCTGGGCCAGGGCCACGCGCTTCTTGGTGCCGCCGGACAGGGCGTCCACCCGGGCCTGCGGGTCCAGGTGCAGCCGCTGCAGCGCCTCTTGGACGCGCTGCTCCCAGGTCCAGCCGTCCAGGGCCTCGATGCGGGTTTGCAAGCTGTCGAGGTCGTCGAGGGCCCCGGCGTCGTCTCGGCCAGGGCTGGACGCGGGCTCTTCATCCTGCCGGCCTTCCGCTGGGGGGTGGTCACCGCTGGCCAAGGCTTCGTACCGCTCGCGCAGGGCCCGCGCCTGCGCCACGCCCTCGGCCACGGCGTCAAAGACGGTGGCCCCCGCGGCGAACTGCGGCTCCTGCGGTACATACACCCGGCGCAGGCCGCCCTGCTGCTGGAGCAGCCCGTCGTCCAGGCGCTCCACGCCGGCCAGCACCTTCAGCAGCGAGGACTTGCCCGTGCCGTTGCGCCCGATCAGCGCCACGCGCTCACCGGGCTCCAGCGCGAAGGCGGCGCCGTCCAGCAGGGGCACGTGGCCGTAGGCGAGGTGGGCATCGGTCAGCGAGAGCAGGGCCATGGGCGGATAAGGGCCCTGTTCAGGCCCGAAGATCGGAAAGAGAACCACCACCCCGGCTCAAACCGTACAGGCGGATTTCCCGCATACGGCATGCGAGCGGGAATTCCATCATTGTGGGACCTGTGCCAACAGCGCCGGGCTCCAGCCCGGGAGCCTCATCAGCGGGAGATCGGCGGCCTCGTGCGGCTGGAGCACGGGTGCAACGCATGCGCGGCACCTGGCGTGCCTGCTCCACGCCTGGCTGCACCACACCTCTACAACACGAAGATCTTGCCCGGGTTCATGATGTTCTTCGGGTCCAGCGCGCGCTTGATCTGGCGCATCAGCTCCACGGCACCGGCACCGGCCTCGTCCACCAGGAAGCCCATCTTGTGCAGGCCGATGCCATGCTCGCCCGTGCAGGTGCCTTCCAGGGCGATGGCGCGCTGCACCATCTGCAGGCTCAGGCGCTCGGCCGTGGCGCGTTGGGCCAGGTCGCCGTCCTTGACCAGGTAGGCGAGGTGAAAGTTCCCGTCGCCCACATGGCCCACGATGTAGTGCGGCAGGCCGGACTCGGCCGCTTCCTGCACCGAGATGTCGATGATCTCGGCCAGCCGGGAGATGGGCACGCAGGTGTCGGTGGTGACGGTGCGGCAGCCCGGATTGCTGGCCATGCCGGCAAAGTAGGCCTTGTGCCGCGCCGTCCACAGCCGCGTGCGCTCCTCGGGCGTGCTGGCCCACTCGAAGCCCTCGCCGCCCTGCTCGCCGGCGATGTCCTGCACCGTCTCGGCCTGCTCCTTCACGCCCGCGTCGGTGCCGTGGAACTCCATCAGCAGCAGCGGCGACTCGCGCATGCTCAGGCCGCTCTGGGCGTTGACGGCCCGCACCGCGTTGGCGTCCAGCAGCTCGCAGCGCGCGATCGGCACGCCCATCTGGATCACCTGGATGGTGGTAGCCACGGCCGCCTGGACGCTGGGGAAGTGGCAGATGGCGGCGCTCACCGCCTCGGGCAGCGGGTAGAGCTTGAGCGTGACCTCCGTGATGACGCCCAGCGTGCCCTCGCTGCCCACCATCAGGCGCGTGAGGTCGTAGCCGGCGCTGGACTTCTTGGCGCGCGTGCCGGTGCGGATCACCTCGCCGTTGGCCGTCACCACGGTCAGGCCCAGCACGTTCTCGCGCATGGTGCCGTAGCGCACGGCGTTGGTGCCGCTGGCGCGCGTGGCGGCCATGCCGCCCAGGCTGGCGTTGGCGCCGGGGTCGATGGGGAAGAACAGGCCGGTGTCGCGGATCTCGCGGTTGAGCTGCTCGCGCGTGACGCCGGCCTGCACGGTGACCGTCAGGTCCTCGGGGTTCACGCGCACGATCTGCGTCATGCGGCTGACGTCCACGCTGACCCCGCCCTGCACTGCCAGCAGGTGCCCTTCCAGCGAGGAGCCCGTGCCGTAGGGGATGACGGGCACGGCGTGCTGGTCGGCCAGACTCACCACCGCCACCACGTCATCCGTGCTCTCGCAGAACACCACCACCTCGGGCGGTGTGATGGGGAAGGGCGACTCGTCGCGCCCGTGCTGTTCGCGCACCGCCGGGGCGGTGGAACAGCGTTCGCCGAAACGGGCACGCAGTGCGGCCAGCATCGGCGCGGGCACGGGCCGGGGTTCGACGCGGGGCGCGAAGTCGTGCGGGGCGTTCATGGGCTTGTCTCCTGGAGATCGTCGGCAGCAGGCTGAGAGCGTGAACCCGAATCTTCGCCGATCTCGAAGATCAGGCGAGGCCGGGAAGACCCTTCTCCCCCTTCACCGGGACCTTGAAAGGATGCGACAAGCTCCCGGCACAGACCACGTTGGGCCGCTGATAGCATCGGCCGCACCATGAGCAACCGCCTCACCCAGATCGCCACCCGAACCGGAGACGACGGCACCACCGGCCTCGGCGACGGCACCCGGGTGCCCAAGGACCATCTTCGCGTGCAGGCCATGGGCGATGTGGACGAACTGAACTCCTCCATCGGCGTGCTGCTGGCCGAGTCCCTGCCCGACGATGTACGCGAACTGCTCGTGACCGTGCAGCACGAGCTCTTCAACCTGGGCGGCGAGCTGTCCATCCCCGGCTACACCCTGCTCAAGCCGGAAGCCGTGGCGGGCCTGGACGTGGCGCTGGCGCGTCACAACGAAGCCCTGCCCCGGCTGAAGGAGTTCATCCTGCCCGCGGGCACGCGCAGCGCCGCCCTGGCGCATGTCAGCCGCACCATCGCCCGCCGCGCGGAGCGCGCCGTGGTCCACCTGGGCCTGGCCGAGCCCATCCACGAGGCGCCCCGGCAGTACCTCAACCGCCTGTCGGACCTGATGTTCGTGCTGGCGCGGGTGCTCAACCGCGCCAACCTCGACGGGCTGGGGGGTGATGACGTGTACTGGAAGAGCGAGCGGCTGGCGCGCGAAGGCGGCTGAGTCGCCCGGGCCTGAAGCCGGCCGAGGTCAGGAAGGCAGCCCTTGCGGGCGCCCGGCCGCGCACCTGTCACCCGCGCCGCCGCGCCTGCACGGCGGCGCTCAGCGTCTGCAGCACCCCCAGCGAATCGTCCCAGCCGATGCAGGCATCGGTGATGCTCTGGCCGTAGCGCAGCTGGGCCGGGTCGTCCTTGCCCGGGGTGAACTTCTGCGCCCCGTCGCTGAGGTGGCTTTCCACCATGACGCCAAAGACTTGCCGACTGCCGCCGCTGACCTGCGCGGCCACGTCGCGCGCCACCTCGATCTGGCGCTGGTGCTGCTTGCTGGAGTTGGCGTGGCTGCAGTCGATCATCAGACGCGGCTCCAGCTTGGCTGCGTCCAGCTCCTTGCAGGCCGTGGCCACGCTGCTGGCGTCGTAGTTGGGCGCCTTGCCACCGCGCAGGATGACGTGGCAGTCCTTGTTGCCCTTGGTCTCGACGATGGCCACCTGCCCGTTCTTGTGCACCGACAGGAAATGGTGCGCCCGCGCCGCGGCCTGGATGGCGTCGGTGGCGATCTTGATGTTGCCGTCGGTGCCGTTCTTGAAGCCGATGGGCGCGCTCAGGCCCGAGGCCAGTTCGCGGTGCACCTGGCTTTCCGTGGTGCGCGCACCGATGGCGCCCCAGCTCACGAGGTCGGCGATGTACTGCGGGCTGATGACGTCGAGGAACTCGCTGGCTGCGGGCACGCCGCTGCGGTTGATCTCCAGCAGCAACTGGCGCGCGATGCGCAGCCCCTCGTGGATGCGGTAGCTCTCGTCCAGGTAGGGGTCGTTGATCAGGCCCTTCCAGCCCACGGTGGTGCGGGGCTTCTCGAAGTACACGCGCATCACCACCTCCAGGGTGTCGGCGTACTTCGCGCGTTCGGCCTTGAGGCGGCGCGCGTACTCGAGTGCGGCGGCCGGGTCGTGGATCGAGCACGGCCCGATGATCACGAGCAGGCGGTCGTCCTCGCCGTGCAGGATGCGGCGCACGGCCTGGCGCGTGTGGCCCACGAGCTTCTCCACCGCGGTGCCGGCGATGGGGAAGAACTTGATGAGGTGTTCCGGCGGCGGCAAGGGCGTCACGTCCTTGATCCGCTGGTCGTCGGTCTGGCTGGTCTTTTCGCTGTGCGCATACCAACCCTCGCTGGTGGCGGTGTTGCGGTTGGGCATGGGGGGCTCCTGGTGATGGCTGGGGTTGGATGTGGTGTCGCGGGTTTGCGGTGGTGCGTTGCTGCAATTGGTGGGCGACAGGCGAAAAAAAAACGCCGGGGGTTCCGGCGGTTTCGTTGGGGCTGGCGCGCTGTTTCTGCTTATGCGCTGGCCTCTCCAACCGCCGGGCGGTGCGAGATCCAAAAGTACGCAAAGTAAAACGAGGCGGGCAAACGCATGATCAGAAATGTAGCA
>JBJTZN010000191.1:0-9174 GCA_046087245.1 Rubrivivax sp.
AGGCCCTGCACGAACCAGCGCCCCGAACGCGTGGCCTCCACCAGGGCCTGCAGGTAGTCCAGCAAGGCCCCCGAGACGGCGACGCCCTGGGCCGCGGCCTGGGCCTGCTGCAGCTGCACGGGCGTCATCACCGGAGACAGCGTGGCCAGCGCGGCGCGCCGGTCCACGCCGGCCAGCAGCGCCCGCTCGGCCTGGCGGTCCGGGTAGCCCAGGGTGATGCACATGAGGAAGCGGTCGAGCTGGCTCTCAGGCAAGGGATGCGTGCCCAGGTGCTCGGTGGGGTTCTGCGTGGCCACCACGAAGAAGGGGCTGGGCAGGGCGCGCGTGGCGTTGTCCACCGAGACCTGACGCTCCTCCATCGCCTCCAGCAGCGCGCTCTGGGTGCGTGGGCCGGCGCGGTTGATCTCGTCGGCCAGCAGCACCTGGGTGAACACCGGCCCGGGGTGGAAGACGAACTCCTCGCGTGCGCGCTCGAAGACGCTCACTCCCAGAAGATCGCCGGGCATCAGGTCGGCGGTGAACTGCACGCGCGCGAACTGCAGGCCCAGCGACAGCGCCAGCGCCTGCGCCAGCGTCGTCTTGCCCACTCCCGGCACGTCTTCGATCAGCAGATGCCCTGCGGCGACCAGGCAGGCCACGCAGTCCTCGATGCGGTCGCGCTTGCCGACGATGATGGCGTCGACCTGGTCCACCAGAGCGGTCAGGCGTTGGGCGGCAGAGATGTCCATGGCCTGCACCTTACCCGAATTCCCCGGGGCCGCCGCCGTGGCGGGCGGGGGCCGGCTGCGCGTGGACTTGACCTGGGGCCCGCACTTCGACCGCGTGCTGCGCGACACTTCGGTCCATGAGCACCGCCTTTTACGCCCCGGCCGAGTGCCGCGCCCACGACATGGGCCCCTGCCACCCCGAGTGCCCGCAGCGGCTGGACGCCATCCATGACCTGCTGCGGGCCAGCGGGCTGAACCAGGTGCTGGACCACCGTGAGGCGCCGCCCGCCCCGGACGAAGCCCTGGGCCGGGCCCACGCCGCGGGCTACGTGCGCGAGATGCGCGAGTTGATGCAGCGTTGCGCCGCCAGCGGCCAGCCCCAAGCCCTGGACCCGGACACCAGCCTGTGCCCGGCCACGGCCGCGGCGGCGCTCATGGGTGCGGGGGCCGCGCTGGCCGCCACCGACGCGGTGATCGACGGCAGCGCCTCGAACGCGTTCTGTGCCATCCGCCCCCCCGGCCACCACGCCACGCGCGACGCCGCCATGGGTTTTTGCTTCTTCAACAACGTGGCCGTGGCGGCGCGCCACGCGCTGGACGTGCGCGGGCTGCAGCGCGTGGCCATCATCGACTTCGACGTGCACCACGGCAACGGCACCGAGGACATCGTGGCCGGTGACGAGCGCATCCTGATGTGCAGCTTCTTCCAGCACCCGCTGTACCCCTACAGCGGCGCGGTGCCCAAGGGCACGAACATGGTCAACGTGCCGGTGGCCCCGTACACGCGCGGGCCGGCCGTGCGCGAGCTGATCGAGCAGCAGTGGCTGCCCGCGCTGGAGGCCTTCCGGCCGCAGATGCTGTTCATCTCGGCCGGCTTTGACGCCCACCGGGAGGACGAGCTGGGCCAGATGGGGCTGGTGGAGGCCGACTACGCCTGGATCACCCGCCGCCTGATGGACATGGCCGATGCGCACGCGCAGGGCCGCATCGTGTCCTGCCTGGAGGGCGGCTACCACTTGAGCGCCCTGGCGCGCAGCGTGGCCGCGCATCTGCGGGAGCTGGCCGGGGTGGCGGTATGAGCGGCATGAGCAGCATGGGCGGTGACGGTGGCCGCGCGGGCAGCGCCGGCGAAGGCCTGTCGGCCCGGCTGACCGACGGGTGGGCGCCGACGGAGTTGGGCGCGCTGGTCAATTCCCTGGCCCGGCCTTCCGCCCTGGTGGAGGCCGGCGTGCTGGCGCTGTGCGCGGCGCTGGCCTGGCTGGTGGTGCGTGTGGTGGCGCGCCGGCAGCCGCGGCGCGGCATCTGGCTGGGCCGCCATGGCGTGGATGGCGTGCTGTTCCCCTTGCTGCTGCTGTTGCTGGCCTGGGGCGCGCGCTGGGCGCTGGCCCCCTGGGTGCCGCCCGCGCTGTTGCGCATTGCGCTGCCGGTGCTGTTGAGCCTGCTGGTCATCCGCTTTGGCGTGCAGGTGCTGCACGTGGCCTTTCCCGCATCGGCCTCGGTGCGCCTGGTGGAGCGGCTGCTGTCGTGGATGGTCTGGGGCGCGGTGGTGCTGTGGCTGACGGGCGCGCTGCCCGTGCTGGTGGCCGAACTGGACGCGCTGCGCTGGAAGACGGGCGGCGCCGAGATCTCGGTGTGGAGCGTGATCGAGGGCGGTTTCACGGCCGGCGTGGTGCTGCTGGTGGTGCTGTGGCTGTCCTCGGCGCTGGAAGACCGGCTGCTGGCCGGCGCCGAGCAGGCCGGGGGCAGCCTGTCGCTGCGCAAGATGGCGGCCAACGCCACGCGCGCGCTGCTGGTGTTCGTCGGCCTGCTGGTGGCCTTGTCGGCCGCGGGCATTCCGCTGGGCGCGCTCAGCGTGCTGGGCGGCGCGGTGGGCGTGGGCATCGGCTTCGGCCTGCAGAAGCTGGCCTCCAACTACGTCAGCGGCTTCGTCATCCTGGCCGAGCGTTCGCTGCGCATTGGCGACGTGGTGCGGGTGGACGGCTTCGAAGGCCGCGTCACCGACATCCACACCCGCTACACCGTGATCCGGGCGCTGAACGGGCGCGAGTCCATCGTGCCCAATGAGCTGCTCATCACGCAGCGCGTGGAAAACGCCTCGCTGGCGGACCCGCGCATCCTGCTGACCACCAGCGTCCAGGTGGCCTACGGCACCGACGTGCCGGCGCTGTCGCCCCGCATCGTGGAAGCCCTGCTGGCCGTGCCGCGCGTGCTGGCCGACCCCGGCCCGGCCGTGCAACTGGCCGCCTTCGCCTCAGACGGCCTGCAGCTCAACGTGGTGTTCTGGATTGCCGATCCGCAGAACGGCCAGGGCAACGTGCTCAGCGAGGTGAACCTGGCCATCCTGCGCACGCTGGGCGAGGCGGGGGTGGATATTCCCTTCCCGCAGCGCGTGGTGCGGCAGGGGTGAAGGCGCTGCGCTGAAGAGCCCAAGCCCAACAGCACGGCCTCAGGCCACGGCGATGCCCGCAGTCATGTGCCCAGGCCCGACGGACCTGGAATCAGGCCAGGACCTTCAACCCATGCTTTTCCACAACCGCCAGCAACTTCAGCGCCATGCCGCTGGGCCGCTTGGTGCCGGCCTCCCACTTCTGGACGGTCGACTCACTGGTGTTCAAGTAGCGCGCGAAGACCGGCTGGCTCACATGCGCCTGCTCCCGTATGCGCTTGATGTCCGCAGCGCTGATCTCAGGAAGAACGGCCAGGCAGCTCTCATCGAACTCCCGCATGGTCGCCTTGTCGATGGCGCCGACGCGGTGCAAACCCCCAGCGGCGCTGTGGACGGCCTCGAAGGCATCGCTCTTGAACCTCGGTCTAGTGGTCATCGCTCAACTCCAGCAAGTCGCCCTCTTTCAGGGCCTGTTCAAGTTCAGAGGGGCTGATCCTTCCGTACGCCTGGGCGAGCTTGCGGAACGCCACCAATTCGTCGGGGTCGATGTTGGCGCGGTCCTTCTTGGCATAGAGGAATGCGAACACCCACAGCTTCCCGCCCTTGGCCAGCAGGATCGACCGGTGTTGGTTGTCGTTCAGTCGCTTCTTGAAGACGCCGCCGCCCAGGTCATCGGCCTGCCCGCGCATGGCCTCCCGCACGGCCTGCATCAGTGCACCGTCGCGGATGCGAGCCTTGCGGGCAGCCTTTGAAAACCAGGCCGTCTTGAACGCACTCCCGAACCGGTCATCGGTCATGGCTAAGTCTAGCACCTGGTGCTACATAATGACCGGCCCAGGATGACCGAAGCGGGCGTGGAGATCCCCTTTCCACAGCGCGTGGTGCGGCAGGGGTGAAGGGGCAGGGCTGAAGAGCCGAAGCCCTGCAGCAGGGCTTGCGGGCCACCGCCACCGTCACCGGCCTGTCCCGGACGTCGAGCCCGTGGATGGATTGGGTATTCTCTGCAGCCCATCCCACCGTGACCGAGAAAGGGCGCCGCCATGAAGATCCCGTCCCTGAAGGAAGTCGTCAGCGCCGAGGAATGGCAGCTGCGCGTGAACCTCGCCGCCGCCTACCGCCTCGTGGCGGCCTATGGCTGGAGCGACCTGGTGTTCACGCACATCTCCGCGCGCCTTCCTGGCCCGGAGCATGCGTTCCTGATCAACCCCTACGGGCTGATGTTCGACGAGATCACCGCCAGCAGCCTGGTGCTGATCGACCAGCAGTGCAACAAGCTGCGCGATTCACCCTTCCCGGTGAACCCGGCGGGCTTCACGATCCACAACTGCATCCACGAGGTGCGCGAGGACGCCGGCTGCGTGCTGCACACGCACAGCCGCGCCGGCGTGGCCGTGAGCGCGCAGAAGGCCGGCGTGTTGCCGCTGAGCCAGCAGAGCACGCTGATCCTCAACTCGCTGGCCTACCACGACTACGAGGGCATCGCGCTGCACGCCGAGGAGAAGCCACGCCTGCAGGCGAACCTGGGAAGCGCCCAATTCCTGATGCTGCGTAACCACGGCCTGCTGACCGTGGGGCGCACCATCCCCGAGGCCTTCCTGAACATGTACCTCTTCGAGAACACCTGCCGCATCCAGATCGACGCGCAAGCCGGCGGTGAACTCAACCTGATCGGGCCCGGCCCGATCGCGGCCAACCGCAACGTCACGCAGACCGCCACCGCGGGCCAGGGCGCGAACCTGGCGTGGCCCGCGCTGCTGCGCAAGCTGGACCGCGAGAACCCGGGCTACGACGCCTGAGAAGCTGTGAACGGGCTCAGCCCCCGCGCATCCGGCTCATGACCAGCGGGCAGGGCGCCTGAGCCCCTGCCGCAGGGGTTCAGGCCACCGTAACGCCCACGGGCATGGGGCAGGCGCGCCTGTGCTGGCGAATGCCGCCCACTGCCTGGCTGCGGCTGCTGCCCAGTGCGCGCTCCAGAGCCCACGCCTGGCCGAACCGCATCGACTTAACCTGTTCGATCCGGCTGTGCAGGCTGCGGTAGTTGCAAACACCCTCCGCCACCTCGAAATGGAACGTGCGGAACTTGGCCGCGGTCAGGGCTTCCACCTGCGTTGGGGATCGGGCTGCAGCCCTCCCACATCTTCCTCGACAGCGCTCACTCCGTCCTCCCGGCTCTCTTTTTGGCCATCGTAGCGGCGGGTGCCGGCTCGCCACGGGAAGGTACGTAAGATGGCAGGCTGATTTCCCTCGGCACCACCACCGAAAAGAACCCATGAAGACCGTCCGAGATGCGTGCGCGTTGCAACCCAATGCGCTGTCTGTCAAGCTCAGCGACCAGATTGAGCAACTGGACCAACTCATCGCCAGCGAAGGCGACGGCATCACCTTCTTTGACAAGACCTACATCACCCAGGGCATGCGCGACCTGGTGGCCGAGGGAATTGCCCGCTTGGCTGGGGCATCGTCGCAGGCCGTGTTCCACCTCAAGCAGGCCATGGGCGGCGGCAAGACGCACCTGCTGGTCGGCTTCGGCCTGCTGGCCAAGCACGCCGGCCTGCGCAAGGTGTATTGCGCGGGCATGGCCCACGCCGATGGCTTCGCCGGTGCCGACATTGCCGCCTTCAACGGCCGCAACAACCCGGCGCATTTCTTTTGGGGCGAGATCGCCAACCAATTGGGCAAGGGCGAGCAGTTCCGCCGCTTCTGGAGCAGCGGCCCCGACGCGCCCGACGAGAGCGACTGGCTCCAACTCTTCGACAGCGGTAAACCCACCCTCATCCTGCTTGATGAGATGCCCCCGTACTTCCACTACCTGGCCACCCGGCCCGTGGGTAACGGCACGGTCGCCGATATCGCCACCCGGGCCTTCGCCAACCTACTGACTGCCGCGGGCAAGAAGAAGGACGTCTGCATCGTAGTCTCCGACCTGGCCGCCGCCTACGACACCGGCGGCACGCTCATCAACAAGGCGCTGGCCGACGCACGTTCCGAACTGGGCCGACAGGAGCGCAACATCACGCCAGTGGACCTGGCCGCCGACGAGATCTACGCCATCCTGCGGAAGCGCTTGTTCACGAGCCTGCCGGACAAAAACGAAATCGAAGACATCGCCGACGCCTACGGCCGCAAGCTGGAAGAAGCGGCCAAATCCAAGACGGCCAGCCGCGGGGCCGAGGCCATTGCCGACGAGATCGTCGCCACCTATCCCTTCCACCCACGGCTCAAGAACGTGGTGGCGCTGTTCAAGGAGAACGAGCAGTTCAAGCAGACCCGCGGCCTGATCGAGCTGGTGTCGCGCCTGCTCAAGTCGGTCTGGAACCGCCCCGCCAACGACGTGTTCCTGATCGGCCCGCAACACTTCGACCTCTCGGTGCCCGACGTGCGCGACAAGCTCACCGAGATCTCGGGCATGCGCGACGTGATCGCCAAGGACCTGTGGGACGCCCAGCAGTCGGCCCATGCTCAGGTGATCGACCTGCAGACCGGCAAGGAGGCCGCCACCCAGGTGGGCGCGCTGCTGATGACGGCCAGCCTCTCCACGGCCGTCAACGCCGTGAAGGGCCTTACCCGCGAAGAGATGGTCGAGTGCCTGGTGTCGCCGCTGCGCGAGCCTTCAGAGTTCTTGGCCGCCTTCGAAGAGCTGGAGAAGGTGGCTTGGTACCTGCACCACACGCCCGAGGGCCGCTTCTACTTCGACCGCCAGGAGAACCTGACGAAGCTGCTGCAGAGCCTGGCGCATGACGCGCCCGAGAACCAGGTCGACGACCTCATCCGCCACCGCCTGCGCGACATGTTCAAGCCCCAGCGGCGCACCGTGTACGACGAGGTGCTGCCGCTGCCCCGGCTGGAAGACGTGACCGACCGCGTGCGGCGCGCCCGCGTGCTGCTGGTGGTGAGCCCCGATGCCAAGATCCCGCCCGACGAGGTGCAGAAGTTCTTCGACGGTCTGACGCAGAAAAACCACCTGTGCGTGCTCACGGGCGACAAGACGGCCATGGCCAGCGTGGAGAAGGCCGCGCGCCAGCTGTTCGCGGCGCAGAAGGCCGACGGCCGCATCCCCCAGGGCCACCCCCAGCGGCAAGACCTGGAGCGCAAGCAGCAGACCTACGAGCAGGACTTCAACGCCACGGTGCTGAGCCTGTTCGACAAGGTGCTGTTTCCCATTCAGCGCGCCGGGCGTCCGCCGCAGCTGGCTTCCAAGCCGCTGGACCCCACGCGCGATGCCGGCAAGCCCTTCAACGGCGAGGAGCAGGTCGAGAAGACCCTGGTCTCCAACCCGCAGAAGCTGCACCTGGACGTTGAGCGTGAGTTCGACGCCATCCGCGACAAGGCGCAAGACCTGCTGTGGCCCGAGAACCTGGACGAGACCCGCTGGTCCGACGCCGCCGACCGCTATGCCGAGGTGGCCGGCATGTATTGGCTGCCGCCGCGCGGCCTGGACACGCTCAAGACCATCGCCTGCAACCGCGGCCTGTGGGAAGACCTGGGCAACGGCTACGTCACCAAGAAGCCCAAGAAGAAGCGCACCAGCGCCCAGATCGTGGCCGAGCCCGAGCTGGGCGACGAGGGCCGCGTGCGCCTGCGCGTGAACCCGGTCAACGCCGGGCCCGCGCCGCGCATCCTGTTTGCCGAAGAGGGCGGCGTCGGCGACCAGAGCCCTGTGCTCAAGGACAACCCCTACGCCACCCAGGCGCTGCGCGTCAGCTTCCTGGTGCAGGACGTGTCGGGCCAGTACGAGACCGGCGACCCCGTCACCTGGAGCAACACGCTGCAACTGCGCAACCGCCTGGGCGAAGCCGACGGTAAGCGCACGGTGGAGCTGTTCGTTGCGCCCAAGGGCAGCATCCGCTACACGCTGGACGGCAGCGAGCCGCGCGAGGGTACGCCCTACACCGCCGCCTTCCCCATCGGCGACGACGACGTGCTGGTGCGCGCCTTCGCCAGCGCCGAGGGGCTGGAGGCCAAGGCCGACTTCCGCTTTCCGGCGCGGGGCCGCCAGGGCGTGCAGATCGACGACGTGAAGCCCGCGCGCCTGGTTTCGCGCACCGGCCACAAGCTCGATTCGCGCGCCAAGACCTTCGAAGGGCTGAAGCAGGCCGCCGACAAGTCGGTGGAGTTCGAAAGCGTCACGCTCACCGCCGGGCAGGGCAGCAAGGTGGCGCAGCTGGCGGTGGGTGAGGTTCGGGTGGACGCGCCCTACCTCTCTGCCCTGCTGGAAAAGGTGCTGGAGAAGTTCCCGCCCGACACGCCGGTGACGCTGACCTTCCGCAAGGCCCACTTTGCATCGGGCCATGACCTGAAGGACTTTGCCGGCAAGCTGGGCATCGAGATCCGGCAGCCGGACGTCGAGCAATGACCGTGGCCACGACGCCCCAGGCCATGAAATCCACGCAGGCCTCGGACACCGCCACCGTCGGCTTCGGCGCGCCCGAGCGCTTCGGCGCCCACGTCTTCCGCGTGGAGATCCCGGCAGCGCGCACCGAGCCCGTCACCATCGTCGAGGACTACGGCTACCGCGGGCATGAGGCCGGCATCCCGCGAGACGAGCCGCGCGTGGTGCTGCTGCGGCGCACCTGGTCGGCCATCGCCGACGTGGCGCGGCGCGAGTTCAACGACCGGCTGAAGGCCGCCAAGACGCCCGCCGGCCGCTGGCACAGCGGCACCAACCTGGTGGACCGGTTGCTGGGCAAGGAACTGTGCGTACTGGCCTGGGCCGCCGAGACGGCCAGCGACGAGCAACTGCCGGTGGTGGGCAGCCGCTGGGCCGCGCTGCGGCCCGAAGAACGCTGGTGGCTGTTTGCCATGACGGTGGCCGAGGCCGGCCTGCCGGAAGACACCGAGCGGGGATGGCGGCGCGCTCTGTTTGCCGCGCTGTCGGATGGAGAAAAGCCTGCGCCGGGCCGCCGGCGCCGGCGGCCGGCGGAAGACGATCTGTTCCGGCTGCCGTTGTTTCAGGAGGGTGAATGAGTTCGGGCGTGGTGCCGTTTTCGCTGAAGGATGCGCCGTCGCTGATCGAGCGGCTGTTGCCGGTGCAGAAGTTGTCGGCGGAGGCGTACAAGGAGCAGGAAGGAAAGCAGGGGAAGC
>JBJTZN010000192.1:0-103495 GCA_046087245.1 Rubrivivax sp.
CGCCTGCTTGTCGGCTTCGGAGAGGTTCGGGTCGGCCTCGAGGAACTGGATCTGCTTCTCGACGTTGCCACCCAGCACGATGTCGGTGCCGCGACCAGCCATGTTGGTGGCGATGGTGATCATCTTCGGCCGCCCGGCCTGGGCCACGATCTCGGCCTCTTTCGCGTGCTGCTTGGCGTTGAGCACCTGGTGCGGCAGATCGGCCTGCACCAGCAGCGCGGACACGCGCTCGGAGTTCTCGATCGACGTGGTGCCCACCAGAACGGGCTGACCGCGTTGGTGGCATTCGCGGATGTCGGCGATCACCGCGTCGTACTTCTCCTTGGTGGTCTTGTAGATGAGATCGAGCTCGTCCTTGCGGATGGTGGGCCGGTTGGGCGGAATCACCACCGTCTCCAGGCCGTAGATCTCCTGGAACTCGTAGGCCTCGGTGTCGGCCGTGCCCGTCATGCCCGACAGCTTGGCGTACAGGCGGAAATAGTTCTGGAAGGTGACCGAGGCCAGCGTCTGGTTCTCGTTCTGGATGGCCACGCGCTCCTTGGCCTCCACGGCCTGGTGCAGGCCGTCGCTCCAGCGCCGGCCCGTCATGAGGCGCCCCGTGAACTCGTCGACGATGATGACCTCGCCGTCCTGCACCACGTAGTGCTGGTCGCGGTGATAGAGGTTGCGTGCGCGCAGGGCCGCATACACGTGGTGCATCAGCGTGATGTTGGCCGGGTCGTACAAGCTGGCGCCCTCGGCCAGCAGGCCCGCTGCGGCCAGCAGCCGCTCGGCGTTCTCATGGCCATCCTCGGTCAGGAAGATCTGATGCTGCTTCTCGTCGACGGTGAAGTCCCCGGGTTCGATCACCCCTTCGCCCGTGCGCGGATCGGCCTCGCCAATCTGCCGCTTCAGCAGCGGCACCACGGCATCGATCTTGACGTACAACTCGGTGTGGTCCTCGGCCTGGCCGCTGATGATCAGCGGGGTGCGCGCCTCGTCGATCAGGATGGAGTCCACCTCGTCGACGATGGCGTAGTGCTGACCCCGCGACATCACCCGCTCTGACACCTCGTAGACCATGTTGTCACGCAGATAGTCGAAGCCGAACTCGTTGTTCGTGCCGTAGGTGACGTCCGCGGCGAAGGCTGCCTGCTTCTCCTCCCGGCTCATGCCCGGCACGTTGACCCCGACGGTCAGGCCGAGGAAGCGGTACAGGCGCCCCATCCACTCCGCGTCGCGCCGGGCCAGGTAGTCGTTGACCGTCACCAGGTGCACGCCGCGTCCGGCCAGCGCGTTCAGGTACACGGGCAGCGTCGCCATGAGGGTCTTGCCCTCGCCCGTACCCATCTCCGCGATCTTGCCCTGGTGCAGCACCATGCCACCGACGAGCTGCACGTCGAAGTGGCGCATCTTCAGCGTGCGCTTGCCCGCCTCGCGCACCACGGCAAAGGCCTCGGGCAACACATCGTCCAGCGTCTGACCCTGGGCCAGACGGGCGCGCAGTTCATCGGTCTTGGCGCGCAGTTGCAGATCGTCCAGCTTCTCGAACGACGGCTCCAGGGCATTGATCTGCTGCACCGCCTTCCGGTAGGTCTTCAGCAGGCGGTCGTTTCGACTGCCGAACAACTGGGTCAGGAACTTGGGCAACATGCGGCTGGACTCGTTGAAGGGGCCTGGCCAGGCACGCAACCGCGTCGTCTGGGCCCTGGCCCGGGAAGCCCCCGGGAAACAATCCCCTAAGGGCCTTGAGGATGCGCCCGTAAGAGGCCGTGAAGGGCGCGGCCGGGCAGGCCCGCCCGCCTGGAAAACCCCTCATTTTAACACCGGGCCTCCTCGCTGATCGCCGCGCAAGGCCCCTCGGGCTGCAGCTTCCCAAGGAGCTGACTCGACTGCGAGAAAGCGCGCGGGATTCTGCGGCACGCCCTGCAGCAGCACCTCGAAGTGCAGGTGCGGCCCCGTGGACCGCCCGGAGTTGCCCACCTCCGCGATGACCTGTCCCCGACGCACCAGATCCCCGGGCTTGACCAGCGCGCGCTGCAGATGCGCATACAGCGTGGTCAGGCGGTTGCCGTGGTCCAACTCCAGTGTCTGGCCGTACTCCGGATGCACGCCCACCTCGAGCACCACTCCGCCAGCGGCGGCACGAATGGGCGTGCCGAGCTCGGCGGGAAAGTCCAGACCCGTGTGCAAGGCTGTTCGCCCCGTGAAGGGGTCGGCCCGGAAACCGAAACCCGAGCCCACGGGACCGATGACAGGCGGCGAACTGGGCACCATGAGGCGGCGCATGCGCTCTTCGAACAGGCGCGACTCGATGAGGGTGAACATGTCAGCGTGCTGGTCCGACAAGTCGTCCAGACCGGTCACCGTGCGGCGCAGTTCCTCCAGCGCGGGGCTGTGCACCGGCAGGTAGGGGCCGCCACGTCCGACGAGTGCGCCTGCAGGCGTTGCACGCCCCCCAGCCGGCGCCGATGCGCCGCCCGCCGGCTGGCGAAGCGGCAGTAACTCCTCGGGCTTGACCCCGGCCAGGGCGGACACACGCTCGCTGACCGCCTCCAGGCGTACCAGCTTGGCTTGCACCTCGCCCACCTTCTGAGCAATGGCATCCAGGTTCTCGCGCATGAATCGGTCGCGCTGGGCAATCTCGTCGCGCACCACCCACTTGACGAGTGCACTGACCACCGGCCAGCCCTCGCGCGCCGCCTTCAGGAAGAACCAGTGGTACACCGCACCTGACGACAGCATGAGCGCCAGAAGCAAGCCCAGAGCCAGAAGTACCAGTTGCCAACGGCCGATCTGAAACACCCGCACGCGGGCGTTCAGGTCGTGGGTGATCATGATCTGCAAGGCGCACCTCCTGGCTCTACAATTTTTTTTGCGATGCGACCGAAGTCTCCACCCGGCACCGTCCGCGTGGCCGAAGCCCTGCAAGAGCACCCGACGCTGGGTGCCCTGCTCGGGCGCTGGCGGCTGGCCCAGGAGTGCATGCAGGCGGTCCGCCCGGTCCTTGGGCCCGAACTCAGCGCCTCCATGCGCCCCGGCCCCGTCGAGGACGGGCAATGGACCCTGCTGGCAGCCTCGGGCGGCGCCGCGGCCAAGTCTCGCCAGTTACTGCCCAGGATCAGCCAAGCCGTGAAAGCCTTGGGGCTGGGGGTGGAAACCGTACGCATCCGGATACTGCCTCCGCAGGCGCCTTGAACGCGCGGTCTTGGTGCCGACTATCCGAATCGAACGGATGACCTCCCGCTTACAAGGCGGATGCTCTACCAGCTGAGCTAAGTCGGCGTTGGCGGGATTCTAGAGCCGCACTGCGCCGCCGCTGCGCGGTTGGCACGCGGGCCGGCGCTGGGGCTTACTTCACCCGTTTGAGCGTCGGGCGGCTTCCTGGGGGAGGCCTGTGCGGATCGTCCGTGGGCGGCGCGGCATGGCCGGGTACCGCCGCAGGACGCGATGCATCGGGCTTGGACAGGGGGACCACTGGGGCAACGGGCCGGGGGCCCGTGACGGCCGGCCCGGCAGCAGTGGGCGCCAGTTCCTGCGCGCCCGCTTGGGCAGCGGCATTTCCTGAGGACGACCCCTCCTGCCGGGCCGCGGGAAAGGCCATGCCCTGTCCGTTCTCGCGCGCGTAGATGGCCACCACGTGGTCCACCGGGACCACGATGTCGCGCGCCACGCCGCCAAAGCGGGCCTTGAACTCGATGAACTCGTTGCCCAGTTGCAAACCGCTGGTGGCGTCGAAGCCGACGTTCAGGACGATCTCCTGGTTCTTCACAAACTCCATGGGCACCCGTACCGACCCATCGACAAACACCGCCAGATACGGCGTGAACCCGTTGTCGGTGCACCACTCGTGCAAGGCGCGTATGAGATAAGGGCGTGTGGGCGTGCCCTGGGGCTCGGCAGACGTGGGGGGCGGCATGTAGTGACGGACTGAGGCCGTGGCGTGGCGGGGCGCAGCGGAACAGGACTTCCTGCAGCAGGCAAGCGGCTACTTGCGCATGACCTTCTCAGAAGGCGTCAAGGCCTCGATGTAGGCCGGCCGGGAGAAGATCCGCTCGGCGTACTTCAGCAAAGGGGCATCGTTCTTGGAAAGCTCGATGCCGTAGTAGTCCAGTCGCCACAACAGCGGGGCGATGGCGACATCAAGCATGGAGAAGTCGTCTCCCAGCATGTACTTGTTCTTCATGAAGATGGGTGCAAGCTGCGTGAGCCGGTCGCGGATCTGGTCCCGCGCCCTTTCCAACTGGCGATCAGTCGCCTTCACGCCGCGGCCTTCCAGCAGATTGACCTGGGCGAACAGTTCCTTCTCGAAGTTGAACAGGAACAGCCGCACGCGCGCGCGCGCCACCGGGTCACCGGGCATCAACTGCGGGTGCGGGAAGCGTTCGTCGATGTACTCGTTGATGATGTGCGACTCGTACAGGATCAGATCCCGCTCGACAAGGATGGGCACCTCGTTGTACGGGTTCATCAAGGCGATGTCCTCGGGCTTGGCGAAGAGGTCGACATCGCGGATCTCGAAGTCCATGCCCTTCTCGAACAGCACGAAACGGCAGCGGTGGGAGTACGGGCAGGTGGTGCCGGAGTAGAGGACCATCATGGCAGCGGTTTCCCTGTCAGTTGGATTTCGGAGCCGACATCCCGCAGAAGACGTCGGGTGGCGCCCCCCGGCGCCAGGTAAGGAGGGGTCGCAAGCGCCCCCTGAGCGGGCTTGCGCCGCCACAGGCGCACAGCCGCAAGATCATGGGAAGGCCCGGGCGTGCCCAGGCCACGCCCGTCACTTGATGTCTTTCCAGTAAGCGGCGTTCAGACGCCAGGCGATGACCGTGAAGACCGAAAGGAAGAGCAGCACCCACACGCCGAGCCGCACCCGGTCGGCCCGGTTGGGCTCGGACATCCACTGGAGGTAGGCCACCAGATCGGCCACGGCCTCGTTGTACTGGGCAGGCGTCAGGGTGCCCGGCGTGACGGGTTCCAGACCCTTGAACACCTGGGTCACCTTCTTGGGGTCGTGTGGGTCAGCCACTTCGGCGAACACCGCGCGCTGCTGGCCCTGCAGCTCCCAGAGCACGTGGGGCATGCCCACATTCGGAAAGGCCGCGTTGTTCCAGCCCGTGGCCTTGGTCTCGTCACGGTAGTAGGTGCGCAGGTACGTGTAGATGTAGTCTGCACCGGTACCCTTGCCCACTGCAGAGCGCGAACGGGCGATGAGGGACAGGTCCGGGGGCAGACCGCCGAACCACTCCTTGGCCTGCTTGGCGGTCATGGCCACCTTCATGGTCTCCCCGACCTTGGCGTCGGTGAACAAGAGGTTGGCCTTGATCTGCTCTTCGGTCAGGCCGATGTCGCGCAGACGATTGTAGCGCATGTACTCGGCGGCATGACAGTTCAGGCAGTAGTTGACGAACAACTTGGCGCCGTTTTGCAGGGCCGCCAGGTCGGTCACGCGCTCTGCCGGAAACTTGTCCCAGGCGATGCCGTCACCGGCGGCACGAACCGGGCCGGCCATCAGGGACAGGGCCGCCGCGAGCGTCAGGAGCAATTTCTTCATCATGGGTGCAAGGCTCCGCGGGCAATCAGTGCGGCTGGAAGGTCACGCGGTCGGGCACCGGCTTGAACTCGCCGATCCGGCTCCACCAGGGCATAAGCAGGAAAAAGCCGAAGTAGAAGATGGTGCCTATCTGCGCCAGCAGCGTGCCGACATCGGAAGGCGGCTTGATGCCCAGATAGCCCAGCACCAGCATGTTGATGGCAAAGACCGCATACATCCACTTGTGCCATGTCGGGCGGTAACGGATGGACTTGGCCGGGCTGTTGTCCAGCCAGGGCAGGAAGAACATGATCACCACGGCACCGCCCATCACCACCACGCCCCAGAACTTGGCGTCGAAAGCCTCAAGCAGGCCGATGAACACCACTGCACCGAGGATCACGACCACCTTGGCGGTGTTCGTCAACCGGCCCAGCAGCAGCGTCACGGCGGCACCCGCGCCCACCAGGGCCACGAACACGTTGACCATCGGGTCCGTGGTCGCACGCAGCATCGAGTAGTACGGCGTGAAATACCAGACCGGTGCGATGTGGGCCGGCGTCTTCAGCGGGTCGGCGGGGATGAAGTTGTTGTACTCCAGAAAATAGCCGCCCATCTCCGGGGCCAGGAACACCACGGCGCTGAACAGCAACAGGAACACGCTCACGCCCATGATGTCGTGCACGGTGTAGTACGGATGGAAGGGGATGCCGTCCAGCGGCCGACCCTGCGCATCCTTCTTGGCCTTGATCTCCACGCCGTCAGGGTTGTTGGAACCCACTTCGTGCAGCGCGATGATGTGCGCGGCCACCAGACCCAGCAGCACCAGCGGGATGGCGATCACATGGAAGCTGAAGAAGCGGTTGAGCGTGGCATCGCTGACGACGTAATCGCCCCGGATCAGCAAGGCCAGGTCCGGGCCGATGAAAGGCACGGCTGCGAACAGGTTCACGATGACCTGGGCCCCCCAGTAACTCATCTGGCCCCAGGGCAGCAGGTAGCCGAAGAAGGCCTCGGCCATGAGGCACAGGAAGATGGCACAACCGAAGATCCACACCAATTCGCGCGGCTTGCGGTAGCTGCCATAGAGCATGCCGCGGAACATGTGCAAGTACACGACGACGAAGAACGCCGAAGCACCCGTGGAGTGCATGTAGCGTACCAGCCAGCCCCAGGGCACATCGCGCATGATGTACTCGACCGAAGCGAACGCCAGGTTCGCATCAGGCTTGTAGTGCATCACCAGGAAGATGCCGGTGACGATCTGGATCACCAGCACCAGCATGGCCAGGGAACCGAAGAAATACAGGAAGTTGAAGTTCTTGGGAGCGTAGTACTCGGACAGATGCTCCTTGTACATCTTCGACGCCGGAAACCGGTTGTCGACCCAGGTCATCAACTTCTGCGCCATGGGCGCGCCAGCCGGCACTTCCTTGAATTCAGCCATGATTGCCTCGGGTGGTTCTGGGGGTCGGGGGACGACTGGCCTTCAGGCCTTCTTGTCCTCGCCGATCAGCAGCAGGGTGTCGGACAGGTACATGTGCGGGGGCACTTCCAGGTTGTCTGGCGCCGGCTTGTTCTTGAACACCCGTCCCGCGATGTCGAAGGTGGAGCCGTGGCAAGGACACAGGAAGCCACCGGCCCAGTCGTCGGGCAGCGAGGGCTGGGCACCGGGCTGGAACTTGTCAGAAGGCGAGCAACCCAGGTGCGAACAGATCCCGACGCCCACGAAGAACTCCGGCTTGATGGACCGGTGCGGATTTCGGGCGTACTCGGGGGTGGGGTACTGGGTGCGGGCGGAAGCCGGATCGGCCACCTGCACCTCGGTTTTCTTCAACGACTCAAGCTGTTCGGGCGTGCGTCGCATCACCCACACCGGCTTGCCACGCCACTCCACCGTGACTTTCTCGCCCGGCCGCAGCGCCGAGATGTCCACCTGCACGGGAGCGCCCGCTGCCTTGGCCCGCTCCGACGGCGCGAACGTGCTGATGAAGGGCACGGCCACCGCGGCACCGCCAACGGCGCCGGCACCGCATGTGATCGCGATCCAGGTCCGTCGACCTGGATCGGCAACAGCGTCACTCATGGGAACCCTCTTGATTCTGGTCCGGTGTTGGTCTGCCCGCAGCGTCACGATGGGACTACGGGTCAACCCTGGATTCTAGCTGACCCCGGTCCTGGCCGACCTGACGCAACACCCCGGCCCGTCGTGCATCAGGGACTCGGTCTGGCGCTGAATTGCCGGGCTGCTTCCAACGCGGCCAACAGACTGGCGGGGTCGGCGCGACCGGTACCGGCGATGTCGAAAGCCGTGCCGTGGTCCGGGCTGGTGCGTACGAAGGGCAGGCCCAGCGTCACGTTGACACCCCGTTCCACGCCCAGGTACTTCACGGGAATGAGACCCTGGTCGTGGGTCATGGCCACCACCAGATCGAAAGCGCCGGGGTGGCCGGGGGCCTGGCGCGCGCGCATGAACACGGTGTCGGGCGCCCAGGGGCCGGAAGCATCCACGCCCTGCGCACGTGCAGCCTCGACGGCCGGGCCGATGATGCGCAGTTCCTCGTCGCCGAACAAGCCGCCCTCGCCGGCGTGCGGGTTCAGGCCCGCCACCGCGATGCGCGGTGCAGACAGACCCCACAAGCCTCCGGCGCGGTGCGCCATCTGCACGGTCTGCAACACCGCATCGAAGGTCACCGCCTCGATGGCCTGCCGCAGTGCGAGGTGAATGGTCACCAGCACCACGCGCAGTTCGTCGTTGGCCAGCATCATGCGCACGGCCGGCGGCCCGTGCGGGCCCGCAGCCAGCGACTGCAGCATCTCGGTGTGGCCGGGAAATCCGATGCCTGCGGCGGCCAGCGCCTCCTTGTGCAGGGGTGCCGTCACCAGGGCCGCTCCATGGCCGGCCTGAATCCAGGCCACCGCCGCCTCCACGCAGCGCGCCGCCGCGGCACCGCAGCGGGCATCCACGCGCCCCATCGCCACCTGCTCCAGACCCGCGGGCAACCCGCAGGGCTGCACCAGCGCCAGGCCGCCAGGCGGTACCAGCGCCGCGTGGGCGGGGTGCTCGAGGCAGGCCAGCACGGGCCGGCTGCCACCCACATGGCAGGCTGCACGCCGCAGCACATCGGCGTCTCCCACCACCACCGCGCCGTCCAGGGCGCCGTCCTGCCAGGCCTTGACGATGCACTCCGGGCCGATGCCGGCCGCATCGCCCATGGTCACCAGCACCGGCCGGGCGCTGGCAGCGGCCGGTCTCATGCCGGGTTGGGCACGTCGATGAAGACGTGCTCCAGACCGAAACGCGCCGCCACCGCCGCGGCCACCGCCGGCGCACCGAAGCGTTCAGTGGCGTGGTGCCCGCAGGCCAGGAAGGCCACACCCGTCTCCCGGGCCAGGTGGGCCTGCGGCTCGGAGATCTCCCCCGTGACGAAGGCGTCCGCCCCGGCGGCGATGGCCGCCTCGAAGTAGCCCTGGGCGCCGCCAGTGCACCAGGCCAGCCGCCTCAAGCTGCGGCCATCGCCTGCAGCGCACAGGGGCTGCCGCCCCAGCACCTGGTGCAGCCGCGCCTGCAACTGAGCCAGATCGAAGGGCTGATCGCCAGTGCCGATGAAGCCCAGGTCCTGGTCCCCGAAGCGCGCCTGGGCGTGCCACCCCAGGCGCAGGGCAAGCTGGGCGTTGTTGCCCAGGGTGTCGTGGGCATCCAGCGGCAGATGGTAGGCCAGCAGGTTGATGTCGGCACGGATCAGACGGGCCACGCGCTCGCGCAGCCATCCGGTCAGGCGGCCGTCATGGCCGCGCCAGAACAGGCCGTGATGCACCAGCAGCGTGTCGGCACCGGCCTGCGCGGCGGCTTCGATGAATTCCAGGCTGGCCGTGACTCCGGAAGCGATCTTCAAGACTTGATCACGCCCCTGGACCTGCAGGCCGTTCGGCCCATAATCCTTGAAGCGATCCACCGCCAACAGCTCGCGCAGGAACGACTCGATCTCCAAACGGTGGGCCATGCCAGGTCTTTCTGATTTCTCGGGTCCGTCGATTTTCTGGGTTCCCGGGGATCTCTCGGGTCTTTCCGGCAATGCGCAGAACGTGGCTGATTTTCTCCCAGGCGGTCACCATCGCGGTGGCGGTGCTCTTCGTCGTAGGCACCCTCAAGCCCGGGTGGCTGCGCAGCGGCTCGCTGTTGCCGGTGCAGGTGTCGGTGGTGCAGGCCCCGGCCGCCAGCGCGTCCGGCCCGGCCGGCTTCAGCGCTGCGGCCCGGGCGGCCCTGCCCGCGGTCGTCAGCATTGCGGCGCAGAAACCCGCGGTGCGCAACCCGCATGCCAACGACCCGGCCTTCCGGTTCTTCTTCGGTGACCGGGACGAGCAGGCGCCCAGCGCGGGCCTGGGATCCGGGGTGATCGTCTCGCCCGAAGGCTACCTGCTGACCAATCATCATGTGATCGAGGGCGCGAGCGAGATCGACGTGCGCCTGCCTGACGGCCGCGAGGCCCGGGCGCGGCTGGTGGGAACCGACCCCGAGACCGACATCGCCGTGCTGAAGATTGATCTGGCGCCGCTGCCCGTGGTGGCGCTGGGCGATGTCAGCCGGCTGTCGGTGGGCGATTCGGTGCTGGCCATCGGCAACCCCTTCAACGTCGGACAGACCGTGACCTCGGGCATCATCAGCGCGCTGGGCCGCAACCGGCTCGGGCTGTCCACCTTCGAGAACTTCATCCAGACCGACGCCGCCATCAACCCGGGCAACTCCGGGGGCGCGCTGGTGGACGCACGCGGCGCCCTGGTGGGCATCAACACCGCCATCTACTCCCAAGGCGGCGGCAGCCTGGGCATCGGCTTTGCGGTACCGGTGGACCTGGCGCGGCAGGTGATGGACGACCTGGTGCGCGACGGGCGCGTGATCCGCGGCTGGATCGGGGTGGAGCCGCGCGACCTGCCTGCCGACCTGGGCGCCTCGCTGGGCCTGGAGAAGGTGCAGGCAGTGCTGATCACGGGCGTGCTGCAGGGCGGCCCGGCGGCCCTGGCGGGGGTGCGCCCGGGCGATGTGGTCACCGCCGTGAATGCGCGCCCGGTGCAGACCACGGCCGACCTGCTCAAAGCGGTGGCCGCGCTCAAGCCCCAGAGTGTGGCGACGCTGGCGGTGGTGCGCAACGGACAACGCCTGAACCTTGAAGTCAGGATAGGTCAGCGGCCCGCGCCCACAGCCCCGTCGCGATGACGCGACCGCGCGTGCGGCCCCGAACTGCGCACGATGCACGCCTGCCGGATCAGGCTTCGGGGGCCGCGGGGTCGCCGCCGGCGCTGTCCGGCGCCTTGGTGTGTCTGATGAACAGCTTGGCCGCCACGATGCCGATCTCATACAGGATGCACATGGGTACGGCCAGGGCCAGCTGCGAGATCACGTCCGGCGGCGTCACCACGGCCGCCACGATGAAAGCCCCCACGATGAAGTAGCCGCGGAACTTGCGCAACTGCTCGATGGTGACCACCCCGATGCGCGCCAGCACGATCACCGCCACCGGCACCTCGAAGGCGATGCCGAAGACGAAGAACAGGGTCAGGACGAAGCCGAAGTACTGCTCGATGTCAGGCGCGGCCGTGATGGCGGTGGGAGCAAAGGCCTGGATGAACTTCGACATGCCCGGAATCACCAGGAAGTAGCAGAACGCCACGCCCAGGAGGAACAGCAGCGTGCTGGAGATCACCAGCGGCAGCACCATCTTCTTCTCGTGGGTGTACAGCCCCGGCGCCACGAAAGCCCACACCTGGTACAGCACGATGGGCAGGGCCACCAGGAAGGCGGCCATCAAGGTGATCTTCAGCGGCACCAGGATGGGCGAGATGACGTTGGTGGCGATGAGCTTGGTGCCTTCGGGCAGGTGGGCCACCATGGGCTCGGCCAGCAGGTCGTACAGGCCAGCCGGCCCGGGCCACAGGGCCAGGGCGATGAAGGCCAGCACCACGGCAATGAGCGCCCGCACGAGGCGGTCGCGCAGCTCCACCAGGTGCGACACGAAAGGCGCCTCGGTGCCGGCGAGCTCGTCGTCCTTGGAGTCCGGACTGCTCATCGCGGAGCCTTCAGGCCCGGCGGCCGGAATCGTGCCACCCGGGCGGCACCCGACTGCGCCTTGGTGCGGATGCCCTGCCGCTGCTTGTACCACTGCGGCGTGGCACCGCGCTTCAGGCGCCACTTCTTGCGCGGATGACGGTACTCGGGTGGCGGCGACACCAGGGGCTCATGGCTGGAAGTGCTGACAGACGATGAAGTGCTGACAGACGATGAATTGCTGTCGAGCGCCGTGCCGATGGACGCCCAGTCCTTCTCGAACGATGTCGAGGCCTCGTTCATCTGCTGGCTGACGCTGCTTTCCACGTCGCGTGCCGCATCCTCAAACTGGGTCTTCATCTTCTTGAGCTCGTCGAGCTCGATCGACCGATTCACCTCGGCCTTGACATCCGCCACGTAGCGCTGCGCCTTGCCCACCAGATGACCCAGCGTGCGGGCCACCTTGGGCAGCTTCTCCGGCCCGATGACGATCAGGGCCACCGCGCCGATGAGCGCAAGCTTGTCGAATCCGAAGTCGATCATGAGGCCGGGCGCGACAGCGGCGGGCTGCGAGGCTGCCAGGCTCGGTCAGCCACAGCCTGGCAGCCAGAAGGCGCTTGGAACAGGCTCAGCCCTTGGTCTTGGCCTCGACGTCGACGGTCTGCGCGTCGACGGTCTTGGCGGTGGTGACCTGCTGCGCCGGGGCCGCCGGGGCGTCTGCCGCCTCCTGACCGCCCTTGACGCCGTCCTTGAAGCCCTTGACCGCGCCGCCGAGGTCGGCGCCGATGTTCTTGAGCTTCTTGGTGCCGAAGATCAGCACCACCACCAGCAGCACGATCAGCCAATGCCAGATGCTGAATGATCCCATGGTCGTTCTCCCAATAAGCAACCCCGGATTCTAGGGCAGCCCCATGACCGTGGCGTGGCAGGGGCACTGCAGACAAGACGGCTGCAGGGCGATCAGCCCTTGGCCCAGGGCCGTGGGCCGCCCATCACGTGCATGTGCAGATGGTAGACCTCCTGCAGGCCGTCCGGGCCGGTATTGATGAGGGTGCGAAAACCGTTGCTCGCGCCCAGTTGCCTCATCAGCCGCGGCGCCAGGCCCAGCATGTGGCCGAGCAGGGCATCGTGCTCGGGCCCCACGTCGGCCAGGGTGGCGATGTGTTGCCGGGGGATGATCAGCACGTGCACGGGCGCCCAGGGGTGGATGTCGTGGAAGGCGAGCACCTGCTCGTCCTCATGGACCTTGCGTGACGGGATCTGGCCGGCAACGATCTTGCAGAAGATGCAGTTCGGGTCTGCGTTCATGGTTCCTCCGACTCTCTCTGGCGCACCTTGCGCAACGCAAACTCTTCCAGGCCCGACATCCCTTCACGCCGGCGCAGTTCCGCCAACACGTCCGCCGGGCTCAGCCCCTGGGCGGCAAGCACCACCAGGGTGTGGAACCACAGATCGGCCACCTCGCCCACGAGCCGGGCCGCGTCACCGTCCTTGCCGGCCATCACCACCTCGGTGGCTTCCTCGCCTACTTTCTTGAGCATGGCGTCCTGACCCTTGGCGAACAGGCGCGCCACGTAGCTCTTGTCAGGGTCGCCGCCGCGGCGCGACTCGATCACGGCAGCCAGGCGCTGCAGGGTGTCATCAGCGGTCAAGGTGTGCGCTCCCGGGGTTTCACTTGTAGATGGCGGCCGGGTCCTTGAGCACCGGATCCACCGCAACCCAGACCCCGTCCTGCTGGCGCAGGAAGAAGCAACTGTGGCGCCCGGTGTGGCAGGCGATGCCGGGCTGGTGTCCGTGCTGCGTGACCTTGAGCAGGATCACGTCCTGGTCGCAGTCCAGCCGGATCTCATGCACCTGCTGCACGTGGCCCGACTCCTCGCCCTTGTGCCACAGGCGATTGCGGGAGCGGCTGAAGTACACCGCCTCACCCCGCGCCGCGGTGGCCGCCAGGGCTTCGCGGTTCATCCAGGCGAACATCAGCACGTCGCCGCTGCCGGCCTCCTGCGCGATCACCGGCACCAGGCCATCGGCGTCCCAGCGCACGGCGTCCAGCCAGGCGGCGGCGTGGTCTGGCGTGGACACAGCGGCGTTCGGGGTGGAAGACGTCACCTCCTGTCCAGCCGGATGCGTGGCCCCGACGAAGCCGCGTTCGGCGGCCAGCCAGGCGAGCACCGGTACCGTGCCGGGCAACACCGGCGTCGATCGAACAGGCAGGCTCTCCCAGGCCATCTGCTGGCCCTCGCGCATCTCGAACTCACCGCTCCAGTGGTGGACACGGCAGAAGTTCAGCCTGACCAGGGCATGCGGATAGTCGAACAGTTCCACCTTCCAGGGCTTGGCTGCGGCGATGGTGACCCCGATCTCCTCCTGCAATTCGCGGCGCAGCGCCTGCTCGACGGACTCGCCCGCCTCGACCTTGCCCCCGGGGAACTCCCAGTACCCGGCGTAGACCTTGCCCGGCGGGCGGCTGGTCAGCAGGAAGCGGCCCTGCGCGTCGATGAGCACGCCCACGGCCACGTCCACGGGGGGACGCCCTGGCGGCGAGCCACCATCCACCACCGTGGCCAGCTCAGCCATGGTCGCGCGCGGCCCAGTCACGGGCGAACTGCTGCGCCACCCGGCCGGAGCGCGAGCCGCGCTCCAGGGCCCAGACCAGGGCTGCGGGGCGCGCCGCGGCGACGGCCCGCTCGGTCTGGCCAAAGGCGCGCAACCATTGCCCCACGATGGCCAGGTACTCGGCCTGGGTGAACGGGTAGAAGCTGATCCACAGGCCAAAGCGCTCCGAGAGCGAAATCTTCTCTTCCACGCCCTCGCCCGGGTGCACCTCGCCGTCCTCGGTGTGCTGGTAGCTGAGGTTCTCCTTCATGTACTCGGGCAGCAGGTGGCGGCGGTTGCTCGTGGCGTAGATCAGCACGTTGTCGCTGGACTGCGAGACCGAGCCGTCCAGGATGGACTTCAGCGCCTTGTAGCCGGGCTCGCCCTCATCGAAGCTCAGGTCGTCGCAGTAGACGATGAACTTCTCCGGCCGACCGGCCACCAGATCGACCAGGTCGGGCAGGTCCACCAGGTCGGCCTTGTCCACCTCGATCAGGCGCAAGCCCTGGGCACTGAACTCGTTCAGGCAGGCCTTGATGAGCGAACTCTTGCCCGTGCCGCGCGCGCCCGTGAGCAAGGCGTTGTTGGCGCCGCGGCCCGTCACGAATTGGGCGGTGTTGCGCATCAAGCGCTCCTTTTGCGGCTCCACTTCCTTCAAGTCGGACAGGCGGATGGTGGCCACGTGGCGCACCGGTTCCAGCACGGCGCCGGCACCGCGGCGGCGGTATCGAAACGCTACGGAGGCCCCCCAGTCGGGAGCGGTGGCGGCACGTGGCAACGCGGCCTCCAGGCGCACGAGCAAGGCTTCGGCGCGCGCGACCAGGGATTCAACGGCGTTCATGGGTTCAAGTGTAAGAAGGAGAAGCGCACGCGGCGGTCGGCGCAAACTGCAGCCCAGGGCAATGCCTGGGCCTGGAACAGGCCGCCGGGGCAGCGCCCTGCAGCCCCGGGCCCCTCAGGCTGCCAGCCGCGCCAGGGCCAGATCCAGATGCTCCACTGGGGAGCGCCGGAAACCCGAGCGCGCGTAGCGTTGCAGCCGCCCAGCCACCAGGCACACCACGGACGAGGCCAAGGCCGTCGCATCCACCGTCGGCGTCGGCGAACCCGCGGCCTCGGCCGCCAGGCGAAGGCTCTGCCGCAACTGCGACTCCACGCGATCAAAGAACTGGTTCATGCGCGCAGTCAGCCGCTCGTGCTCCAGCACCAGCGCGTCGCCCACCATCACGCGCGTCATGCCCGGGTTCTTCTCGCCAAACTGCAACACCACGGCGGCAATCTTTCGGGCCTGCAGCGCGCCCGAGGGCTCGCGCTCGACGATCTGGTTGACCAGGGTGAACACCGAGGTCTCGATGAACTCGATCAGACCCTCGAACATCTGCGCCTTGCTGGCAAAGTGTCGGTACAGCGCGGCCTCGCTGACCTGCAGACGCGCAGCCAGCGCTGCGGTGGTGATGCGCTCGGCACCGGGTTGCTCGAGCATGCCCGCCAGGGTCTGCAGGATCTGTAGGCGGCGCTCTCCGGGCTTGGGCCGCTTGCGGACAGGCACTGCCGCGGCCGTGGCGAGATCAGCAACGCTGGCCAGCGGATCGGCTTCAGGCTCAGACATGTCGGGCATGGTGAACGACGATGGTCAGCATAGGCGAAATGATTCTTGCACACGGCATGCCTGCTTGGGAGGCGGTGGCGGGCAGCGTAAACACCGAGCCCGAGACCTGCGGCTTCATGCTGCGGCGGCGCCGCCGCCGGGCTGGCCAGGCAGGCTCAGGGGCTGCGCAGCAGATCCCGCAGACGCGACACGCGCCGGTCGACGTAGCCAGGACGTGCCGGCCTGAAGACGGCATGGGGCGACCGCGCCGCATGCGCCGCGCGTGACCAGCGCTGCATCCACACCGTCTTCATGCCCACCCGTCGCGCGGCCTTCTGGTGCACCAGGGTGTCCTCCACCAGCACGCAGCGCGCCGGCGGCACGCCCAGGCGTGCCGCCAGGTGCCGGAACATGCGGGCGTCGGGCTTGGGACGCAGGTCGCCGAACATCTGCATGTCCTCGATGGAGAGGACCCCCTCGAACCAGCGCTCGATGCCCAGCACGCGCAGCACGCGCCTGGCGTAGTCCGCCGGGGCATTGGTCAGGATGAACTTGCGCCCGGGCAGCCGCGCCAGCGCCGCGAGATCGGCCCCATGGCTGCGCACCCGCTGCTCCAGGCCCGGCAGCAGATGGGTATGGTGCAGGAAGTGGCCCGCGCGTACCCCATGGTGGCGCACCAGACCCAGCAGGGTGGCGCCATAGCGCAGCCAGTAGCGGCGGCGCAGCGCGTCGGACGTCTGCCGGTCCAGGCCCAGGTGGGTCTGGATGTATTCGCCGAAGGACACATGCAGGTGCGGCATGGACGCGGTGGAGGCGTCGTGCAAGGTGTCGTCCAGATCGAACAGCCAGACCCGTTGCGAGGGCCCGCGGCAGGGCAGCATCGATGAATCCAGAGCCTGCGGGCGGCTTCAGTGCGAACGGATCATGGTGCCGTAGGCCTGGTCGGTCAGGATCTCCAGCAGCATGGCGTGCGGCACGCGGCCATCCACGATGTGCACGGCGTTGACGCCGCTGCGCGCAGCGTCGAGCGCGCCGGCAATCTTGGGCAGCATGCCGCCGCTGATGGTGCCGTCGGCCACCAACTCGTCGATGCCCCGCGGCGTCAGCTCGGTCAGCAGCTTGCCCTGCTTGTCCAGCACGCCGCGGATGTTGGTCAGCAGCATCAGCTTCTCGGCCTTGAGCACCTCGGCCAGCTTGCCGGCCACCAGGTCGGCGTTGATGTTGTAGCTCTCGTTGTGCTCGCCAAAGCCGATGGGGCTGATGACGGGGATGAACTGGTCGTCCTGCAGCGCCCGCACCACGCTCGGGTCGATGGTGTCGATCTCGCCCACCTGGCCGAGGTCGTGCTCCTTGGTCGGGTCGTCACGGTCGGTCATCTTCATCTTGCGGGCGCGAATCAGGCCGCCATCACGCCCGGTCAGGCCCACCGCCTTGCCTCCTGCGGCGTTGATCAGGCCCACGATGTCCTGCTGCACCTCGCCGGCCAGCACCCATTCCACCACCTCCATGGTCTCGTCGTCCGTCACCCGCATGCCCTGGATGAAGGTGCCCTTCTTGCCCACGCGGGCCAAGGCCTCGTCGATCTGCGGGCCGCCGCCATGCACCACGATGGGGTTCATGCCCACCAGCTTGAGCAGCACGATGTCCTCGGCGAAGTCCTGCTGCAAGGCCGGGTCGGTCATGGCGTTGCCGCCGTACTTGATGACCAGCGTCTTGCCGTGGAACTTGCGGATGTAGGGCAGCGCCTGCGCCAGGATCTCGGCCTGATCGCGCGGGGTGATGTGGTCGAGGCTGTGGTCAGGGGCCGTGGTCATGGCGGGTTCGATGGCAACGAGGACGGTGGGATTGTAGGAATCAGCCCTGCAGATACCGCGCCTGCAGGTGCGCCTTGAAGTACGCGGGGTTCAGCGGCTCACCACTGGCGCGCACGGCCAGTTCGTCCGTGGGCCAGCGGCTGGCCTGGCTCCAGATGCGCTCGTGCAGCCAGCCGAACACGGGCTGCAGGTCGCCTGCGCTGATGCGGGCGTCCAGGTCGGGCATGTCTCGACGCATGGCGGCAAACCACTGTGCCGCGAACATGGCGCCCAGCGAGTAGCAGGGGAAGTAGCCGAACAGACCCTCGGGCCAGTGCACGTCCTGCAAGGGGCCGTCCTTGAAGTTGCCGCGGGTGTCCAGGCCCAGCAGCTCGCTCATCTTCGCGTCCCACAGCGCGGGCACGTCCTCGGGCTCGATGTCACCCTCCACCAGCGGGCGCTCGATCTCGTAGCGCAGGATGACATGGGCAGGGTAGGTCACTTCGTCAGCATCCACGCGGATCAGCCCGCGCCTGACGCGTGTCATCAGTCGGTGCAGGTTGCGCGTCGCAAAGGCGGGCTGGTCACCGAAGGCCTCACGCACCAGCGGGGCCAGCAGGGCGGCAAAGCCGGGGTGGCTGCCCAGCTGCATCTCGAAGCTCAGCGACTGGCTCTCGTGCAGCGCCATGGAGCGCGCCTCGGCCACCGGCTGACCCAGCAGTTCGCGCGGCAGGTTCTGCTCGTAGCGGCCATGCCCGGTCTCGTGGATGGTACCCATCAGGCTGGCCAGAAACTCGTCTTCACGAAAGCGCGTGGTCATGCGCACGTCCTCGGGCACCCCTCCGCAGAACGGGTGGGTGCTGACGTCCAGCCGCCCGGCTTCGAAGTCGAAGCCCAGCAGCCGCATGGCCCGCTCGCACAGCGCGCGCTGCGCCGGCACGGGAAAGGGCCCCACGGGCTCGATCAGGGGCTCGCGTGCGTCGTCGGCGGCCTGCTTGTCCAGCACCTGCTGGATCAACCCGGGCAACCAGCGCCGCACGTCGCCGAACACGCGGCTGACGGTGTGGCTGGTCATGCCGGGTTCGAAGCGGTCCATCAGGGCGTCATACCGGCTCAGGCCGGTCAGGTCCGACAGCAGGCGGGCCTCCTCGCGGCCCACGGCCAGCACCTCGCGGAAGTTCTCCACAAAGCCGGCCCAGTCGTTGGCAGGCCGCTGGCGCCGCCAGGCGTGCTCGCAGCGCGAGGTGGCCCGCTGGCGGCGCTCGACCAGCGACGCCGGCAGGGCATTGGACAGGCGCCAGGTGCGCTCGATCTCGCGCAGGTTGGCGCGCTGCAGATCGTCCAGCGGCTCCTGCCCAGCCTGGGCCATCTTGTCGCGCAGCGACGCATCGGTGCGCATGCGGTGCATCAGCCCGTGCAACTCGGCCAGGGCGGCGGCTCGCGCCTCGTTGCCCTTGGGCGGCATGTTGGCCGCCTGATCCCATCCCGCGATGGAGCCCAGATGGCCCAGGTGGTGCAGCCGCTGGTGCAGGGTCACAAGATCGTCATAGGCGGGAGTGGTCTGCGTGTTCGTCATGGGCTGTCCTGGCATGGCAGGTGTGGGTCGCGGTACCGCATTGTCGCGACTGCACCCG
The DNA here is from genome assembly GCA_046087245.1 of Rubrivivax sp. Lineage (GTDB taxonomy): Bacteria > Pseudomonadota > Gammaproteobacteria > Burkholderiales > Burkholderiaceae_C > Rubrivivax. Next base: position 19,160 of record JBJTZN010000192.1, read on the forward strand.
CGCCCGGGAAGGCCGTCATCTGGCAAGACCCCGTACCAGGGGACTGCGCTGTGTCGCGCTCAGGGCTGGAGCTGTCCCGGAAACACCCACAGCAGCGCCGCCGTCATCGTGACGTAGCGCGCAAACTTGCCCAGCGCCATGTAGAGCACGCAGGGCCAGAACGGCATGCGCAGCCAGCCCGCCACTGCGCACAACGGGTCGCCCACGGCGGGCAGCCAGCTCAGCAGACAGGCCCTGGGGCCGAAGCGCTGCAGCCAAGCCAGGGCCCGGGCCTGCGCGGGCTTGCGCCTGGACACCGCCTCGTAGGCCTTCTCCGCCCCCCAGCCCATCCACCAGCTCAATGCCCCGCCAGCGGTGTTGCCCAGCGTGGCCACCAGCACGGCTGGCCAGAACAGTTCGGGGTTGAGCTTGACCAGACCGAAGACCGCCGGCTCGCTGCCCATGGGCAGCAAGGTGGCCGAAACGAACGCCACCACGAAGACCGTAGTCAGGCCGAACCTGGGCAGGGCCAGGGCGGCCAGCAGGGCGTGCATCCAGGCTTCCATCAGGCGCTGATGATAGAAGCCGGCGGGGCAGTCAGCAGCCGGCCCTGGCTATACTCCTGCCTCATTTTCGAGCACCCCGGTCTGCCAACAGTCTCGTCCCCGGGGGACGCGGCTGCTTGGGTCCTCCTCGTCGCCGTCGACCCGTACCGGCGCTGTGCGCCGCAAGGCGCTTCCTGCCCCGCCTTTCTGCCTTGCACACGCCGCCTGCTCCCGTGACCTCCGCGCTGATGCCCCTGCCACTGGGTCCGGTGACGCTGCCCAACCGACTGTTCGTCGCGCCCATGGCGGGCGTGACCGACCGACCCTTTCGGATGCTGTGCAAGCGGCTGGGCGCCGGGTATGCGGTCAGCGAGATGGTCACCTCCAAGCGCGAGTTGTGGTCCAGCCTCAAGACCTCGCGCCGTGCCAACCACGACGGCGAGACGGCGCCCATCGCCGTGCAGATCGCTGGCGTGGACCCGCACGAGATGGCCGACGCGGCACGCTACAACATCGACCGCGGCGCACAGGTGATCGACCTCAACATGGGCTGTCCAGCCAAGAAAGTGTGCAACGTGTGGGCCGGCTCGGCGCTGATGAGTAACGAGCCCCTGGCGCTGCGCATCGTCGAAGCCGTGGTGGCAGCCTGCGCCCCCCTGAACGTGCCGGTGACGCTGAAGATGCGCACCGGCCGCTGCGCCAGCGAGCGCAACGCCGTGGCCTTGGCCCGGGCAGCGGAAAGCGCGGGCGTGGCCCTGGTCACCGTGCACGGCCGCACGCGCGAGCAGGGTTACACCGGCCTGGCCGAGTACAACACGATTGCCGCGGTGAAGGCGGCGCTGCGCGTACCGGTGGTGGCCAACGGCGACATCGACTCGCCTGCGAAGGCACTGGCCGTGCTGCGCCACACGGGCGCCGACGCACTGATGATCGGCCGCGCGGCGCAGGGTCGGCCCTGGATCTTCCGCGAGATCGCGCACTTCCTGGACAGCGGCTCGCCGCCGGCATCCCCGGCCACGCTGGAGGTGCGCGCCTGGATGCTGGAGCACCTGCAGGACCACTACGGCCTGTACGGCGAGCAGGCGGGTGTGCGCACCGCGCGCAAGCACATCGGCTGGGCGGTGCGCGACCTGCCCGGTGGCGAAGACTTCCGCCAGACCATGAACACGCTGCAGACCTGCGCCGCCCAGGTCCGCGCCGTGGAAGAGTTCCTGACTCAACTGGCAGGGCACCATGCCCGCTGGCCCGCCGGCACCGGACCGCACCTTCAACGCCTGACCCACCATGAGCCGCCAAGACATCGACAGCTGCATTCGCAAGACGTTGCACCAATACTTCCAGGATCTGGGCGACCAGCCACCCCATGCCATGCACGAGATGCTCGTCGCGGCGGTGGAGAAACCCCTTCTCGAGGTGGTGATGCAGCGGGCCGAGGGCAATCAGAGCCGGGCTGCGCAATGGCTGGGCATCAACCGCAACACCCTGCGGCGCAAGCTGCTTGACCACGGACTCACCGAATGACCACCGCGCTTCTCTCCGTCTCCGACAAGACCGGCCTGCTCGAACTGGCGCGCGAGTTGCACGCCCTGGGCATTCGCCTGGTCTCCACGGGCGGCACCGCCAAGCTGCTGGCGCAGGCCGGCCTGCCCGTGACCGAGGTGGCCGAGCTCACTGGCTTTCCCGAGATGCTGGATGGTCGCGTGAAGACGCTGCACCCCACGATCCACGGCGGCCTGCTGGCCCGGCGTGACCTGCCCGCCCACGTGAAGGCCCTGCAGCAGCAGGGCATCGGCACCATCGACATCCTGTGCGTGAACCTCTACCCCTTCGAACAGACGGTGGCGCGGGACGGTTGCACTCTGGAAGACGCCATCGAACACATCGACATCGGCGGGCCGGCCATGGTGCGCAGCGCGGCCAAGAACTGGAAGGACGTGACGGTGCTGACCGACGCTTCGCAGTACGCGAACGTGCTGGGCGAACTGCGCGCGCACGGCGCCACCCAGCCGGCCACGCGCTTCGCGCTGGCGGTGGCGGCCTTCAACCGCATCAGCAACTACGACGCCGCGATCAGCGACTACCTCTCGGCACTGCAACCCGACGGCACGCGCAGCCTGTTTCCCGCCCAGAGCAACAGCCGCTTCGTCAAGGTGCAGGACCTGCGCTACGGGGAGAACCCGCACCAGCAGGCCGCCTTCTATCGGGACCTCCATCCCGCGCCAGGCTCGCTGGCCGTGGCGCAGCAGCTGCAGGGCAAGGAGCTCAGCTACAACAACATCGCCGACGCCGACGCGGCCTGGGAGTGCGTCAAGAGCTTCGAAGCCGGCGCCTGCGTCATCGTCAAGCATGCCAACCCCTGCGGCGTGGCCGTGGGGGCCAGCCCGCTCGAGGCCTACGGCAAGGCCTTCCAGACCGACCCCACCTCGGCCTTCGGCGGCATCATCGCCTTCAATCGCCCGGTGGATGGTGAGGCGGCCACGGCCGTGGCCAGGCAGTTCGTGGAGGTGCTGATGGCCCCGGCGTTCACCGACGAGGCCTTGGAAGTCTTCAAGGCCAAGGCCAACGTGCGGTTGCTGCAGATCGCCCTGCCCCCCAGCGTCACAGGTCCCGGGGCCACCGACTGGGCCAACGGCCGCAACCTGATGAACGCCAAGCGCGTGGGTTCGGGCCTGCTGCTGCAGACCGCCGACAACCGGACGCTGCGGCGCGAAGACCTGAGCTTTCCCACCCGGCTCAAGCCGACCGACGCCCAGCTGGAGGACCTGCTCTTTGCCTGGACGGTAGCCAAGTACGTCAAGAGCAACGCCATCGTGTTCTGCGGCGGAGGCATGACGCTGGGGGTGGGCGCGGGCCAGATGAGCCGCATCGACTCCGCCCGCATCGCCTCCATCAAGGCCGGCCATGCTGGGCTGTCCCTGCAGGGCTCGGCCGTGGCGAGTGACGCCTTCTTCCCTTTCCGCGATGGCCTGGACGTGGTGGTGGACCAGGGGGCGGCCTGCGTCATCCAGCCCGGCGGCTCCATGCGCGATGCCGAAGTGGTTGCCGCGGCCGACGAGCGCGGCGTGGCCATGGTGTTCACGGGCGTGCGGCACTTCAGGCATTGAAGGTCAGGCCTTGACCGCCACCCGTATCCTGGGCATCGACCCCGGCCTGCAGAAGACGGGCTTTGGGGTCATCGACGCGCAGGGCACGCGGCTGGCCTATGTGGCCAGCGGCACCATCAGCACGCTGGAAGCGCCGCGGGGCGACCTGCCCGGGCGGCTGAAGCTCATCTTCGAGGGCGTGCGCGAGGTGGTGCAGCGCTACGCGCCGCAGTGCGCCTCGGCCGAGATCGTGTTCGTCAACGTCAACCCGCAGAGCACGCTGCTGCTGGGCCAGGCGCGTGGGGCGGCCCTGGCCGCGCTGGTGTCTGGCGGGCTGCCGGTGGCGGAATACACCGCGCTGCAGATGAAGAAGGCCATCGTCGGCCACGGCCTGGCCACCAAGTCGCAGGTGCAGGAGATGGTCAAGCGCCTGCTGCAACTGCCCGGCCTGCCGGGCAAGGACGCGGCCGATGCCCTCGGTCTGGCGATCTCGCACGCCCATGCAGCGTCGTCCTTTGCCGCCATGGCGCAGTCAGGTACGCTGCAAAGACGCCAGCATGCGCAGTACCGCGGCGGCAGGACGTATTGAGGCCGGGAATAAGGCAGCGGCCCGCCTGAACCCGACCGCACTCCATCGACAACACCGCCCACAGACCCTGCAGCGCTCACCACTGACCTCCCGAAGAAACTGACCCATGACCACCCCCGTCAAGACCGAATGGATCACCATCGCACCTGGCTTTGCCGGCTACCTGGCCCTGCCGCCCGCGGGGCGCGGCCCGGGGCTGGTGCTGTTCCAGGAGATCTTCGGCGTCAACGAGCACATCCGCGCCGTGGCCGAGCAGTACGCGCTGGACGGTTTCGTGGTGCTGGCGCCGGACTGCTTCTGGCGTGATGCGCCGCGGGTGGAACTGGGCTACGCGGGCGACGACTGGCAGCGCGCGTTCGGGCTGATGAAGGCCTACCGCCCGGAAGATGCGCTGGCCGACATCGGCATGGCCGTGCAGGCCCTGCGCGCCCGGCCCGAAGTGGCGAGCGCCAAGGTCGGCGCCCTCGGCTACTGCATGGGCGGACGCCTGGCCTACCTGGCCGCGGCCACCGCGGGCGTGGACGCGGCCGTGCCCTACTACGGCGGCGGCATCCACACTCAACTGGAACGCGCAGCAGGGATCACCTGCCCCATGCAATTCCACTACGCCGAGCACGACGCCAACATCCCGCTGAGCGCCGTGGCTGCGGTGCAGCAGGCCTTTGCCGGCCGAGCCGCCGAGGTTCACACCTATACCGACGCGCAGCACGGTTTCAACTGCTGGGCGCGCGAGAGCCATCACGCGCCCAGTGCCGCGCTCGCCCATGGCCGGGCACTGGCCTTCCTGGCGCAGCACTTGTTCTGACCGCGCCATGACAGCCCGAGCCCTGCCCACCCCCGCGCGTCTGCTGGCTCTGCTGCAGGCCCTGGGCGAGGGCCTGCTGGAGCGCGAGGCCGCCGTGCGCCTGGCGCTGCTGGCCGCGCTGGCGGGTGAGCATGTGCTGCTCATCGGCCCGCCCGGCACGGCCAAGAGCGCACTGGCCCGGCGACTGCACCACGCGTTTGCGGGCGCGCGCTACTTCGAGCGCCTGCTGACACGCTTTTCCACGCCCGAGGAACTCTTCGGTCCGCTCTCGCTCAAGGCGCTGGAGCACGACCGCTACGAACGCCTGACCGAGGGCTTCCTGCCCACCGCAGGCATCGCCTTCCTGGACGAAGTGTTCAAGGCGAACTCGGCCATCCTCAATGCGCTGCTCACGCTCTTGAACGAGCGCGAGTTCGACAACGGCACGCAGCGCCTGAAGGCACCGCTGATCTCGGTGGTGGCGGCCAGCAACGAGGTGCCCGGCGACGAGGCGCTGCAGGCCTTCCACGACCGCTTTCTGGTGCGCGTGCCCGTGACGCCAGTGGGCGATGCGGCGTTCGCGGCGCTGCTGGGGCTGGGGTCTCCCGCCGCCACTGAGGCCGGGCCAGCCACCCAAGCCGATCTGAAGCCGCTGGACGAAGGCAACAGGGCCGCCGTGGTCGAGGCCGCTTCACGCGTCCGCCTGGGCGAGGATTTCATCGCGGCCAGCCACGCCCTGCGCGCCTGGCTGGCCCAGCGCCAGATGACGATGTCAGACCGCCGCTGGCGGCAGTTCGTGCACCTGGCCCAGACGGCGGCGGCCACCGAGCAACGCCCGGGGCTGGACGTGCTGGACCTCTGGTTGGCCCCGTACGTGGCCAGCGCCCAGCCGCGCGACCTGCCGCTGCTGCAGCAATGGTTCGTGGATGAAGCCCTCCAGACACCGCCCACGGCCGCTCCCTGGCTCGAACGCGCTGTCGAGGCCTTCGAAAAGCAGCTCGGCATCGAGCAGCAGACACCAGCCGAGGGCAGCGGTGGCCCGGACGACGGCGCCGGCAAGCTGGCCCTGGCGCGGGCTATCGGCCTGCACGCCCAGACGGACGCCGAACCGGGACTGCAGCGCATCGTCTCCAGCCGGCTGGCGGAGCGCCTGCGCAAGCGCTGGGGCCTGCGCCACATCGAAGCCCGCGTGGCGCAGGTGGCGCAGATCGAGGCTGAGCTCAGCGCCTGGGCGCAGGAGGTGCGGGCCGGGCGTGACGCTCTAGCGCAAGACCTGGCCCTGCGGCTGTGGATGCCGCCGGATCTGAAGGTGCAGGCCCTGCAGCGCCATGACGCGGCCCTGGCGCAGCTTGCCGGCTGGGCCCAGCGCCTGGCGGCAGCGCAGGAAGGTTTCGCCCAACTGCCCGTGGACGAAGGGGCACCAGACAGCGAAGAGGTGGCGCCCGCAGCCGTGGCCTGGGCCAGCGCGGCCTGAAACCTTGGGGCAGAAGCCAGGGAGTGCGCTGGTGAAACAGCATCAGGCCTCTGGGGATATCGGCTCGGCCCAGACATGGGAAGCATCCACCCCCGTCCCGGCGGACCACTCGACGGCCCGACCAGCCGCAGGGGCAGAGCCTGCCAACGCCCCTGCCTTGGTTGTTCCAGCTGAACCCACCAACCGCTTCGACCCCCCTTACCACCTGCTGGAGCCGTTGCCCCGCTCGGTGTGGCTGCCGGTGCTGATCACCGCAGCCGGCACGCGAGAAGATCGCCTGGCCCATGGCCGGCAATGGCTGGAAGCCTTGAATTCGGGCCAGTTACCCGAAGCACACGCTCACTTCGGCGAGCCCGACGCCTGCACCGCGCTGCGCGCCATCGTCGCCGACCTCCAACTGCCCGCCCTGGCCCGCGGCGTGCCCACACTGGCCGAGCAGGTGCTGCGCACACTGCTGTGGCATCTGGACCGGATTCCCGACCTTCAGCCGCGTCTGAGCCGGGCGCAGGCCGTGGCGCAGGTGGTGGCCGAGTTCCGCGAGGCCTGGCGCATCGACACCGCCGGCCTGGAGGACGAACTCGCCCTGCTGCGCGACCTGGCCGACGGCGCCCACCTGCGCTGGGACGCCTTGCGGGGCCAGTTGCGCTCACGCGAGTGGCAGGCCGCGCGCCAGGCTGCGGACCGGCTGGCCGAACTGCCCGCCGTGGTGGCGCTGCTGGACCGCTTGGGCCGCAGCGCCGCACGCCCGTCCGCCCTGCCGCGCCGTGCACCACAACCGCGCGAGTCGACACAACGTGCACCGCTGCGGGCCGAGGAGACCCGCATCCCCGGGGCGCCAGGTGAGCTCACCGGCATCCGCTTCGCGGCCGACCTCGCCCGCATGCTGCCGGCCGAGGCCGCGTTGCTTCGGCATCCCATCGTCCGGCGGCTGTGGCGTGCGCGCCATGCCGAGGGCCGGCTGCTGGCCCACGACAGCCAGGCCGTGCTGACGGACTGGCGGCCCGACCCCAGCGCTGCGCCGCTCGGCGGTCTGCACGAGGCGCCACCGGAACCCCGCGCCCACGGCCCCTTCATCCTTTGTCTGGACACCTCGGGCTCCATGCGCGGCGCACCCGAGCAGATCGCCAAGGCGGTGGCGATCGCCGCCGTGCGCGCGGCGCGCGCCAGCGGCCGGGGCTGCCGGCTGATCGCTTTCGGCGGCCCGGGTGAACTGCTGGAGCGCGACCTGGCCGGCCCCGGCGGCCTGGAAGCGCTGCTGGACCTGATGGGCCAGGGCTTTGACGGCGGCACCGACGTGCAAACCCCCATCGAGCGCGCTGTGGACCAGGTGCACGGCAGCACCTGGGGCAGCGCCGACCTGCTGATCGTCAGCGACGGTGAGTTCGGCTGCGTGGCTTCTACGCTGCAGCGCCTGGACGAGGCGCGCACCCATCTGGGCCTGGCCGTGCATGGCATCCTGGTGGGCGACCGCGAGACCATGGGCCTGCTGGAGGTCTGCGACGAGATTCATTGGGTGCGCGACTGGCGCCGTCACGCCGACCCGAACGACCCATCAGCCCGCACCGAAACCCGCCTGGCCACCCCCGTGCACAGCAAGAGCCTGACGGCGCTGTACTTCCCGAACGCGCTGTCGGCCCGGGCGGCGCGGCATCGGGCGGGGTGAGTTTGGAACAAAGTCGCGCGGCAACGCGGCTCGCAGGCGAGGCACGAATCCAGAACCCGAATTGACCGAAAGGCCTACGTGGTCACTGGCGAGGATCCAGAGCCTGTTCGAAAGGGTTGAACAGGGCGAGGGTCGAGTCCTCGAAATCGCCCACATTGCGCGTCACCACCGTCAGGTCGTGGATCAAGGCTGTCGCCGCGATCTGCTTATCGAACTCGTGCGCGGGAGAAGGCAATCGCAGCCTGCCCCAGATCTGGGCTGCTTCGGCATCGAAAGGCAGCACCCGGTCGGCGAACTCCTGCAGCACCCCACCCAGCCAATGCTCCAACAATGCCGCCTGCGCGGCGTCACCCCGATACCGGATGAGTTCGACCCCCCGGCAAAGCTCGCCCACCGTCACCGCTGAAAGGTACAACGCTGTGTCGTCGATGGCCGCACGCGCAAAAAACTGACGCACTCCTGGGTGCGCACGGGGGCCCTTGCGGGCTTCGCTGATGACGTTGGTGTCAATCAAATACACGCCGAGCCTCACCAGGCGACCGCACACGCTCAAAGTCGGCATCACGGCCGACGTCGGGCATGGCGGCCAGCACCTCGGCGAGTGAGCGCCGGCGCGGCCGCGTCAAGGCGGCACGCAGGATGTCACGATGCTCAGCCTCGGCGCTGCGGCCGTGCGCCACAGCCTGCGCCTTCAGCGCGCGCACCAAGTCTTCTTCAATGCCACGAACCAGCAGGTCTGCCACGGTGTGCTCCTTGATTGACGCGCAGAAACCAGAGTCGACAAGCAGAGTTGTTCAAACATCCGTCCTGTGTGATATCAATGATTGCAATTCGAGTTCAAGATGCTGGGCCACCGGAGCGGAGGGCGCCTCCCGCAGAAAGAAGCTTCGCGAGACATGCCCCCCGACTGCATGGGTCAGCCCTTTGCGCCTGGTAGCCTGCTGAGACTTTGCAGGGTCTCCACACATGCCCGCGCGACCTCCGTCCCCTTCTTGATGAAGTGACTGGCAAAGAACTCCAGGTGCTCCTGGTGTTCGTGGAAATCCCGAGGGGTCAGCACCGCCGAGAAGACAGGCGTATCGTGGTCCAGCTGAACCCGCATCAGACCGTCAATCACGGCGGAGGCCACGAACTCATGCCTGTAGATGCCGCCATTGACGACGAGACCGCAAGCGATGATCGCGTCGTACGCTCCGAACGCCGCGAGGCGCTTGGCGTGCAGCGGAATCTCGAAGGCGCCAGGAACCTCGTAATGGTCCACCACACCTGGCGGATCGCACATTCGGCCGAGTTCGGAGCGAATCGAAGAAGTGGCGTTGGCCACGATGTCGCGATGCCAGCGCGATGAGACGACTGCCACGCGGAAGCCGGCCGCAGGTCTGGGGTTCGCTTCTGGCTTGGGGGGAATGGCTTTGGATATCTGATTCATGGAAACCTCGAAAGAAGGGGGACCAGAATCAGGGCGCACGCAAGCGCGGCACCAGGCCGCAATCGCGGTGGCGCCGAGACGATGCGATCTCTTTCATCCGGACTGTGACCGTCGGCTCTGGCGTCGCACCAGATCTGCTGACCCTGGCACCGGCGTAGGCCGGTGCCAGGCGCTCGCGGGCTCCTGCAGTGACCTGCAGATACCGCCGGTGGGGAATTCCGCCCCGCCCTGAGAACGCTGTCGACCCTTGCGGGCCGACGCCAGCATTCTGGCAGGCGGCTTCAGGAGGCGATGGCTGTTCCACTGGGTGACGGCAGGAACGCCTCTGCCGCAGAGTACCGGTGACGCCACTCAGGTTCGAGTCGAGCTGGGCCGTCGCAAGACGGAGAAGGCAATGACCACCATGGAAGCCCAGTTGATTGAGCAGTTGAGGAAGCTGCCACAAGCCCGCTTCGTTACGCTCAACCACTTGACCACCGCAATCATCGCCTTCCGCAACGTGCCAGCGCGCGTCAACATCACTTGCGCACAGGCGTTTACCCCCTTTCCGTCACGAACCCTTGCAAGACCCGTTCGATGAGCGTCCAGTCTGCCGGAATCTGACGATCCAGCACCAGCAGCGCCAAGCCGTGCACCAACGCCCACGCGTGCAGAGCCGCAGCCTTGCGTTGGGCCACGGTCCAGTCGGGTGGCATCAGTTCGGCGACGTCTTCACGCAGACCGCGCATCGCAGTCGGCACCGTGTCGGGCGGCGCATCCAACAGGTCGTCGGGCCTGGCATGGGTGAACACCAGGCGGAACAACATCGGGTGCTCGGCCGCAAAGTGCACATAGGCCATCCCGCTGGCCAGGAACCCGGCTCTGCCGCGGCCGGCCTGTATGCTGGCCTGCTGCTGACGCTGTGCCAGTCGCGCCAAACCCTCGGCGGCCAAGGCGGCCTTCAAGGCGTACTTGTCCGGAAAGTGCCGATAGATTGCCGTCGGACTGACGCCGACCTCGCGCGCCACTTCGCGTAACCCCAGGTCCTCCAGCTGGCCATCAGGAGGACGCGCCTCAAGAAGGCGCAGTCCAGCCTCGATCAGCGCATTGCGTAAGTCGCCATGGTGGTAGGGCTTGGCACCCTGCCGTTGAAGTGGAAAATCCGTCATGTTGACACTGTACTCATCTGCTCATACGATGTAACGGTTGTAAACATTGAACTCGCCCACATGAGACGAGTGCCATCCAGGAGTTCTCCCCCGTGCTCAGCCCGATCGCATCCGTCGTCCGCACGACTGTGACCCAAGTGGCCATGCAACAGGCCGAGTTCAGTCGAAACCGCATGGCGGAACCGCGCCGTGTCCAGCCCTTCCCTGACCGGACTGCACATGCTGTCGGGCCATGAAGCGACACGACTTCAACTCGAGGTGGACGGCACGATTCAGGCCGCGCGGGACGACCGCTGCCTGCGCATCGGACTCAACCCGATCGGCGCACCCTTGGCTGCCGCTCATCGCTGGTTTCCATCAAGCAAAGGCTTGCGTAGCGACTGCCGGAACCATCTCACGGAATCCCGACACACTTTGACCGAAAAAGGACAGGAACTATGACTTCAAGGCCAGCAGGCGTAACGAGTACCGGTTACAGCGTTCCTGCAAAACGATCCATCGTAATGCCCTACCGGTATCGCGTGAATGCGCCGCGATCCTTGGTTTGGAACCAACTCGTACACCTTGAACAGATCTATACCCAAACGTCTCCTGCGCACTTGTTCTTTCGAGTAAGAGGAGGTGGCCCGCTGTGTGCAGTGGCCGTGATTGACTGCGAGGAGACGGTCGAGGGGGAGCATGTGCGACATGTGTTCAAGATGGACCACTTCATGCCCAGAAAAATGATCGCCTACACCTCCGAAGACAGTGTGACCACTACTTCAGGCGGCCAGAAGTTCCATTCAAAGGTTCATTGTTCCTTCGTTCTTGAAGATGCCAATTCGCAGGAGTCAGCGACCGACATCGATTTTTCCGTCATCGTGGTCCTGCCCAGCCGCATTCACCGGATGGTGGCACGGATGCTGGGTACTGAGGCCATCTGGAAGCCACACATCGTCGAAGAGTCACTGGGATTTGCCCGTTTGATGGATCGGATGTCGCCAACAAGAACAGTGTCGGAGACGCACGGGCCAGCACAAGATGACGGTTCGTGAGTCTTGACGCTGGGTGGCCCGACAACCCTATCTGCATGAAACTCTGTCTTGGCAGGCTCGTTCCATGCGTTAACGAGCCTGCGATCTGGTCTCTCTCGAGCTGCACTACTTCGTGAATCACGAAAGCCGCGCGCTGTGCAAGCACGGCATCACTGTGCCTGGAAATAGGAAAACCGCGTTCGTCGGTGCCTTCGAGGCACCAAAGTTCCGCAATCACCTTCGGATCTTGCGCCCGGTCTTCGCGTGCCGGGTCAAGCAGTACATGGCTTGCACAGCCTCATGGCGAACCTCATGATCGACTTGGCGCGGAACGCGGCCGACGAGAGAAGCGGTCGGTCCCCGGGGGTCAGCAGGCTGAGCAATGTCTCTAGCAAGGAGCTGTCATGGCCATCTCTTCGTTCAGCGAGAAAGACCCCATAGCCGAGACCTTCACCCGAGCGGGACTCGCCGGCAGAGACCCCTTCCGGGCCACCACTCTGCATCCCGTACGTACGCAGGCGCGGATTGAGGGTCGAATCCCTGGCTGGCTGGCTGGTGATCTGCTTCGCACGGCGCCAGCGGGTTTCGCCACCGCCCTCTGGACGGCGTCGCACTGGTTCGACGGCATCGGGATGCTCTACCAGTTCCGGATCTTGGACGGTCGCGTTGAGTTCTCGCAGCGTTTGCTCGAGTGCCGCGGCGCTCGCGACGCGGCAGCCGGAGCGCTGAGTGCCGCGACTTTCGCGACCCCAATGCGCCGACCTTTGCTCCGTCGACTGTTCCAGCCGATCCCGGAGATCACGGACAACACGAACGTGAATGTGATTCCGTATGGCGAGACACGCGTCGCCTTGACCGAGGGTGCCCAACAACTCGTGATCGACAAAGACACGCTGCGCACCACAGGGCAGATCGAGTGGTCGGACCGTGAGGGTGCGATCCTCACCATTGCCCACCCGCACTTCGACTTCGAGAACAATCTCCTTGTTGGAGTAGCTCTCGTGCTTGCGGGACCCTCGCCGCACGTGTTGGTGTACGACCACGCCCCGTCGGAGCGAGTACGCCGACCGATCGCGCGGGTGCGCAGAGGCGCTCTGCCTTACGTGCACTCGTTCGGGCTGACGCCTGCTCACGTCGTGCTGATTGATCATCCGCTAAGGGTCAAGCCGGCGCGGATGCTCTGGTCCGAGCTTGGATTCATTGATCACTTCCGCTGGACGCCCGAGGATGGTACGACCCTCGTGCGCATCGATCGGCGCACGGGAGAGCAGCACCATCATCATGCGCCCGCCCATTTTGTGTTCCATGTCATCAATGCTTTCGAGGAAGCCGATGCAACCGTGATGGATGTGGTGGCGCACGACGTGGGAGTTGTCGATCGACTGCGATCTGACCGCCTGACTTGCCCAATCGATGGTCGGTACCTGCGCTGGACGATGCGCCACGGACGACGTGACGTTGAGGAAGTCGAAATCTCGGGTGCGGCTCACGAGTTCCCGAATGTTGACTACCGCCGAGTCTCGGGACGAAAGCACTGCCTATCGTGGGGCGCGACGAGCGTAGAGAGAGCTGGTGTGATCCACAGCGAGGTGGTGGCGATTGACGTGACGACAGCTTCGACACGCCGCTTCCACGACGAACATTTCGTCATCGGAGAACCGGTGTTCGTAGGGCGTCCGGGCGCTGCAGAGCCTGACGACGGGGTTGTGCTGGCTGTCGGCGGACGCCTGGGAGGTGACGAGAGCCGGCTCTACGTGCTCGATGCCCACACCATGGAGGCGCGAGCGACAGTCAGCGTGCCGTATACCGTGCCGTTGGGGTTTCACGGGAACTTCTTCCCGTCTCGCCGCTGAGGGCTGCGTACAGTTGTCTCGGGAGCAGAGAGCGAGCCGCGCAACGCTGAGTGCTTGTTCCGCGCGATCCCGGACGCCGTTCCGCTCTGATGGCAGACAGCGTTGCATGCTGATCGCGGACACCGGCGCATTGACACTGAGGTACTCCAGCAGGCACTTCGACACCCAGCGATCGAACGCGCCCGCGGTGGTTAGGAATTCGGCGAAGCACACCAACTGGCCGTGTGGCGTGGCCGCCACGCCCTCGTCCCAGCGCACACGCATGCGCAGGCCCAGCGCGTCCACTGTCTGCGGCTCGGCCGGCTCCACGCCACGGCCTCGGCGCACCGTCAGCGCCTTGCGTCTTGCTTGAACCCCAGGGTGAGTGCGCCCAGTCTCCCAAACCCCACGCCAGTGCTGACATCCGGACGATCATGAGCTACGAACTGCCGGATCCAGGTTGACATCTGATTCATGGAAACCTCGAAAGAAGGGGGACCAGAATCAGGGCGCACGCAAGCGCGGCACCAGGCCGCAATCGCGGTGGCGCCGAGACGATGCGATCTCTTTCATCCGGACTGTGACCGTCGGCTCTGGCGTTGCACCAGATCTGCTGACCCTGGCACCGGCGTAGGCCGGTGCCAGGCGCTCGCGGGCTACTGCAGTGACCTGCAGATACCGCCGGTGGGGAATTCCGCCCCGCCCTGAGAACGCTGTCGACCCTTGCGGGCCGACACCAGCATTCTGGCAGGCGGTTTCAGGAGGCGACGGCTGTTCCAGCAACACGCCAGGGCACTGCATCCCTACACCAACCCCTCGAACATCCACACCTCCACGGGCTCTCCCGCCGCCACCGAGCCCTGGTCGTGGCCCAGCACCAGCAGGGCGTTGGCCTCGGACAGGCTGCGCAGGATGCCGGCGCCTTGTGAGCCGGTGATGCGGGCGGTCCACTCGCCTGCCAGCGGACCTTCGGTCTCGCGCTGGACGATGGCGCGCTGGAACTCGGTGCGGCCGGGGCGCTTGCGGATGGCCTCGGCGCTCTTGACGCACAAAGCCATGGGCGGCTCGGCCGGGGCGCCGGCCAGCACCTGCAGGGCCTCGCGCACGAAGGCGTAGAACGTGACCAGCGCGGCCACCGGATTGCCGGGCAGGGCAAACAGCCAGGCCGGTTCGGGTTGATCCTTTCCTACGCCCGGGGCAGGAACTCCGGGTCCCATGCCATCACCCGCGGACCCAAACGCACCCACCGTCGCCGCAGCGCGCCGCAACGGCCCGAAGGCAAAAGGCCGGCCCGGGCGCATGGCCACCTTCCAGAAGGCCACCTCGCCCAGGCGGCCGAGCAGGTCGCGCGTGTAGTCGGCCTCGCCCACGCTGACCCCACCGCTGGTAACCACCGCGTCGCAGGTGGCTGCGGCCTGGGTGAAGGCCGCCTCCAGTGCGGCGGGCTCATCCGGCACCAGGCCCTGGTCCACCACCTCCACGCCCAGACGGCGCAGCGCGCCGGCCAGGCTGGCGCGGTTGCTGTCGTAGATGCAGCCCTCGGGCAGGGGCTGGCCGGGGTTGCGCAGTTCGTCTCCCGTGGAGATCAGCGCCACGCGCAGACGACGGCGCACGGTGAGTGTGGCAAAGCCCAGCGAGGCGGCCAGCCCCAGGTCCGACGGGCGCAGCACGCGGCCGGCGCGCAGGGCGGGCTGGCCTTGGGCCAGGTCTTCCCCGGCCCGGCGGCGGTTCTCGCCGCGCTGCACGGCGCGGGCGGGCACGGTCACGCGCAGCGCAGCGCCCTCGCCCTCGGTCTTCACCAGCTCCTGCGGCACCACGGTGTCCAGCCCCGGGGGCATCACGGCGCCCGTCATGATGCGCACCGCCTGCCCCACGGCGACGGCGCCGGTGAAGGCCTGTCCGGCGTAGGCGGTGCCAGCCACCGAGAGCATCAGATCGGCCCCGGCATCGGCCTCCAGCACAGCACCGTCGAAGGCGAAACCGTCCATGGCCGAGTTGTCGTGCGGCGGCACGTTCATGGGGCTGACGAGGTCCTGCGCCAGCACGCGGCCCAAGGCCTGCGCCAGCGGCAGCGTTTGCGTGCCCGCCACCGGGCGCAGCGGCGCCAGGAGGGCTTCACGGGCCTGCGCCACGCTGAGGTGGCGGTCGTTGGCAATCAGCGGGGAGGGGCCGAGGGTGGACATGGTGGTGGGCAAGGCCTGCTGAGAGTGAGAACGAGTCAAGCCGCGCATTGTGGTGCTACCCGTGGCGCGTTGAGTCCCAGGTCTTGGCTGAGGGCAGCCCAAAAGAAGAACTGGGACGGGCGCCACACGCACTGAACTTGGAGAGTTCAAGGTGCTTTGCACGCGCCGAAGCTCGGTACGGTTCGCAGCGGACTGATATGCAGTGAAGAACATATCGCCAAGCCGGGCGGGTCTGCCGAGAATCTGCGCGCCCGACCATTGACCGATCCGCCAGGCTGGGCCTGACCACTCGCGTGTGGCGTCACTCCACATCACCGTCTGCACCCTCATCGCCCCCGTGAGCACCTTCCACGACAGCCTGGCCACCGCGGGATCGCTGATCCTCGGGGCCGACCCGCGCCTGGCGCAGGTGGTGGGGCTGTCGCTGCAGGTCAGCGGCACGGCCTGCCTGCTGGGCGCGGGCTTCGGGCTGGCCTTGGGAGCCTGGCTCGCCGTGGCGCGCTTTCCGGGCCAGGGCCTGGTGGTGGGCCTGCTGAACACGCTGCTGGCGCTGCCCTCGGTGGTGGTCGGTCTGGTGGTGTATCTGCTGCTGTCGCGCTCGGGGCCGCTGGGGTCCTGGGGCCTCCTCTTCACCCCCACGGCCATGGTCATCGCCCAGAGCATCCTCGTGGTGCCGCTGATCGCTGCGCTGGCGCGCCGTCTGGTGCTGTCGGCCTTTTCCGAAGGGGGCGACCAGCTGCGGTCACTGGGCGCCGGCCCGGTGACCACCGCCGCCTTGCTGCTGGTACACGAGCGGCTGGGGGTCATGACGGCGCTGCTCACCGGCTTCGGCCGCGCCATTGCCGAGGTGGGGGCGGTGATGATCGTGGGCGGCAACATCGACGGCTTCACCCGAGTGATGACGACCTCCATCGCCCTGGAAACCAGCAAGGGCGACCTGCCCCTGGCCCTGGCCCTGGGCCTGGTGCTGCTGGCGGTGGTGGGTGTCTTGAACGCGTTGATCGCCATGCTGCAATGGCGCAGCGGGGGCGGCCGGGAGGCCCCGCTGTGAGCGGGACTTCCCCTGACAGTGCGGGCATCCCGGTGGATCCCGACATCCGAGCGCACACGCCACGCGCAGCGCCCCCTGCCGGGCCGGCCCGCACTGCTGCACAGGCTCCACCTGCCGCGCACGCACCGCTGCTGACACTGCAGGCCGCGAGCGTCAGCTTCGGCACCACCCTTGCGTTGCAGGACGTGAACCTGCGTCTGTTGCGGGGCGAGCGTCTGGCCCTGGTGGGCGCCAACGGCTCGGGCAAGACCACGCTCTTGCGCCTGCTGCACGGCCTGCAGGCCGCTGATCGTCCCGAGGACCGGCGGCCCAGCGCGGCACAGATCGCGGCAAGGTCCAGCGCAGCCGAAGCCCCTGCCTCACTGCCCCGCACCGAACACCTGCTCCAGCCCGAGAACCGCCCGCCCATCAGCGCCATGGTGTTCCAGCGCCCGTTCCTGCTGCACCTGTCGGTGCGCTGGAACGTGCTCTTGGGGCTGTGGCTCCAGGGCGTGCCCGCCGCGCAGCGGGATGCGCTGTGCCAGCAGGCCTTGCAGAGAGTGGGGCTGGCCACCCTGGCCCACCGCCCGGCGCGGGCGCTCTCTGGCGGCCAACAACAGCGCCTGGCGCTGGCGCGGGCCTGGGCCCTGCAGCCCGACATCCTGTTCCTGGACGAACCCACGGCCAGCCTGGACCCCAGCGCCAAGCAGGAGGTGGAGTCGCTGGTGCGCGAGTTCGCCGATGACGGCGTGACCGTCGTGATGAGCACCCACAACCTGGGCCAGGCCAAGCGCCTGGCCACCCGGGTGGCCTACCTGGCAGGTGGGCGCCTGGTGGCCGACCGGCCGGTGGACGAGTTTTTTGACAGCCCCGACCTCCCGGTCGAGGCCCGACAGTTCCTCAAAGGAGAACTTCCATGGCTGACTTGAAATCATTGAACGGGACAGGCGCGCAAAACCACCTGGGGCAGCCCGGCTTGCTGCTGAGAGCATGGGCACTGGTGGCCGCTCTCGCGCTGCCCGTTGCAGGGCTCACCCAGGCCCAGGCCCAGGCCCAGGCACCGGCCCAGGCCCCGGCTTCAGCCATCGTGATGGCCAGCACCACCAGCACCGAGCAGTCGGGCCTGTTCGGCCACCTGCTGCCGGCCTTCAAGCAGGCCACGGGCATCGACGTTCGGGTGGTGGCGGTGGGCACGGGCCAGGCGCTGGACACCGGCCGCCGCGGTGACGCCGATGTCGTCTTCGTCCACGACACGGCAGCCGAGGAGAAGTTCGTGGCCGAAGGCTTTACCACGCAGCGCCGCAACGTCATGTACAACGATTTCGTGCTCATCGGACCCAAGGCCGACCCTGCGGGCACGCGCGGTGCCAACATCGCCGCCGCACTCAAGAAGCTGGCTGCCAGCTCACAGGCCTTCATCTCCCGCGGCGACAAGAGCGGCACCCACGCAGCGGAGTTGCGGCTGTGGAAGGCCGCTGGCGTCGATGTGGCGGCCACCAAGCCTGCCGCCTACCGTGAGTGCGGTTGCGGCATGGGCCCCGCGCTGAACATAGCCGCCAGCACCAACGCCTACGTGCTGGCCGATCGCGGCACCTGGCTGTCGTTCAAGAACCGGGGCGACCTGGCCATCGTGGTGGAAGGTGACAAGACCCTGTTCAACCAGTACGGCGTGATGGTCGTCAACCCGGCCAAGCACCCCCACGTCAAGGCTGCAGCGGCGCAACGCTTCGCCGATTGGGTGGTGTCACCGGACGGGCAATCGGCCATCGCCGGCTACAAGATCGGCAGCGAGCAATTGTTCTTCCCCAACGCCCGGCCCTGAAGGGACCGGCCCAGCTGTGACGTGTGCCACGCAGAAAGTGGCAGAGACGCCCAGATCGCCAAGAACACCGTAAGCACCACAGGGCCCGGGGAACCGGGCCCTTTCGCTTTCTTAGCGACTTGCCTTGGCACAAGGCATCTGCCGATTTGGCCAGGACCGGCAATCCGACTAGGGTTTTCACGGGGTGCATCCGGCCAAAGGTATGAAGATGATTACTTGGGTGTGGATTGGCCGCGGTGCTCGCTCGGCGCCGGGATTCAGACCGCCGACATTCAACCCCAGCGCAGAGGGACCCCATGCAGAAAAGCCTGCACATCAACGCCGACAAGTGCACCGGCTGTCTCCAGTGCGAGATGGCCTGTTCGTACGAGAACTACGGGGTGTTCGCCCCGGCCAAGTCGCGCATCAAGGTGTTCGACTTCCATGCCACCGGCAAGAAGGTGCCCTACACCTGCACGCAATGCGATGAGGCCTGGTGCCTGCACGCCTGCCCGGTGGAAGCCATCACCGTGGACAAGGCCACGGGCGCCAAGGTGGTGAATGACACCACCTGCGTGGGCTGCAAGGTCTGCACCATCAGTTGTCCCTTCGGCACCGTGAACTACGTGCAGGAGACGGGCAAGGTGCAGAAGTGCGACCTGTGCGGCGGCGACCCCGCCTGCGCGACCGCCTGCCCCACTGGCGCCATCACCTACGTGGACGCCAACTGGACGGGCCTTTCCAAGATGCAAGCCTGGGCTGACAAGCTGGGCAACCAGGCTGCGGCCTGATTCACAAGGAGCCATCGACATGTCTTGGGCAGGAAAAATCCTCCGCGTGAACCTCACGGCCGGCACCGTCACCTCCGAGCCGTTGAAGATGGACTGGGCCCGCGCCTACCTGGGCTCGCGCGGTCTGGCCACCAAGTACCTGGTGGAAGAAGTCGATGCCAAGGTCGACCCGCTGGCCGCCGAGAACAAGCTGATCTGGGCCACAGGCCCACTCACCGGCACCATGGCCTCCACCGGCGGGCGCTATACCGTGGTCACCAAGGGCCCGCTCACGGGCGCCGTGGCCTGCTCCAACTCGGGCGGCTACTGGGGTGCCGAGCTGAAGATGGCCGGATGGGACATGATCATCTTCGAAGGCAAGTCGGCCAAGCCGGTGTACCTGTACGTGAGCGACGACCATGCCGAACTGCGGGACGCCAGCCACCTGTGGGGGCAGAGCGTCTGGAAGACCGAGGAAGCGCTGAAGAAGGCCCACCAGGACGCGCTGCTGCGCATTTCCAGCATCGGCAAGGCCGGTGAGAACCAGGTGCTGTTCGCCTCCATCGTCAATGACCTGCACCGCGCTGCCGGGCGCTCGGGGGTGGGCGCCGTGGCCGGCTCCAAGAACCTGAAGGCGATTGCCGTGCGCGGCACCAAGGGCGTGGGCAATTTCGCCGACGCCAAGGAGTTCATGAAGGTCACCTTCGAGAAGAAGAAGATCCTGGCCGACAACGCCGTCACCGGCCAGGGCCTGCCCACCTACGGCACCCAGGTGCTGATGAACGTGATCAACGAGGTGGGTGCCCTGCCCACCCGCAACCACCAGGACAGCCAGTTCGAAGGCGCCAAGGACATCTCCGCCGAGGCGATGGTCACGCCGCGCGCCACCGACGGCAAGAAGCACCTGGTCACCAACCAGGCCTGCTTCGGCTGCACCATCGCCTGCGGGCGCATCAGCAAGATGGACCAGGGCCATTTCACGGTGCAGAACAAGCCCGAGTACTGGGGTGCCTCCGGCGGCCTGGAGTACGAAGCAGCCTGGGCGCTGGGTGCGGCCAACGGCGTGAACGACCTGGAAGCCCTGCAGTACGCCAACCTGCTGTGCAACGAGCAGGGCATGGACCCCATCACATTCGGCGCCACCGTGGGCGCGGTGATGGAGCTGTATGAGATGGGCGTGCTCACCAAGGAGCAGTTGGGCATCGAGGCCCCGTTCGGGTCGGCCCACGCGCTGGCGCACTTTGCCGAGATCACCGCCAACGGCGAGGGCTTTGGCAAGGAGATCGGCCTGGGCAGCAAGCGCCTGACCTCCAAGTACGGCCACCCCGGGCTGAGCATGAGCGTCAAGGGCCAGGAGTTCCCGGCCTACGACGGCCGCGGCATCCAGGGCATGGGCCTGACCTACGCCACCAGCAACCGCGGCGCCTGCCACCTGCGCAGCTACACCGTGGCCTCGGAAATCCTGGGCATCCCGGTCAAGACCGACCCCCTGGTCTCAGAAGGTAAGCCGGAACTGGTCAAGGCCTTCCAGGACGCCACTGCCGCGTTCGATGCCGCCGGCATCTGCATCTTCACGAGCTTTGCCTGGACCCTGGCCGACGTGCAGCCCCAGGTCGCCGCCGCCTGCGGCTCGGAGTTCACGATGGACGCCATGAACGACATCGGCGAGCGCATCTGGAACATGGAGCGCGACTTCAACAACCGCGCCGGGTTCACGAGCAAGGACGACGTGCTGCCCGCCCGCCTGACCACCGAACCGGTGAAGACCGGCCCGGCCAAGGGCCTGGTGTCGCAGGTGCCGCAGATGCTGCCGCACTACTACGACATCCGCGGTTGGGATGCCGACGGCCAGTTGAAGGCCGAGACGCGCCAGCGTCTGGGTCTGTGACCGGCGCCTGAGGCGCCAGCCCGCCCGCGAGGACGGCAGGAAGGCGGTGGCAGCACCGCCTTCCGCGTTTGTGGGCCCGCCGCAGGCACGTGTCTCGTCGCCCTGCCCGCCCCGAGAAGACGAACCCGAGGAGACTGACGATGAAGCACCTGATCCTGGGCGCCGGCCCTGCTGGCGTGATTGCCGCCGAAACCATCCGCAAGCACGCGCCGCGGGACGAGATCACGCTGGTGGGTGACGAGCCCGAGGCGCCCTACTCGCGCATGGCCATCCCCTACCTGCTGATCGGCAACATTGGCGAGGCCGGCACGCACCTGCGCCACGGCACGGGGCACTACGAACAGCAGCGCATCACGCTCAAGCGCGGTCGCGCGGTAGCGCTGGACACCACCGCGCGTACGGTCAAGCTGGACAGCGGCGAGGCGCTGGCCTACGACCGGCTGCTGATCGCCACCGGCTCGTCCCCCGCCACGCCGCCCATTCCAGGGATCGACGGGCCGGGCGTGCGCGCCTGCTGGACACTGGCCGACGCCCGCGCCATCATGGCTCAGGCCCAGCCTGGTTCGCGCGTGCTGCAGATGGGCGCGGGCTTCATCGGCTGCATCATCATGGAAGCGCTGGCCGCGCGCGGCGTCCAACTCAGCGTGGTGGAGATGGGCGACCGCATGGTGCCGCGCATGATGGGCCCCACCGCCGGCGGCATGATCAAGGACTGGTGCCAGAGCAAGGGCGTGGCGGTCCATACCAGCGCCAAGGTCGTGGCCATCGAAAGGGGATCAGCCGCCGGAACGGACGGCGCGGGCGCTGCCCCAAGCGGAGGCCTGCTGTCGAAGATCGTCTCGGCGCTGGGCTTTGGCGACAGCGCTGCGCCGGCTGCAGCCCCGGCTTCCGCCGCCCCGCTGCGCGCCCGGCTGTCCGACGGGCAGGTGCTGGAAGCCGACCTGATCATCAGCGCCACGGGCGTGCGCCCCAACATCGGCTTCCTGGAGGGCAGCGGGGTCAAGTGTCTGGTGGGCGTGCTCACCGACGAACACCTGCAGACCAGCGCGCCGGGCGTCTACGCCGCGGGAGATTGCGCCGAAGCCTTCGACAAGGTCAGCGGAAAGACCATCGTCAGCGCCATCCAGCCCAACGCCGCCGAGCAGGCGCGCGTGGCGGCTCTGAACATGGTGGGCCGACGCGCGGAGCTCCAGGGTGTGACGCAGATCAACGTGCTGGATACGCTGGGGCTGATCTCGGCCAGCTTCGGCAACTGGGAGGGCGTGCCAGGAGGCCAGCATGTGGAGCTCACGGAGCCCGACCAGCGCAATGGCGGGCGCCACCTGAGCCTGCAGTTCGCCGACGGCAAGCTGGTGGGCTGCAACGCCATCGGCTGGACGCAGCACGTGGGCGTGATGCGCGGGCTGGTGGAAGGCCAGGTGCCGCTGGGCGAATGGAAGGACAAGCTGCTGGCCGACCCGACGCTGCTGATGGAGGCCTACCTGGCGCGCGCTCAGGCCCAGGACGTGCACGCCAGCGTGTGATCACGCCACGCGCTTGCGCCCTGGTCGTGCAGGGGCCTGTGCACCGTGGCAGGATGCCCCCATGCAGATCACCTTCAAGCTCTACGCCAGCCTCACCGACTACCTGCCCGCCGACATGCGTCGCGGCAATGCCATCACGCTGGAAGTGCCCGACGGCGCCACCATCCAGCAGGTGACCGAGCCCTTCCAACTGCCGCAGAGGCTGGTGCACCTGGTGCTGGTGAACGGACGCTACATCGCACCGGCCGACCGCGCCACGCAGCCGCTGCAGCCGCAGGACGTGCTGGCCATCTGGCCGCCCGTGGCCGGGGGCTGAAGGGACGACGTGTCGGCGGCTTCGCCGTCATGCTCCTCCGTGCCTTCACCACCCGTGCCGGCGTCGTTTGAGCGCGAATACGGCTGCACGGAGCAGGAGTGGCTGCGCTGGATGCCCGAGGCCGTGCGTGGTCACCCCTGGACGCAGCCCGAAGAGGGCCGCCTGCACGTGGCCATCGGCCAAGGCGCACTGGTCATCGACTGGCAGGTGCTGACCCCTCGCGTCATCGCCCTCATCCGGCTGCCACGCATGGCCGTTCGATTCCGGTTCCAGGCGGTGGAAGCGCCGGTGCGCAACGCCTTCATGAAGCGCTTCGACCTGCACCTGCAGCGCGGCGGCGGCTGAAGAAGCCTCAAGAGCAGGCCGTGGGCGCCGCAACGCGCACACCGCGCACAACACGCGCCCCGCGTGCGCGGGGCAGACAATGCGGGCTTCCGAGCTCTCAGCCATGACTCCCTCCTCCACCGCACGCAGTGTCCAGTTGCAGTACCGCTTCCTGGCCGAGCCGCAGACGGGCAGCCAGGTCGACAACCCGCTGTTCGACCTGCTGTTGGCCGTGGCCACCCAGGGCTCCATCCAGGGCGCAGCCAAAGCACTGGACCTCAGCTACCGCCACCTCTGGGGCCGCCTGAAGCAGTGGGAAGAAACTGTGGGCCAGGCGCTGGTGGTGTGGCAGCGCGGGCAGCCCGCCCGGCTGACTCCTTTTGCCGAGCGCCTGCTGTGGGCCGAGCGCCAGGCGCGCGAACGCCTGGTGCCGCACATCGAAGCCTTGCGGCGCGAACTGCAACGCGTGATGGAGGAAGCACTGGACGGCTCACGCCAGGTGCTGCGCATCGATGCCAGCCACGACCTCATGCTGCCCGTGCTGCAGAGGCTGGGCGACGCCCAGGGCCTGCACATCGAGCTGCGCTTTGCCGGCAGCCTGGACGCGCTGCGATCGCTGGCCGAAGGGCGCTGCGTGGTGGCGGGCTTTCATGCGCCGCCGCTGAGCCGCAGCGAACACTACGCCAGGGCGCTGAAGGCCCTGCTCAAGCCCGGCCGGCACAAGCTGATCAGCACCATGCGCCGCAACCAGGGCTTGATAGTGGCCCCGGGCAACCCGATGGGCGCGCGCTCGCTGGCGGACGTGGCGGCGCGGGGCCTGCGCTTCGCGGCGCGAGAGCCCGGCTCCGGCACCGGCTTGCTGGCCGAGCACCTGGCGGCGCACCAGGGCTTTGTGCTGAGCTCGCTGAACACGACGGTGCAGGAAACCAGCCATCTGGCCTGCGCCGCTGCGGTGGCCAGCGGCGCGGCCGATGCGGCCCTGGGCATCGAGGCGGCGGCGGTGCGCTACGGCCTGGGCTTCGTGCCGCTGGTCGAGGAAGATTACTTCCTGGTCTGCCTGGCCGACGCCCTGGAGCAGCCGGCGGTTCAGCTGCTGTGCAAGCTGCTGAAGTCACCGGAGTGGCGGCAGGCGCTGCAAGACCTGGACGGCTACGCCTGCCCACCCCGCGCGGGCGAGGTGCTGTCGCTCACGCGCGCGCTGCCCTGGTGGACCTTCCGGTCCCCCAAGGCCTGAGAGACCGAACCTTCACACCTCGACAACGGCCCGCCAAAGACGCCATGACCGACGACCAGTTGCTGCGCTACGCCCGCCACATCCTGCTGCAGGACATCGGGATCGAAGGCCAGGAGCGCCTGCTGGCCAGCCACGCCCTGGTGATTGGCGCTGGTGGGCTGGGGTCACCCGTGGCCCTGTACCTGGGCAGTGCGGGCGTGGGCCGCCTCACCATCGTCGACCACGACCGCGTGGACGTGACCAACCTGCAGCGGCAGATCGCGCACGATCAGGCCAGCGTGGGCCAGCCCAAGGCCGAGTCCGCAAAGGCCCGCATCGCCGCCCTCAACCCGGACGTGCAGGTGACGGCCGTGACGCAACGCGCCGATGCGGCCCTGCTCGACACCCTGGTGCCACAGGCCGATGTGGTGCTGGACTGCACCGACAACTTCGCCACACGCCACGCCGTGAACGCCGCCTGCGTGCGGCACGGCAAACCGCTGGTGTCGGGCGCCGCCATCGGCTTTGACGGGCAGGTGTCGGTGTACGACACCCGTCCAGGGCCAGAGGGATCGAACGGCTCAAGAGGCCCCTGCTACGCCTGCCTCTTCCCGCCCGACCAGGCTTTCGAGGAAGTGGCCTGTGCCACCATGGGCGTGTTCGCGCCCCTGGTGGGCATCATCGGCACCATGCAGGCCGCCGAGGCCCTGAAACTGCTCACAGGCGTCGGCCGGTCGCTGGCCGGCCGACTGCTGATGCTCGACGGCCGCGGCATGCAGTGGGACGAGATCGCGATCTCACGGCAGGCAGGCTGCCCCGTGTGCGGCAGCTGACACCCCTCCAGTACCCCACCGCAGGACCCTGCAGGAGCGCTCCGAACAGGCGGCGCACTTCCGGGTTGAAAGGCAGCCAGCCGAGAAACTGACAGTGCCTTCAGCCAGGGCGCACCGCACCTGATGCCAGCACCTCCAACAGCTGCTCCAGGCTCTGCAGGTTGTGCACGGGCAGGAAGCCGTCCACGTGGGGCAGCATGGCGCGGATGCCTGCGGCGCGGGGCTCGAAGCGGGTGAAGCGCAGCAGCGGGTTCAGCCACAGCAGGCGGTGGCAGCTCTTGTGCAGGCGCTCCATCTCGAAGGTGAGGGCCTCGGTGGGGCCATGTTCCAGGCCGTCGCTGACCAGCAGCACGGTGGCGCGGCTGCCCAGCACGCGGCGGGCCCATCGCCGGTTGAACGCCTGCAGGCTCTCGGTGATGCGCGTGCCACCCGACCAGTCCTGCACGCCGGCCGTCACCCGGTCCACGGCCACGTCAGGGTCCCGCTGGCGCAGCCAGGGGGTGATACGCGTCAGCCGCGTGCCGAAGACGAAGGTCTCCACCCGCGGCAGGGTGCGCCCGGGGCGCGCGCCCAGCAGGTGCGCGAAGTGCAGCAGCATGCGCGAATAGCGCGACATCGAGCCCGAGATGTCGGCCAACACCACCAGGGGCGGCACCACGGTGCGCGGCGCCGTGTGGCGCAGGGCGAAGATCTCGCCTCCATGCCGTCCGGCCTCGCGCAGCGTGGCGCGCAGATCCAGCCGCCCTGCCCGGGGGGAGGCCGCGCGGCGCCGCGTGACCACGGGCGGGAACACGGTGCGCAGCCGCGCCAGCAGGCGCAGGGCGGCGCGGAACTCGTCCGCCGTCATGGTCTCGAAGTCGGCCTGCTGCAGGCGCTCGCTGGCGCTGGCCGTGAGCGAGGCTTCCAGCTCCAGTTGTTCCGGTGGCGGGTTTTTCGCGGGGGCATCGCGCTGGCCCGGGAACAGGGCCTCGCCCAGTCGCCGGTTCTCCTTCACGGGCGGCGGCACCCGGGTGTTCACCTGGGGCAGCAGCAAGGCGCGCATGCGGCCGGCCAGGTCGGGCTCTTGCCAGAACAGCGTGAAGGCCTGGTCGAACAGCTCCTGGTGCTCGTGCCGGTCCAGCAGGCAGGCACACAGCACGGCGTGGAACTCGGCGCGGGAGTGCAGGCCTGCCACCTGCAGCGCCTGCAAAGCCACTTGCACCCGGTCGGTGCCCACGGGCAGCCCGGCGTGGCGCAGCACGCGGGCGAAATGCATGACGTTGGTGGCCAGATGGGACGCCGCCACCGCGGGAGTTCGCCCCAGCATCATGGTCAGCGCGGGCCTGGGGTTTGCTCGGCCACCTGCTGCTGAACCTGCTGCTGCACCTGCTGTTCCACCTGCTGCAGCAGACGCATCACCTCGTCGCCCTGCACGCGCGCGATGTCGTCCTGGTACTTCAGCAGCCCCAGGGTGTTCTGCACCACCACCGGGTCCAGCACCACCGCGCCCAGTTCCATCAGGGCGCGCGTCCACTCGATGGTCTCGGCCACGCCGGGCAGCTTGTAGAGCTCCAGGCTGCGCAACTGCTGCACGAAGGCCACCACCTGCTGCGCCAGGGCCTGCGGCGCCCCGGGCACGCGCCGCGCCAGGATCTCGGCCTCGCGCTGCGCATCCGGAAAGCCCACCCAGTGGTACAGGCAGCGGCGCTTGACAGCGTCGTGGATCTCGCGCGTGCGATTGCTCGTCAGGACCACGATGGGCGGCTGCGCCGCGCGCACCGTGCCGAATTCCGGAATGGTGATCTGCCAGTCCGACAGCACCTCCAGCAGGAAGGCCTCGAAGGGCTCGTCCGCGCGGTCCAGCTCGTCGATCAGCAGCACGGGCGGCACCGGCTGCGCGGGGTCGATGGCCTGCAACAGGGCGCGCTTGATGAGAAAGCGTTCGCTGAACAGGCGGGTGGCCAGTCCGTCCCGCACGCCCGGCGTCTTGCCGGGGTGGGGCTCATCGTGCGACGCACCAGTGCCCTGCAAGTCGCCCGTCGGCGCCTGGTCTGGGGCCGCCTCCGCCAGGCGGATCTCCATCATCTGCCGCGCGTAGTTCCATTCGTAGGCCGCGCCGGCCAGGTCCAGGCCCTCGTAGCACTGCAGGCGGATCAGCGGCCGGCCCAGCGCGGCGGCCAGCGTGCGTGCGATCTCGGTCTTGCCCGTGCCCGGTTCGCCCTCCAGGAACAGCGGGCGCTGCAGGCGCAACGCCAGGTGCACCACCGTGGCCAGGCGCGCATCGGCCACGTAGTCATGGCCCAGCAGCAACTGGCGTGTCTGCTCGACGGGGGACACGCCCGCGCCCTCTTGCGTGGCAGCCGGGCGCAGGGCGGAAGCAGAGGTGGGAGGAGAGGCGGGAACCGCAGCGGTCGTCATCACGAAAGTATCGGCGACGGCGCCTTCAGCCGTGGGCACCGCCCACGGCGCCAGGCTCACGCCACAGCACGGGCGGCCAGCACGGGAATCAGCGCCGCGCGGTACTCGGCCGAGCCGTGCAGATCGCTGTTCAGCCCTGCGGCTGACACGCTGGCGCCTTCCAGCGCCGCAGCCGACCAATCGCGGGACAGGCGGGCCTCCAGCTCGCTGGCGCGGAACACGCGGGGCCCTGCCCCCGTGACCGCCACGCGAACCCCCTGCGGGCCTTTGCTCACGAACACCCCGACGAAGGAAAAGCGCGAGGCCGGTTGCTTGAACTTTTGCCAGCCGGCACGTTCCGGGACGGGGAAGCTCACGGCCGTGATCACCTCGTCCTCGGCCAAAGCGGTCTGGTACAGGCCGGTGAAAAAGTCGTCAGCCGCGATGTCACGACGGTCCGTGTGCACCGTGGCACCCAGGCCCACCAGGGCTGCGGGGTAGCAGGCGGCGGGGTCGGCATTGGCCACGCTGCCGCCCAGGGTGCCGCGGTTGCGCACCTGGCGGTCACCGATACGGCCGGCCAGATCGGCCAGTGCCGGAATGGCGGCCGCCACCTCGGCGCTGGCCGCCACCTGGGCGTGCGGGGTCATGGCACCGATGCGCACGACGCCACCCGACACCGCGATGCCGGACATGCCGGGCACGCCGGACAGGTCGGCCACGGCCTCGGGCTGGGCCATGCCCAAGCGCATGGAAGGCAGCAGGCTCTGGCCGCCGGCCATCAGCCGGGCGCCAGCGGCCACCGCGGCACGTGCATCGGCCAGGGAACTGGGGGCTTGGTATTGAAAGGCTTGCATGGAACGGTCTCCTGGCGATGCGGTTCAGGCGGCCTGGCCGGTGGCCTGGGGGGTGGCCTGACGTGCGGCCTGCCACACGGTGAAGGGCGTGGCGGGCATGGGCACGTCCTTCACACCCAGGGCGTTGCAGATGGCGTTGATGACGGCCGGGGGCGAGCCGATGGCGCCCGCCTCACCGCAGCCCTTGACCCCCAGGGGGTTGTGCGTGCAGGGGGTGCCGTTGGAGGCGTCCACCACGAAGCTGGGCAGGTCATCCGCACGGGGCATGGCGTAGTCCATGTAGCTGCCAGACAGCAACTGCCCGCTGGCCTCGTCGTACACACCATGCTCCAGCAAGGCCTGGCCGATCCCTTGGGCAAGCCCGCCGTGCACCTGTCCCTCCACGATCATGGGGTTGACCACGTTGCCGAAGTCGTCGCAGGCGGTGAAGCGGTCCACACGGGTGTGGCCCGTGGCGGGGTCCACCTCCACCTCGCAGATGTAGGTGCCTGCGGGGTAAGTGAAGTTGCTGGGGTCGTAGAAGGCGTTCTCGTTCAGGCCCGGCTCCAGCTTGTCGTGCGGGAAGTTGTGCGGCACGTAGGCGGTGAGCGCCACGCTGGCAAAGGGCACGGCCTTGTCGGTGCCGGCCACCTTGAACTGTCCGTCCTCGAAGACCACGTCGGTGTCGGCGGCCTCCATCAAGTGCGCCGCGATCTTGCGTCCCTTGGCGATGACCTTGTCCAGCGCTTTGACGATGGCGGTGCCGCCCACGGCCAGCGAACGGCTGCCGTAGGTGCCCATGCCGAACAGCACCTTGCCGGTGTCACCGTGCTCGATGCTCACGTCCTCCATCGGGATGCCCAGCTTGTCGGCCACCACCTGCGCGAAGGTGGTCTCGTGGCCCTGGCCGTGGCTGTGGCTGCCGGTGAAGACCGTCACCTTGCCCGTGGGATGCACCCGCACCTCGCCGGCCTCGAACAGGCCGGCCCGCGCACCCAGCGCACCCGCCACCGAGGACGGCGCGATGCCGCAGGCCTCGATGTAGCAGGCGTAGCCGATGCCGCGCTTCAGGCCCTTGGCGGCGCTGGCCGCCTTGCGTGCCGCATAACCGGCCACGTCGGCCAGCTGCAGGCCGCGGGTGAGCGTGGCGTTGTAGTCGCCCACGTCATAGGTCAGGCCCACGGGCGTGGCGTAAGGGAAGCTGGTGATGAAGTTGCGGCGGCGAATCTCCGCCGGATCGATCCCCATCTCCGTGGCCGCCGTCTCGACGATGCGCTCCAGCAGGTAGGTGGCCTCGGGGCGGCCTGCACCGCGGTAGGCGTCCACGGGCGCGGTGTTGGTGAACACCGCCTTCACCTCGCACCAGATCTTGGGCGTCTTGTACTGACCGGCCAGCAAGGTGGCGTGCAAGATGGTGGGGATGCAACTGGCGAACGTGGACAGATAGGCGCCCATGTTGGCGGTGGTCGTGGCGCGCAGGCCGAGGAATTGGCCGTCCTGGTCCAGCGCCAGTTCGGCCAGCGACACGTGATCGCGGCCGTGGGCGTCGGACAGGAAGGCCTCGCTGCGGTCGCAGGTCCACTTGATGGGGCGGCGGATCTGCTTGCTGGCCCACACCAGCGCCGTCTCTTCCCCATACAGATAGATCTTGCTGCCGAAGCCGCCGCCCACGTCGGGCGCCACCACGCGCAGCTTGTGCTCCGGGATGCCCAGTACGAAGGCGCACATCAGCAGCCGCTCGACGTGGGGGTTCTGGTTGCTGACGTACAGCGTGTAGCTGTCCTCGTGCGGGTTGTAGGCCGCGTTGGCCGCGCGCGGTTCCATCGCGTTCGGGATCAGCCGGTTGTTGCGGAAGGCCAGCGTCGTCACGTGCGCGGCCTTGGCAAACGCCTCTTCGGTGCCCGCCTGGTCGCCAATCCCCCAGTGGTAGCACTGGTTGTCGGGGGCTTCATCGTGCACCGCGCTGCCGGCGCCGAAGGCCTTGGCGGTGTCCACGACCGGGGGGAGTTCCTCGTAGCCCACCTCGATCAGCAGGGCCGCCGCCTTGGCCTGCTCCAGCGTGTCGGCCACCACCAGCGCCACCCGGTCGCCCACGTAGCGCACCTTGCCGTCAGCCAGCACCGGGTGCTTGGGCTCCTTCATCGGGCTGCCGTCCAGGCTGTTGATCAGCCAGCCGCAAGGCAGGCCGCCCACGGCCTTGAAGTGCTCACCCGTGTAGATGCCCAGCACGCCGGGGGCCGCCGCGGCGGCCGTGGTATCCAGCGAGGTGATGCGGGCATGGGCGTAGGGCGAGCGCAGGAAATGGCCGTAGCTCTGGCCCGGCAGCGTGATGTCGTCGGTGTACTGGCCCTGGCCGGTGAGAAAGCGCGAGTCCTCGCGGCGCTCGACGGACTGGCCGATGAATCCCTGGCGTGCGTTCATGGGTGACTCTCCTTGGAGGGTTCTCGGCAGGCCCTCAGGCCGCCGATGTCATGGCGGCCGCGCCTCGCTGCACGGCCTTGACGATGTTGTGATACCCGGTGCAGCGGCAGATGTTGCCTTCCAGGGCCTCGCGCACCTGGGCTTCGCTGTGGCAGCCGTGGTGCTTGACCAGATCCACGGCGCTCATCACCATGCCCGGGGTGCAGAAGCCGCACTGCAGGCCGTGGCAGGCCTTGAAGGCAGCCTGCATCGGGTGCAAGGTGCCATCGGCGGCAGCCAGGCCCTCGATGGTGGTCACCGCCCGGCCGGCAGCCTGCACTGCCAACATGTTGCAACTCTTGACGGCACGGCCATCGACATGCACGGTACAGGCGCCGCACTGCGAGGTGTCGCAGCCGATGTGGGTACCCGTCAAGCGCAGGCTCTCGCGCATGAACTCGGACAGCGTGGCCTGCGGTTCTACCTCCCGCGTCACCGACTTGCCATTGACCTCAAGCGTGATGGTATGACCCATGGAACGTGTCTCCTGAATGCCTTGCGAGCTGCCCCTTGCAGCCGTGGCCGACGGCAGATGCTAGGGGGCACCGTCCTCTGGCCACGCCCCCACAAACCCCTATGAAATCATTTGCAGAAGTGGGCGCTGCCCTCTTTGGCCCGCGAGGCCGGTTATGCCGTGCATGTCATAGGGCATGCCCGGGCTGACGAGGCCGGCGCGCTGCGCGATAAGCTGCACCCCATGGACAACATCGATCTGCAGATCCTGCGGCAGGTGCGTGACTGGCGCACGGCCGGGCACACCGTGGCGCTGGGCACCATCACGCGCACCTGGGGTTCGGCGCCACGTCCACCGGGCTCCAGCGTGGCCATTCGCGACGACGGCCTGGTGGCCGGCAGCGTCTCGGGCGGCTGCATTGAAGACGACCTGATCGCCAAGGCCAAGGCCGGCGCCCTGGCCACCGGCGTGCCGCAGGTGGTGCGCTACGGCATCGACGCCGAGGCCGCGCACCGCTTCGGCCTGCCCTGCGGCGGCTTGATCGAACTTGTGCTGGAGCCTGTGCAGGCGCACACCCAGCTGGACGAGTTGCTCAGGCAACTGCAGACCGGGCAGCGCGTGCGCCGCCGCCTGACCCTGGCCACGGGCGAGGTGGAACTGCAGCCCGCGGGCAGCACGGACGAACTGGAGCTGACCGACACCCACCTCGTCACCCATCACGGCCCGAGCTGGCGGCTGCTGATCATCGGCGCCGGACAGCTCACGCAATACCTGTCCCCCATGGCCGCGGCCCTGGGCTACGAGGTGCTGGTGTGCGATCCGCGTGAGGAATACACCACGGGCTTCCAGGCCGAGAACGCCCGCCTCGTACCCGGCATGCCGGACGACGTGGTGCGCGAGCTGCAGCCCGATGGCCACACCGCCGTCATCGCCCTCACCCACGACCCCAAGCTCGACGACCTGGCGCTGATGGAAGCGCTGGGCAGCCCGGCGTTCTACGTCGGCGCCATCGGCTCGCGCGTCAATCAGGCCAAGCGCCGTGCGCGGCTGATGGAGCACTTCGGCATGAGCGAGGTCTCATTGGCCCGCCTGCACGGCCCCGTGGGCCTGAAGAACGGTGCGCGCACGCCCCCGGAAATCGCCGTCAGCATCCTGGCCGAACTGACTGCGGTGCGCTACGGCTACCGCGTGCCCGACCCCGTGGCCGTGGCGCCGCAGGCGGTGGTGGAGGCGGGGTGCACGGTTTGATGTGGCGCGGGCTTGGTGGCAACCCAAGAACGCGCTTCGATCTGGCAACCTTGTTGCGAGCTCTGGCACCCAGCGACACAATCCCCAGATGAAACGCGAAGCCGTCCTCCAGACCCTTCGGGCGCATCGCACGGAAATGTCGACCCGATTTGGGGCCAGGCAGATCGGCCTGTTCGGTTCAGCCGCCCGCGACGAACTCGGGCCCAACAGCGATGTCGATGTGCTCGTCGAATTCGACCGCCAGCCGACCTTTGATGCCTACTGTGCACTGAAGGACTACCTGGAAGCGCTGGTCGGGCGGCGCGTTGACCTGGTGACGCGCCGAGGGCTCAAGCCAAGAGCATGGCAGTCCGTCAGGCAGGATCTGATCAATGTCTCGTGATTGGCTGCTGTTCCTGGATGACTTGATTGCCAGCGCGCAGAAGATCGGGCGCCTGACCCGCGGACTGGACGCCGCGCAACTGGCCGAAGATGAGGCGGCATTCGACGCAGTCCTGTTCAATCTTCAGGTCATCGGCGAGGCCATCAAGTTGTTTCCGCCAGAGGCACTGGAGAGTTTGTCCGCTCAGCACCGGTCAGCGCCCGCGCGACTGCGAGACCTGATTGCGCACCGGTACTTCTCGTTGGATGCGGACATCATCTGGGACGCCGCCGTACACCATGTGCCCGCACTGTTGGCTGAGGCTCTGGCGCTCAGAACTGCGGTGGAGGCAAGCCGCGGGTCCCACAGCTGAACGCACCCTTCAAAGCAGCACCGCCAACCGCTCCAGTATCAACACCATGAAGAAGGCCAGGGCGGCCAGCACCGTCCACTTGACAACGATGAAGCCGTTGCGCTTCCAGGTCGGGTGGCCGGTGGCGATGTACATCGCGAAACACAGCACGCCGGCCAGGAGCAGCAGGCCGAAGAGGAGGCGGAAGATCAGCATGGCGACGCAGCGGCGGGCACTTCAGAGCTGACGGCTGGAACAGCGCCTGGCTGAGAACCTGGGCCAGGCCGTCACCATGCCGGCGCCAGCGCGGCCAGGCCGGCCGGGGCGCGGGTCTCGTCCTCGAAGGTGACGATGTCGTAGGCGGTCTCGTCGGCCAGCAGCGCGCGCAGCAGGCGGTTGTTCAGCGCGTGGCCGCTGCGGTAGGCCGTGTAGTGCGCCAGCAGCGGCTTGCCGGCGATGTGCAGGTCGCCGATGGCGTCCAGGATCTTGTGCTTGACGAACTCGTCGTCGTAGCGCAGGCCTTCGCTGTTAAGCACACGGTAGTCGTCGATGACGATCACGTTGTCCATGCTGCCCCCCAAGCCCAAGCCGCGGGCACGCATCATCTCCACATCGCGCGTGAAGCCGAAGGTGCGGGCGCGCGCGATGTCGGCCTGGTAGCGGCCCGAGCCCATGTCGAAGCTCACGCGCTGGCCAGTGGCGTCCAGCGCCGGGTGGCCGAAGTCGATCTCGAAGGTCAGGCGGTAGCCGTGGTGCGGCTCCAGCCGCGCCCACTTCAGCGAAGCACCCTCGCCCTCGCGGATCTCCACCGGCTTCTTCACGCGCAGAAAGCGCTTGGGCGCGCGCTGCACCTCGATGCCGGCGCTTTGCAGCAGGTACACGAAGCTGGCGGCCGAGCCGTCGAGGATGGGCACCTCTTCGGCCGTGATGTCCACGATGAGGTTGTCCAGGCCCAGCCCGGCGCAGGCCGACATCAGGTGCTCGATGGTCTGCACCTTGGGCGCGCCGGGGTCGCCCCCCGGGCTGATGGTGGACGCCATGCGCGTGTCGCTCACCGCAAAGGCATTGACCGGGATGTCCACGGGCACGGGCAGGTCGGTGCGGCGGAAGGTGATGCCGTGGTCGGCCGGGGCGGGCCGCAGCGTCAGCTCCACCTTCTGGCCGCTGTGCACGCCCACGCCGACGGCGCGGGTGAGGGATTTCAGGGTGCGTTGCGCAAGCATGCCCGCATTGTCCACGAGGCGGATTCCCCTTCGACCCGACCTGCGTTCGCCGTTGACGGCGCCGCATGGGGCAGCCCCGCGCCTGGGTTGCCGGCCGAAGCCAGACCCACCCAACCGCAGAGGGGCAGTCCTTCGTCCAACGGCCACCCTTCGCTGGGCACAGTCCCATGCACATCGCCGCGTGCTCATGCGAACGCGCGGCCCAGGCCGCGAGGGCCGGCACCTGCAGGCTGACGGCGAGCCGCCCGGCCGCCGGGCCGCGGCCACTTCGGCGCGAGTCTCTTGCCGCAGCGGCGGCCTGGCTCAGCGTCTTGCGGTGCTGCTTGAACCTGTGCAGCCAGGGGTCGGTGATCCGCTTGCCGGCGCCAGGTGTCGCACGCCTGCGACCGCCGTTCTTCCCCTCGCGGTACCCGCGTCCCGGCCCTGCCCGACACCGGCGACCACCGGCCAGGACGGTGGTCTGATGCGTGCGGCTGCCGCGACGCTGCCGTCAGACGGTGCGCGGCCCGCGGCGCCTCGCGCCTGGACAGACCTTCTGCAAAGGGTCAGAACATGGGCAACGCCGCCGACCAGCAGGTCAGCAGGAACTCACACGCCCTGGTCGAGTCCACCCGGGGCCGTGGAGGAGGCCGGCCTGCTGTCGCGGGTGGAAGCGCTGCACCATTACACGATGAACAACACCGTTGCCATGGTGGCCTGGCTGCTGTTCTTTGCCCTCGTGCTGTTCATGGAGCTGATGGTGGTGTTCGTCAAGCTGGTGTTTGGCGAAACGGTGGACGACCAGTTGGACCGCATACGCGAGCAACTCAGCCGCCACAAGGCCGAGTCGTACCTGGAGGCCATGACCTCGCCCGTGGCAGGCGCGAGGGGGCTGCTGGAGGGCACCACCTGCTGAACCCTGCCGGTGCAGACTCACCAAACGACCAGACCGCAGAGACACCGGGCGTCCGGCGGCACCCGCAGCCAACGCGGAATCAACGGTTGTCAACACGCATGCCGCCGAAATGACCGTGACATAGGGCCTGATTCGATCGTTCCCTTGTCCAAGGTCAATCAGCACTCCCGGCTTGAGAGTGCTAATATTCCCAGGTGCCTGAATCTCAGGGTAAACACTTAAAAGTCTATGAGCACTTCTCCTGCCGCCGCCCTTGCCGTCCGCGACCCGTGGTCGCTGCTGCCTTCGCTTGGCAATCTGGACGCCTACATCAGCGCCGTGAACCGGCTGCCGATGTTGACGGCCCAGGAGGAGTCTTCGCTGGCGCGCCGCCTGCGCGATCAGGGTGATGTGCAGGCCGCCGGGCAACTGGTGCTGTCGCACCTGCGGCTGGTGGTGTCGGTGTCGCGCCAATACCTGGGCTACGGGCTGCCGCAGGGCGATCTGATCCAGGAAGGCAACGTGGGCCTGATGAAGGCCGTCAAGCGCTTCGACCCCGAGCAAGGGGTGCGGCTGGTGAGCTACGCACTGCACTGGATCAAGGCCGAGATTCACGAATACATCCTGAAGAACTGGCGCATGGTGAAGGTGGCCACCACCAAGGCCCAGCGCAAGCTGTTCTTCAACCTGCGGTCGATGAAGCAGGGCATGAAGGCCGAGGCCGAGGACGGCGACACGCACCGCAGCACGCTGACGCCGGCCGAGGTGAACCGCATGGCGCGTGAGCTCAAGGTCAAGCCCGAGGAAGTGATCGAGATGGAGACGCGCCTGTCCGGCGGAGATGTGGCGCTGGAGCCGCAGGGTGACGACGAGGACGAGGCTTTCGCGCCCATCGCCTACCTGGCCGATGACCGGCACGAACCCACGCGCCACATCGAGGCCCGTCAACGCGACTGGATGGCCGGCGACGGCATCGCCCACGCGCTGGAGGCGCTGGACGCCCGCAGCCGCCGCATCGTCGAGGAGCGCTGGCTGAAGGTGAACGACGATGCCAGCGGCGGCATGACACTGCACGAACTGGCGGCCGAGTATGGCGTGAGCGCCGAGCGCATCCGCCAGATCGAGGTGGCCGCCATGAAGAAGATGCGCAAGGCCATCGAAGCAGCGGCCTGAGCCTGCCCTGCGGGGCGGCCTACTTGCCGTCCAGCAGCAGCCTCAGGTCGTGGGCCAGGGCTTCGGGCCCGGTGCCGTGGCGGGTGAACAGGCGCACGCGCCCCTGCGGGTCGAACAGGTAGGAGCCCGCGGTGTGGTCGATGGTGTAGCTGCCCTCGGTCTTGCCCGGCACCTTGGCGAAGAACACCTTGAAGTGCTTGGCCGCGGCCAGGGTTTCTTCCGGTGAACCGCGCAGCGCCACGAATCCGGCGTTGAAGTTGTCCACATAGGCCTTGAGCAGCTCGGGCGTGTCGCGCTCGGGGTCCACGGTGACGAAGAGGCCCTGCACGCGGTCACCATCGGCGCCCAGTTGCTTCTTCACCGCCGCCAGCTCCACCAGCGTGGTGGGGCACACGTCGGGGCACTGCGTGAAGCCGAAGAAGACGACCACCACGCGGCCCTTGAATTCGGCCAGGCTGCGGCGCCGGCCGTCGGGGTCGGACAGGGACAGTTCGCGCGCGTAGTCCGCCCCGGTGATGTCGATGCCCTTGAAGCTGGGGGCTGCGGCGCGGTCGCAGCCGCCCAGGCCACCCAGCCCCAGCGCAGCGGCGCCGGCCAGGGCGGCACCCAGCGCCAGAGCCCGGCGGCGGGGGTGCGCCGCTGGCCTCACCGCAGCAGCCCGTGCAGCATGGGGCCCAGGTAATGGTCTGCCAGCAGCGCGGCGAACAGCAGCGACAGGTGCCAGATGGAGAAGCGGAAGGTCTTGCGCGCCAGGGCGTCGCTGTACTGCCGCCACAGCTGCCAGGCGTAGACGATGAACATCGCACCCAGCACCACGGCGCTGGCCAGGTAGATCAGGCCGCTCATGCCGATGATGAAGGGCAGCAGCGTGGCGGCGAACAGCACCAGCGTGTACAGCAGCACCTGCAGGCGCGTGAACTCCGGCCCGTGGGTGACCGGCAGCATGGGCAGGCCGGCGCGGCGGTAATCCTCGGTGCGGTACAGCGCCAGCGCCCAGAAATGCGGCGGCGTCCACAGGAAGATGATGAGGCACAGCACGATGGCCTCGGGGCCCACGTCGTTGCGCAGCGCCGCCCATCCCAGCACCGGCGGCATGGCGCCCGAGGCCCCGCCAATGACGATGTTCTGCGGCGTCAGCGGCTTGAGCACCACGGTGTAGACCACCGCGTAGCCCACGAAGGTGGCGAAGGTGAGCCACATGGTCAGCGGGTTCACCCACACCCACAGGACGGCGCTGCCCAGCGCACACAGCGCGCCAGAGAACAGCAGCGTCTGCGTGTTGGTGAGCTCGCCCTTGGCCGTGGGGCGCCAGGCGGTGCGGGCCATCTTGCGGTCGATGTGCTGCTCCACCAGGCAGTTGAAGGCCGCGGCGGCGGCGGCCACCAGCCAGATGCCAGCCACGGCGGCACCGGCGACCTTCAGGTCCGGCAGGCCCGGCTGGGCCAGCAGCATGCCGATGAGCGCGCAGAAGACGATGAGCTGCACCACCCGCGGCTTGGTCAGCGCGTAGAACTGCGCCCATCGGCTGGCCGAAGGCGCCACGGGAAGAGCGGTGGAAGCCATGGGTGGGGAGCCGATTCTAGGAGGCCAGCCCCGCAGGCGCTGCGCCGACGGCAGGCCGCCCCGCCACGGCGGCCTGGCGCCGGCCGGCCCGCGCCCGGGCGATCAGCGAGGTGGTCACCGCCACCAGCGCCGCCGCCCCGGCCGAATGCGCCAGCGCCGCGGCCAGCGGCCAGCCCAGCACCACGTTGGACAGGCCGCTGAGCATCTGCCACAGCGCCAGCGCCAGCAGCCCCACGGCGGTGCGGCGCAGCGCCGCGTCGGCGCCGGTCCACAGACGCCAGGCCAGGGCGCACAGCCCGGCAAACAGCACCAGGGCCACGATGCGGTGCACCATGTGGATGGCCACCAGCGCGTCCAT
The DNA here is from genome assembly GCA_046087245.1 of Rubrivivax sp. Classification (GTDB taxonomy): domain Bacteria; phylum Pseudomonadota; class Gammaproteobacteria; order Burkholderiales; family Burkholderiaceae_C; genus Rubrivivax. Next base: position 57,858 of record JBJTZN010000192.1, read on the forward strand.
GGGGATGAAGCTGCCCTCGTCAGTGCGCCCGAGTTCGCGCAGCAGGGTGAAGCCCTCGTCGAAATTCATGGGCGGCCACCACTGGCCGTTGCAGGTGGGAAACCCGGTGCAGGCCAGCACCGCGTAGTTGGTGGAGACCCAGCCGCCCAGCGCGATCTGCACCCACAACAGTGCCGTCACGCCCAGGGCCCAGGCCCATTGCGACGGGGTGAGGGTCAGCCGCCGGCCGCGCCAGGTCTCGTGCTGCACCATCAGCAGGGCCAGCAGGAACATGCCGCCCAGCAGGTGGGCGGTGACCACCGCAGGGTAGAGCTTGAGCGTGACGGTGTACTTGCCGAACAGGCCCTGCACGATGACCCAGACCAGGGTGGCGGTGGGCCACCAGGGCGAATGGGGCAGCGCGGGCCGCAGGCTGCCGTCAGGACCCGCGGCGCCGCGACGCGCCCCCAGCCAGCTGGCCGCGGCCATCACCAGGATGAGCACGCCCACCGTCATGGCCAGGTAGCGGTGGATCATCTCGATCCAGGCCTTGGTGAAGGTGACCGGCCCGCTGGGCAGGGCGGTCTGCGCCGCGTGGATGTCGCTGTGCGCGCCTATCGGGCTGGCCGCGCCGTAGCAGCCCGGCCAGTCCGGGCAGCCCAGGCCGGAGTCGGTCAGGCGGGTGAAGGAGCCGAAGACGATCAGGTCGAAGGTCAGGAACAGCGTCACCGCGGTGAGCGTGGCGATGCGCGCCGAGGTGTCACCCGCGCGCTGGCGCAGCCACACCCAGGACAGCGGCAGCAAGGCGATCACCAGCGCCAGCAGCAACAGGCGCAGCGTGGGGGAGAAGTCGACCAGGGGAACGTCGTTCATGGCGAGCTCGGGTGGCTGCGGGCAGCAGGCGATGGCGGGGGCTCAACGACCGGCGGGGTCCCAGAAGGAGGAGGCACGCAGCAGGCGCTCCAGGTCGCGCTTGACGCGGGCGGGCTCGGGCTGCGGCGGGAAGCGCATCATCCACTCGCCCATCGGGTCCACCACGTACAGGTGGGCTTCCAGCGGCTGGCCCGGCGCCGGCTGCAGCCAGGCCGCCACTTCGGCCTGGGGCACGCGCAAGGCCAGCACGGGTGCGGCCCCCGCCAGCGACGCCTGGAGTGCGGGCGCCACCGGCGCGTCGTCGTTCACCAGCCACACCTTGTCCAGGCGCTCACGCTCCTTGCCCAGCATCTGGCGCAGTTGCCGCTGCGTGTACAGGCGCTGGGTGCAGGCCGCGTCGCACGCCCCACCGCCCACCACCACCAGCAGCCACTGGTTGCGCAGCGTCTTCGGATCCACGGGCCGGCCATCCAGCGTGCGCAGCGACAGCCCAGGCGGCAGCGTGCGCGTGGGCTGCACCAGCGTGCCGTAGTTGCTGCGGCCCTCGGGGCGGATGACGTAGTAGGTGAAGTACGAGGCCAGCACGGGGGCGGCGCAGGCCAGCAGCACCAGCAGCATCTTCAGCCGGCCGCTCACGGTGCGGCGCCGGGTGTCCTGCGGACCCGGCGCAGGCATGGAGTGCACCGTCAGGCCCAGGGGTTCGTCACGCGCTGTCGGGGGCAGGGGCTCGGGCGGCATGACGGCGGGGTCGAAGGATTTGGAACCAGACATACAGGGCGATCGTCAACGCCGACATGGAGAACCACTGGAAGGCATAGCCGTGGTGCTTGTGGATGTCCGCCGCCGGCACGGGCCAGTCGCGCAGCAGCCGGTCGGGGCGGGGCACCTGGCGTCCGGCAGGCGGTGTCTGCTCCAACTCCAGGACCGACAGCGGGCGCAGCTTCAAGCGGGTTTCCAGCGCGAATGCCGGCAATTCCAGATTCTGCCGGATGGGCCCGGAAGCCGCCCCCGCGAAGTCGTACAGCCGCGCCGGCGGCGGGGCGATGCGCGCCTGCAGCTGCACCGGCCCTGCAGGCAGCGGCGGAGCCTGCACCAGGGTGCGGTCGCGCAGGTCGCGCGGCAGCCAGCCGCGCTGCACCAGCACGGCGGTGCCATCGGCCAGGGCCAGCGGCGTCACGACGAAGAAGCCCGGCCGGCCCTGCATCTGGCGGTTTTCCAGATACACGGTGTGCTCGGGCAGCCAGGTGCCCTGCAGGGTGATGCGCCGGTGCAGCGCCTCGGGCACCGAGGCCGCGTCGCGCGGCAGTTCCTGCGGCGCCAGCGCGGCCAGGTCGCGCCGCGCGTCCAGCGCAGCCTGCAGGGTGGTCTTCTGCGCCGCCCGATCCAGTTGCCACAGGCCCAGGCGAGCCGTCACGGCAGCGGTGATCAGCGCTGCCAGCAGCACCAGGGCGCGCGATCCCGTCAGCATGACCGAGTGACCCGCCCGCAGCGGGCCCGTGTGAAATACTCGACCGCCATGAAGGTCTTCATCGTCATCATGCTCGTGGCAGTGCTCGCGGCACTGGCCGGCGCCGGCGTCTTCATGCTGCGCAAAGGCTCTGAGCCGGGCAGCAAGAGCCCGGCCATGGCGCGCGCGCTGGCGCTGCGCGTGGCGCTATCGGTCACGGTGTTCCTGCTGGTGCTGTTGGCCTGGTCCATGGGATGGATCAAGCCTTCGGGCATCCCGCTCTCGGCCTGAGCAAGCCCGCTGGCGCGGCCTGCTGAAGAAAAATCGCCGCGCGAGGCGGCGTTCCCGGCGAAGGCGCAACCGGCTCAGAGCCAGTAGACCAGGAAGTACAGGCCCAGCCACACCACATCCACGAAGTGCCAGTACCAGGCCGCGCCCTCGAAGCCGAAGTGGCGCGTGGGGGTGAAGTGGCCCTTGTGCAGGCGCAGCGTGATGAACAGCAGCATCAGCATGCCCACGAACACGTGGAAGCCGTGGAAGCCGGTGAGCATGAAGAAGGTGGAGCCGAAGATGCCCGAGCTGAGCTTGAGGTTCAGGGTGCTGTAGGCATAGAAGTACTCGTAGCCCTGGACACCCAGGAAGATCGCGCCCAGAAGCACGGTGACCCACATCCAGAAGATCGTCTTGCTGCGCTGGTTGGCGATCAGCGCGTGGTGAGCGATCGTGAGGGTGACACCGGAGGTCAGCAGCAAGGCCGTGTTGATGGTGGGCAGCCAGAACGGGCCCATGGTGGCAAACGGCTCCACGATGCCCGCCGGGGAAGCGGTGGCCCCGCCACCCGCGCTCGGCCACACCGCCTTGAAATCCGGCCACAGCACCTGGTGATCCAGGTTGCCCAGCATGGGCAGGGTGTGAACCCGCGCCCAGTACAGCGCACCGAAGAAGGCTGCGAAGAACATCACCTCGGAGAAGATGAACCAGCTCATGCTCCAGCGGAAGGAGACATCGATGCGGTCGGAGTACAGACCGCTCTCGCTCTCGGCTATGGCCACGCTGAACCACTGGTACAGCGTGAAGAGCCAGATCACCATCCCCAGGGCCAGGCTGTAGGCGCCCCAGCCGATGCCGTTGACCCACTGCCCTGCCCCCAGGATCACGAAGAACAGTCCCAGCGAGGCCTGCGCCGGCAAGCGCGATGGCGACGGGATGAAGTAATACGGTGTCGTGCCCGCGGGAGTGGTGGCGGCCATGTCTTGTGATCTCCTCGAACCAGGTGTCGAAATACGGGGCGCTGGAATGGAAGGGGCTGCGGGTTCAGGCGGCCACGCCGCTGCCCACCACCCACTTCACGACCAGGATCAGCGCCAGGATGAAGATCAAGGCGCCGAAGATGCCGGCCACGATGACGTGGACGGGGTTGAGTTCCTGGACGTCCTGTTCGTAACCCGAACGCTTGCGCAGGCCCAGGAAGGACCAGGCCACGGCCTTGACCGTCTGCAGGAACGACAGCGGGCGCCGGGTGGCTGCGCTCAGGTCGGATCCACTGGGGGCGATCATGTGCGGCCCCCCGCAGCGGCGGCCAGCGGCGCGGTCGGCGCCGCCGGGGTCTTGCCGCCCACCTCGAAGAAGGTGTAGGACAGCGTGATGGTGGTGACGTCCTTGGGCAACTTGGGGTCGACCACGAAAGCCACCGGCCAGGTCTTGGCTTCGCCGGGCTGCAGGGTGTATTCGTTGAAACAGAAGCACTCGAGCTTGTTGAAGTGCGATGCCGAATGGCGCGGCGCGTAGCTCGGGATGGCCTGCGCAGCCATGACGCGGTTCTGCACGTTCCTGAATTCGTACTGCACCGTCATGAGTTCACCGGGGTGCACCTGCACCGAGCGCACCGCGGGCTTGAAGTCCCAGGGGCCGCGCACATTCGCGTCGAACTCCACCGTGATGGTGCGCGAGGTATCGACCTGGGTGTTGGTGACCTGGCCCTTGGCGCCGAGCCAGCCGCCGGCCACGCGGCGCTCGGCCACGCTGAGCACGTTGATGCCCAGCGCCTCGCAGATGGCGCGGTACATGGGCACCAGCGCATAGCCGAAACCGAACATCACCGCCGACACCACCAGCAGCTTGCCCAGCATGCGGCGGTTGTCCAGGAGCAGGGCACCCCGTTTCATGTCAGCGTCCCATCCAGACGAGTTTCGCGACGAAGCCCAGCGCGAACACCAGTGCCACAGAGGCCAGGATGCAGCCCAGCCGCACGTTGGCCTTGCGCTGCTGCTCGGTCTGGGCCATGGCCTTGCATCTGCCTTCGCGGTTACCCCGGGCTCAGGCCGCCGGTCTCAACCCACCACCCGCGTGGCGGTGGCGTCCAGCTTGGGCGGGGTCTCGAAGGTGTGCCAGGGCGCGGGCGAAGGCACTTCCCACTCCAGGCCTTCAGCCGCTTCCCAGGGCTTCTGCGGCGCCGGCTCACCCTTGCCGCGCATCATGGGCACCACGACGAAGAGGAAGAAGTACACCTGCATCAGACCGAAACCGAAGGCACCCACCGAAGCGATCGCGTTGAAATCGGCGAACTGCATCGGGTAGTCGGCGTAGCGGCGCGGCATGCCCGCCAGACCCAGGAAGTGCATCGGGAAGAAGGTGATGTTGAAGAAGATCAGCGATCCCCAGAAATGGATCTTGCCGCGCGTCTCCGAGTACATCACGCCCGTCCATTTCGGGCCCCAGTAGTACACGCCAGCAAACAGCGCGTACAGCGAGCCGGCCACCAGCACGTAATGGAAGTGGGCCACCACGTAGTAGGTGTCCTGCAGCTGGATGTCGATGGGCGCCATGGACAGGATCAGGCCCGTGAAGCCACCCATGGTGAACACGAACAGGAAGCCGACCGACCACAGCATGGGGGTCTCGAAGGTCATCGAGCCCTTCCACATGGTGGCGATCCAGTTGAAGATCTTCACGCCCGTGGGCACGGCGATCAGCATGGTGGCGTACATGAAGAACAACTGGCCCGTCACCGGCATGCCGGTGGTGTACATGTGGTGGGCCCACACGATGAACGACAGGATGGCGATCGAGGCCGTGGCATACACCATGGAGGCGTAGCCGAACAGCGGCTTGCGCGAGAAGGCCGGGATGATGGCGCTGACGATGCCGAAGGCCGGCAGGATCATGATGTAGACCTCGGGGTGCCCGAAGAACCAGAAGATGTGCTGGTACATCACGGGGTCACCGCCGCCGGCGGGATTGAAGAAGCTGGTGCCGAAGTGACGGTCGGTCAGCGTCATGGTGATGGCACCGGCAAGCACCGGCATCACGGCGATGAGCAGGTAGGCGGTGATCAGCCAGGTCCAGCAGAACAGCGGCATCTTCATCAGCGTCATGCCGGGCGCGCGCATGTTCAGGATGGTGACGATGATGTTGATGGAGCCCATGATGGAGCTCGCACCCATGATGTGCATGGCGAAGATGCCGGCATCCATCGACGGGCCCATCTGCAGGGTCAGCGGCGCGTAGAGCGTCCAGCCGGCCGCGGGCGCGCCGCCAGGCATGAAGAACGAACCCACGAGCATCAAGGCCGCCGGGATCAGCAGCCAGAAGCTCAGGTTGTTCATGCGCGCGAAGGCCATGTCGGCCGCGCCGATCTGCAGCGGGATCATCCAGTTCGCGAAACCCACGAAGGCCGGCATGATGGCGCCGAACACCATGATCAGGCCGTGCATGGTGGTGAGCTGATTGAACAGTTCGGGGTTCACGAACTGCAGCCCGGGCTGGAACAGCTCGGCCCGGATGCCCAGCGCCAGCACGCCGCCCACCATGAGCATCGCGAACGAGAACAGCAGGTACATCGTGCCGATGTCCTTGTGGTTCGTCGCGAAGACCCAGCGGCGCCAACCATGGGGGTGGCCGTGATCGTGCGCGTGGTCGTCGGCGTGGCCGTGGTGGTCAAGAACTGCGCTCATGGGAGGTTCCTCGATCGGGATGCTGTGGGGTCGGTGACCGCTGGGGTTCGGGGTTCAGATGGCGGTCATTTGCGCGCGGCCACGATGTCGGCCGGCTGCACGACCTGGCCGGTCTTGTTGCCCCAGTTGTTCTTGGTGTAGGTGATCACCGCGGCAATCTCCGTGTCAGACAGTTGCTTCCAGGCCGGCATGGCTCCGTTGGCCGCGCCATTCAACAAGATGGCGATCTGCTTGGACTTGTCAGCGTCCAGCACCAGCGCCGAGCCATCCAGGGCCTTGATGGGGCCAGCAGCCTTGCCACTGGACTGATGGCAGGCCACACAGTTGGCGGCGTAGACTTTTTCGCCGCGCGCGACCAGTTCCTCCAGCTTCCACTCCTTGGTCGGATCGTCGGCCTTGGCCGCCATTTCCTTCCTCTTGCCTTCCACCCACTTGGCATAGTCCTGGGCTGACAGCACTTTCACATGGATGGGCATGTAGGCGTGCTCCTTGCCGCAGAGCTCGGCACACTGGCCGTAGAAATCGCCCGTCTTCTCGGCGCGGAACCAGGTGTCGCGCACAAAGCCGGGAATCGCGTCCTGTTTCACGCCAAAGGCCGGCACCATCCAGGCGTGGATTACATCGTTGGCCGTGGTGATGATGCGGATCTTGCGATCCACGGGCACGACCAGCGGGTTGTCCACCTTGAGCAGGTAGTTGTCGGTGGGAGGGGGCTTGCCCGAGTTGGACATCTCACGGTGCCCGTAGTCCAGGGTGGACAGGAACCCGATGCCCTCGCCCTCGCCCTTGAGATAGTCGTAACCCCATTTCCACTGGTAGCCGGTGGCCTTGATGGTGATGTCGGCGTTGCTGGTGTCCTTCATCGCCACCACGGTGCGCGTGGCCATGGCACCCATGCCGATGACGATGATGAAGGGGATGACGGTCCAGGCGATCTCGACCGAGAGGCTCTCGTGGAAATTGGCTGGCTTGTGGCCGACCGACTTGCGGTGCTTGAGGATGGAATAGAACATCACCCCGAACACCGCGACGAAGATGACGATGCAGATGCCCATGACGGCGTAGTGCAGCCATTGCTGCTGCTCGGCGATCTTGGTGACCGCCGGATGCAGGTCCAGCTGACGCACCGCCGGACCGCCGGGCAGGTCGTTAACAGCCAGGGCGGGCGAGGCGCAGGCCGCCGCAGCCCATGCCAGCGACGCGCGCAGCGCCGTTCGCCAGGGACGCAGGCAGGAGGGAGCAGAGGTCTTCATCATCGGGGCTTCAGACGGAATGATCGGGGGAAGCGTCGGAGGTCGACGCGGACGGCTGCAGGGAGGCCCGCAGCGCGGCACGCAACTCGCGGGCCAGTTCGGCTCGGGCTTCGGGACGCAGAAAGCGCCCGATGCGCACGGCCTGACCCTGACCGGTCAATTCGATGAGCGAGCCGTCGCCGTGCAGCGGCTCCACCGACAGCCATGGCGTCCTGAACCGGGTGGCGGTGCAGGCATTACCGCAGAACTGCTCGACGGTAAGGATCTGTCCGGCCAGGGTGACGGTGTCGGCGTCGGTGGCGTGCCTGGCATACACCAGCAAGGCTGCGGCCAGCAACACCAGCTCGATGCCCGCGAACCACAGCACCACGGGCGCGCCATACAACGCGAATCCCGAGGCGATGATCAGCGACACCGCACAGATGGAGCCAAAGAAGCCGCCAAGCTGGCGCGGCGTGAGCGAGCAGTTGCGCCTGAGCACCCATTGCACGGCACCGGTCTGGCCCGGCAACTGCACGGTGCGGCCGAAGCGCCAGGCACCGGTGGAGACCGGGCCATGCCAGGCAGGAGAGGCGACAGAGACGGACATCGGGGCGAAGTCTGACAGCGTGCTGACTTGAATCGATTCGACAAGAGCAGGCGTCAACCACGCCGTGATGGCGGGCCCGGCCTCCTCCTCCTGAGACGTGTTCGATTCTAGCGTAGCGACACCCGCGCGCCGTTGCGCAACCCGCTTGTGCACGGGGCCAGTGGGGGATCAGCGGCGACCCTGACGAGCCATGGCCTGAAAGTCCGCCAGATCGACCCGCACCTGCGGCGCGACGCGGGCACGCGTCGGGGGGCGAAAGGCATGGCCGTAGGCCACCTCGAAGGTCAGCGCGACTCGGCCATCGGGCTGCGGCGGCGACATCTCCCGCAGGCCCTGCGCCAGGTGCCGCCGCCAACGCGGCGTGCGCAGCCCGGCAAAGCGAAGTGGGTCGAGATTGGCGCCCAGGCTGCGCAGTTCGGCCAGAGCCGCGTCCGCGTCGGCCCAGGTCAGGACGATCTGCTCCTGGTCCATGACGGGATCGGCGAAGCCCGCGGCCACGAGCATGTCTCCCAGATCGTGCATGTCCACCAGCGCAGCCATGGACGGGCCCCAAGCCTTCGCGCCGTACAGGGCCCGAAGTTCGGGCAGGCTGCCCGGGCCCAGGGTGGAGAACATGAGGAAGCCGTCGACCGCCAGGCTGCGGTGCCACTGGGCGATGACGGCGCACGGGTCGGCGTGGGCGTGCAGCGCCATGTTGCTCCACACCAGTTGCGCCGAGCCCGCCTGGACCTGCGCGGGCGTGCGATGCACGCCACCGTCCCGGCGCCAGCGCGCGGGCGACCACCAGGGTGCGGCCGCGCCGCCGGCCCGCTCGTCGCGCGTTGGCCCGGGCGCGCTGTCCACATGCACGACCTCGGGCCGGACGCCGTCGTCGGCATAGGCAGCGCGCAGCGCGGACCCACCGCCGCCTAGCCTGGTCTCCCAGTCCAGGACGACCTGGGGCTTGAGCTTGATGACGCCCAGGCGCTGGGCCATGCGCCGCGCCACCTCGGCATGCAACCAGGGCGCCGACCGGGACCGGCTCAGGCGGTCGAGGGTCCGCTGCAGGGCGGCACCGTGAACGGGGCGCAGCGTGGCAGAAGGCGACGGGTTGGCGGGCGTTGGGTTCGAAGAGCCTGGCTGGTCCATCCGAGCCAGTATATTGAGCGCTTGCTGCTGCTGACCATGCGGCTGCAGCGCCACCACACCCGCCCCATCAGGCCTCATGCCGTGCTGAACCGCTGTCTGGCAGATCGTCTGCCCGGCGACTGCTGGGTGTGCAGGCAGTGGGGCGCGGGCACCCTGTGTGCGGCCTGCACGCAGCGTTTTGCAACTCTGCGGCATCGCTGCCCGCGCTGTTCGCTGAGCCTGCCGCAGGCTGCTGCCGCGGCACCAGCCTGCGCGGCCTGCCTGGACGATCCTCCCGCGTGGCGGCGCGCCGTGTGCGCCCAGGACTACGACTTTCCATGGAGCGGCCTGATCGCCGACTTCAAGTTTCGCGGTGACGTGGGGCTGGCGGGCCTGCTCGCCCAGCGTCTGGCCTGTGCCGTGCTGGCCAGCCCCGGCGCCAGAGATGTGGACCTGGTGCTGCCCGTGCCGCTGTCGCCACAGCGCCTGCTGGAACGCGGCTTCAACCAGGCCTGGGAACTCACGCGGCGCCTGGGCGCTCGGCTGCACCTGCCCATCGCCGCGGACCTGCTTCAGCGGCCCGTGGACACCGCCCATCAGGTGGATCTGTCACTGCAGGACCGGGCGCGCAACCTGTGCGGTGCCTTCATGGCGACGCCGCAGCGCCAGGCCGCCATCGCCGGCCGCCGCCTGGCCTTGGTGGATGATGTGATGACCACCGGCGCCACCTTGCGCTCGGCCACCCACACCCTGCTGCAGGCCGGGGCGGCCAGCGTGGACGTCTGGGCCGTGGCCCGTACGCCATGAGTTGCCTCCCTGCCCGAACCGCTGCCCCCGGTTCCTGATTTCCGCCCAAGCCTGCTGATGTTCCACATCGTCCTGGTCCACCCTGAGATCCCGCCCAACACCGGCAACGTCATCCGCCTGGCTGCCAACACCGGTTGCACACTGCATCTGGTGGAGCCGCTGGGCTTTGCCATGGAGGACAAGTTGCTGCGGCGCGCGGGGCTGGACTACCACGAGTTCGCCGCCGTGCGCCGCCATGCGCACTGGCCAGCGCTGCTGGAGGCCGCCCGGCCCGAGCGCACGCGCATGTTCGCGTTCACGACCCGGGGCTCGCGACCCTTTGGCGAGGTCTCGTGGAAGGCGGGCGACTGGCTCGTGTTCGGCAGCGAGACGGCGGGCCTGCCGGCGGAATTGCGCGACAGCTTCGCGCCGCAGTGCCGGGTGCGCCTGCCCATGCGCCCGGGTCAGCGCAGCCTGAACCTGAGCAACGCCGTGGCCGTGGCCGTCTTCGAGGCCTGGCGGCAATGCGGCTACGACGGCGGGGCGTGAGCCGCAAACCAGTCCGGCGCGGCGGAGCCCGTCACCGCGCCCGCACCTCGGGTCTGATGTGGGTGCGGATGCGGGCGCGGATGCCGCAGAGATCGGGTGGCACCGGGGCGAACGCCTGTCCATGGAACTTCAGTGGGATTGACGCCGCAAGCCTGCAGGCCAGAAAATATCCCTATTAGCGTTCGGGGTGCGCCGACGCAACGTTGGATGAAGCCTGCGAGATCCACCCTTCCCAAGCACCTGCCAGCCATGTCGAGTGCCTCATGACGATCCGCCGCCTTGCGTTCATGGCCCTGGTGGTGGTGTCCTGGCTGCACATGACGGCTGCCCAAGCGCAGGATGCGGCTCACCAAGTCATGTTGGCCCGCCTGTCGGCGCTGGCATCCACCGGGCATGCAGAGGCGAAGTACCACCTCGGCATGTTCCTGAACAACGGCATGGGCACGCCCCGAGATGCCAAAGCCGCCTTCAAGCACTTCACTGAAGCGGCTGAGTCGGGTCATCCGCTGGCTGCCTACAAGGTGGGTTGCTACCTGGCTGGCCAGTTTCCCGGTACCGTGCCTGTGGACCTGGCCGAGGCCCTGAGGTTCAAGCTGCGCGCCGCCGAAGCCGGCTATGACCTGGCCCAGCAGGACGTGGGCGAGCACTTCTGGCAGATGAAGGACGTTGACAGCGCGCTGCTGTGGTGGGAGCGCGCATCCCGGCAAGGCAGCGTCAAGGCCACGGCCTACCTGGCCCACCACGAGGCGGGCCATCCCTCGCACGACCCGGTCAGGATGTACGTCCTCACCATGCTCCTGCACCAGGCCAGCCCGCGCCCCGCGAAGGCCTTGCTCGACCAGATCGCGCAGTCGAAGGCCGTGCTCACGGCCGAGCAGAGGACACGGGCGGAAGCCAGCCTCGCCTCCTGGTCCACGGGGGTGACAGCACTCACCCAGGAGGCCCGGGCGGGGTTCCGACGGGTGACGGCATTGCTGGAGTCGCTGGAGCCCAAGGTGAAGTGAGTGCTCCCGGCCTGGTGCCGGCGCGCGCGGGTGGGGTGGGAGGCCCCCTGACCAAGAGGCACTCGAAGCCGAACGCTTCGTCTTCCAAGAGGGGGCTGGAGCTTGCGAGGATGGAGTATTTCGGGCAGTGTTCGACGCGAGCGCCTCCGGACTCAACTCGCGAAGCGCTGGCGGTGAGGACGCGTTCCAGGCGCGTGGGCAGGCGCACCCGGGACGGCGGCGCGAAGCCGTCGCGAGTCTCAGCGGGCAGGCCCGCCCTGCTTGCAGAAGGCCGTCTGACGCAGCCCGTCAGGCGGAGCCCGGGGCTGGAACGACCTCGTCGCGCCTGCATCCCTGCTGGCGCCGCGTGCGAATGAGCGTCAAGGCGGGCGATGCGCGCTTCAACCCCGAAAACTCAAGACGTTCACAGGCCCTCAGGCCGGGCATCGCGTGCCATGAGCAGCGCCACGGCCTGCGCCGGGGCCAAGCGACCCTGCAGCACGCCGACCACGGCCGCGGTGATGGGCATGTCCACCCCCAGGGCCTGCGCGCGGGCCAGCACCGTGGGCGCGCAGTGCACGCCCTCGGCGACATGACCCAGGTCGGCGACGACCTGGGTCAGCGCCCGGCCCTGGGCCAGCAACAGCCCCACCTGCCGGTTGCGCGACAGAGCGCCCGTGCACGTGAGCACGAGATCGCCCAGGCCGGACAGGCCCATGAAGGTCTGCGAACGTGCGCCCAGGGCCAGGCCCAGGCGGGTCATCTCGGCCAGACCGCGCGTGATCAACGCGGCGCGGGCGTTCAGGCCCGGGGCCTGGGTGTCGGCGGCCTGCGCCGACAGCCCGTCCAGGATGCCTGCGGCGATCGCCATCACGTTCTTGACCGCGCCGCCTACCTCCACGCCCGTCGGGTCGGTAGAGGTGTACAGGCGCACGGCGCCGCCGTGGAAGGCCTTCACCGCCTGGCGGCACAAGCCGCCATCGCGGCTGGCCACCACCAGGGCGGTCGGCCGCCCTTGCGCCACCTCCAGCGCGAAACTCGGGCCCGACAGCACGCCACAGGCACCCGCGGGGCGCAGCGCCTGGGCGATCTCGTGCCCGAGCGCCCCCGTGTCTGCCTCGAAGCCCTTGCACAGCCAAAGTACAGGAACTTCGGGCGGCAGGCGGCCCAGGGTCTGGCGCAGGCCGCTCATGGGGGTGGCGATCACCGTCAGGCCTGCGCGTCCGTGCTGCACGGCCTCGTCCCAGGACGCGGTGACGCGCAGCCCGGGGGCCAGGCTCACCCCGGGCAGATAACGCGCGTTGCGGCGCTCATGTTGCACGGACCCCGCCTGCGCCGGGTCGCGTGCCCAAAGGAGCACCTCGTGACGGTCGGCTGCGCTGCTGGCCAGCGCCGTGCCCCAGGCGCCGGCACCGAGCACCGAGATCTTCATGCGCGCTTGCCTCACGGCGCCGCCACGGACCGCCTGGCCGCCAGGCTGAACAGTGTCTCAGTTCAGGCTGGTGATGATGCCCGAGCCCGTCTCCGACTGGGCCGCCTGCTGCTGGGCTTCGAACATGGCCTGGAAGTTCACTTCCGTCAGCAAGATGGGCGGGAAGCCGGCCCGGGTGCATATGTCGGAGATGATGGCGCGCAGGTAGGGGTAGATCATCTGCGGGCAGACGATGCCGATCAGCCCCTGCATCTGTTCGTCCGGAACGTTGCGGATCTCGAAAATGCCGGCCTGCTTGGCCTCCACCAGGAACAAGGTGCGTTCGCCCACCTTGGTGGTGACGGTGGCCGACACCGTGACTTCAAACACGCCTTCGGCCACGGGTTCGGCACCCACACCGAGGTTGATGTCCACCTGCGGTTGGACCTGCTCGACCAGGATCTGCGGCGAGTTCGGTTGCTCCAGGGACAGATCCTTCAAATACATGCGCTGGATCTGGAACACGGGGCTCTGGTCTTGGTCGGCCATGGAAGTTCTCTGGTGGGGTGCGAAGGCCAGCGCCGGGGCGCTGGGGAAGAGGGCTCAAAGGAGTGCGGACGCGCCGCGCGCACGGCCACGGGCGCCTGGCCGCCACATCACGAAGGCAGCGATTATGTCCCCGCCCCGGGCCGCGGCACCCGGGTTGGCGCAAGGGCGAGCTTGCCTGTGCAGGCGGGCCTGGCGCTTCAGGCGGGCACGCCCAGCAAGGCCAGCAGGGCGCCGCGCTGGTCCAGCGCCAGCAGGTCGTCGCAGCCGCCCACATGGGTGCTGCCGATGAAGATCTGGGGCACGGTGCGCCGGCCGGTGATCTCGATCATGTGGTCGCGCTGGACGGGGTCCAGGTCCACGCGAATCTCCTCGATCTGCTCCACACCCCGCTGCCTGAGCAGTGACTTGGCACGCACGCAGTAGGGGCAGACCTGCGTGGTGTACATGCGAACACGGTTCATGGCGGCAACGTCAGGCGCTTGGGCGATGGTCAGGATTTTGGCGGATCCAGCGGCGCCATGCCGGGCAGGGGTCTTGCCCATGCCGCGGGGCGCCGCCCCGGTTCAGCCTGAGGTGCTGGCGGATTTCTCGATGGGCAGGCCCGCGTCGCGCCAGGCGGCAGTGCCCCCGGCCAGGGCACGCGCCTGGGCATACCCCAGCTTGCGCAAGCTGGCCGCGGCGCGACCGGCCCGCGCGCCCGTGGGACACAGCACCACCAGGGGCAGCGCCTTGTTGGAAGGCAGGTCCTTGGAAGTATCCAACTGGCCGATGGGCACGCTGCGGGCCTGGGCGGCATGACCGGCGGCGTACTCGCGCGGTTCGCTGACGTCGATCAGCACGGCCTTTTCGCGGTTCATCATCCTCACGGCCTCGGAGGCGCCCACGGCGCCCGCGCCGCCACCGCCCCGCACCAGGGGCCACACCAGCATGCCGCCGGAGACGAATGCCACAGCGATGAGGAGCCAGTTCTCGAGGAAGAAGTTCACGGCAGTTCCGTCAGGAGGGCAAAACACCGGATTGTAAGATTCCACATCCCGATCGCTTGCCCCGGCAGCGCCCAGGCTTCGCAGCCGCATCCAGCGCCCCGGCGCCACCGCCCATGTACAAGCTCGTCCTGATCCGCCACGGTGAGTCCACCTGGAACCTCGAGAACCGCTTCACGGGCTGGACCGACGTGCCGCTGACGGACACAGGCGTGTCGCAGGCGCGCGAGGCAGGGCAGTTGCTCAAGGACGCCGGCTACGAGTTCGACATTGCCTACACCTCGGTGCTCAAGCGCGCCATCTGGACGCTGTGGCACTGCCTGGACCGCATGGAACGCACCTGGCTGCCGGTGCAGCACGACTGGCGCCTGAACGAGCGGCATTACGGTGCCTTGCAGGGCCTGAACAAGGCCGACATGGCGCGCCAGTACGGTGACGAGCAGGTGCTGCTATGGCGCCGCAGCTACGACACCCCGCCACCGGCCCTGGCGCAGGGCGATCCGCGCGGCCAGCGCCAGGACCCGCGCTACAGCCGCCTGGACCCCGCACAGATACCGCTGACGGAGTGCCTGAAGGACACCGTGGCGCGCGTGCTGCCGTGCTGGAACGAGCGCCTGGCGCCCGCCATCCGCAGCGGCCAGCGCGTGCTCGTTGCCGCGCACGGCAACAGCATGCGGGCGCTGGTGAAGTACCTGGACGGCATGTCCGATGGCGACATCGTCGGCCTCAACATCCCCAACGGCATTCCCCTGGTCTACGAACTGGACGAGGCGCTGAAGCCGATCCGCCACCACTACCTGGGCGACCCCGAGGCCGCCGCACGGGCAGCCACGGCAGCGGCCCGCCACGGCCAGGCCTGAAGCCCGCGGCAACGCGTGCCGGGCGGCAATCAGGCGGTCAGAAGGTCTCGGGCGCGAACTCGCGCGGCACCTGCTCGGCGCTGCCCAGGCGGTAACCGCTGTCCTGTTGCGCCATGCGACAGGCCCAGCCGAAGTCGGCCTCGAAGCAGGCATGCAGGCGATACAGGGTGGCGCCGGCCTGGACGGCCTGGCCCAGCTTGACGCGCAGGTCCACCCCGGCCCCGGGCACCTGCGGGGCGCCGCTGGCACGCGCGATGCGTGCCAGGCGCAGGTTGTCGATCCCCACCACCACCCCGTTGGCCGGCGCCGGCACGTCGAACACCATCTCGCCCAGGGGCGGCGGTGTGTCGCGGCGCCCCTGCGCATCGATGATGGCGTTCATGCTGGCCAGGGCGCGACCGGAGTCGAGGATGTCACGCGCGATGCGGTAGCCCTCGCCACCGCGCACGTCGGGGTCGAACTCGATCACGCGCCCGGCCAGGCGCAGCGACTTCTGCCGCAGGTCCTGCGGCGCGTCGGGGTGGTTCTGCAACACCTGCATGACGTCGCGCGCCTCCAGCACCGGACCGATGCCGCGACCGATGGGCTCGCGCCCGTCGGTGATCACCGCGTCCAGCTGCAGCCCCAGGCGCGAAGCCACGACTTCGAACAGGCGCTTCAGGCGCTGCGCCGCGGGCATGCTGCGCACCTTGGCGGTGGGGCCCACGGGGATGTCCAGCACCAGATGGGTGGAGCCGGCGGCGATCTTCTTGGACAGGATGGAGGCCACCATCTGTCCGGGCGAGTCGATGGCCAGCGGCCGCTCCACCGAGATCAGGATGTCGTCGGCGGGTGAGAGATCGGCCGTGCCGCCCCAGGCCAGACAGCCGTGCGTGGCGCGCACGATCTCCTGCAGCCGCTGCAGCGGCAGCTCCACCTCGGCCAGCACCTCCATGGTGTCGGCCGTGCCGGCGGGCGAGGTGATGGCGCGTGACGAGGTCTTGGGGCAGCGCATGCCGTGCGCGGCGACGATGGGCACCACCAGCATCGAGGTGCGGTTGCCCGGGATGCCGCCGATGCAGTGCTTGTCCACCACCGGCCCGCCACCGAGCTCGGCACGCCAGTCCAGGCGACGCCCCACGCCGATCATGGCCTCGGTCAGGTGCAGCACCTCGTCGCGGTCGAGCTCGAACTGGTTGGTGGCCACGACAAAGGCGGCCAGCTCGATCTTGGAGTACCGCGCCGCGGCGATGTCCTGCACCACGGCGCGCAGGTCCTCGCGCCCCAGGCGCTCGCCTGCGATCTTGCGGTGCAGCGCGGCGATGGAGGACGGCGGCTCGGCCTGGTCGATGCGGGCGGCGTGGCCGGGCGCCACACCCAGACGGGTGAAGGCGTCCTCGCTCAGGCCCAGTTCCAGCGGCCCGACGATGGCCGCGTCATCCACCACGTTCAACACCGCAAACAGGGTCTGGCCGTTGGCCTGCACCTTGACCTTGGACAGGGCCTGGAAACCTGCGGCACGGACCACCGGGCAATCCCGGTGGAGGAAAGCCACGCTCTCGCGCCAGGTGTCGATGCCCACGCGGCGGATCGAGAGCGTGTGGTCGTTCATGCAGGGGCGCGGGGTGGACGGGGTTCGTGGGCAGATGCTGCCCCCGTGCCGTGGTGATCGGTCTCCATGCGCTCAAGCGCGGCGGAGATCTCCTCGCGCAGGTGGGCAGCCAGCGCCCTGCGGTCGGCATGACGCACCGCCTGGGCCGGCAGGACCTCGACCCGAACGCGCAGCCCTTGGGCACACGCCAGCAGCCACAGGCTGCGGGCCAGCGAGATGTCGCCGGTGTAATCGGCTGCCGGGCTGACCGGGTGCTGCGCATCGGCATAGCGCAGGGCCACGGGCTGCACCGGCACCTGTGTGGCGATGGCGGCCTGCAGCAGGTTGGCGTGAAAGGGCAGGGGCGCATGGCCCAGGCCGGTGGTGCCCTCGGGAAACACGGCCACCGTGTCGCCCAGGGCCAGGGCGTCGGCCATCTGGTGCACCACCCGCAGGGCGTCCCGCGCCTTCTCGCGCACGATGTACAGCGTGCCAGCAGCCCCGACCAGACGCCCGATCACGGGCCAGGCCTGGACATCGGCCTTGGAGACGAAGCGGGCCTGCGGACACACCGCATGCACCGCCATGATGTCCAGCCACGAGATGTGGTTGGCCACGATCAGCTTGGCGCCGGGCCGGAAACTGCCCCGCACCTGCAGCCCGATCCCCAGCACGGCGAACATCCTGCGTGCCCACCAGGCAATGCGCGCCTGGCGTCCGGCGGCATCCAGGCTCGGGAAGCAGACCCACACCACGGCCAGGCCGTGCAGTCCGTGAACGACGGCGCGAGCCAGACGCCAGCAGGCGCGAACCGCTGCGGCGGGCCGACAGACTGCGCACCCCCCGCGCACTGCCCGGTCACCCGTGGTGGAGGGGAGTTTCACCTCGCCACTCCAGACAGCTCCGGCCCACTGCCCTGCCGGGGCAGGTCAGGCGCCGGCCTCGTAGGCCACCGTACCCGCCACCAGGGTCGCGCGCACGCGACCGGGCATGCGAACGCCGCCATGCTCGAAGGCGAATGGCGTGCTCTTGCCCTGGCTGCGCAGCCCCTGATCCGTGACGGTCCAGGACGCCTGGGGATCGAAGACGCAGACATCGGCCACGCCGCCCTCGACGAGCTGGCCCGCGCTCTCGGCCAGCGAACCCACGGCAGCGCCGAGCACGCGCATCGGACCGGCCGTCACGACGTACAAGGCCCGGCGCAGGCCGGCGTCGCCGGACCCGGTGTCGGCCCCCCACTTCAGCGCCAGGCTCAGAAGCAGTTCCAGCCCGGTCGCTCCGGGCAGGGCCTCGGCGAACGGCAGGTGCTTCTCGTCGGTGCCCACGGGCATGTGGTCGCTGACCAGCGCATCAATCGTGCCATCGGCCAACGCCGCACGCAGCGCGTCGCGGTCACGCTGCTGCCGCAGCGGCGGGTTCAGGCGCATGGCGGGGTTGAAGTAGCCGATGTCCAGATCGGTCAGGTGCAGCGAGTTGATGCTCACGTCCGCCGTGACGGGCAGGCCCTCGGCCTTGGCCGCTCGCAGCAGGGTCACGCCGGCGGCACTGGACAGGCGACACAGATGGACCCGTGCACCGGTGGTGCGCATCAGCTCGAACAGCGTGTGCAAGGCGATGGTCTCGGCGGCCACCGGCACCCCCGACAGACCCAGTCGCGTGGCGACCGCGCCGCTGGCGGCCACCCCCTGGCCCAGCCAGTGGTCCTGCGGGCGCAGCCACACGGTGTAGCCGAAGGTGGCGGCGTACTGCAGCGCGCGTTGCAGCACCAGGGTGTCGATCAGGGGCACATCGGCCTGCGAGAAGCCTATGCAGCCGGCCTCGGTGAGTTCGGCCATCTCGGTCAGTGCCTGGCCGTGCAGGCCGCGGGTCAGGGCACCCAGGGGAAACAGCCGGCAGCGGCTGAGCTTGCGGGCCCGCAGCTTGAGCATCTCCACCAGGCCCGGCTCGTCCAGCGCAGGGTCGGTATCGGGGGGACACACCAGGCTGGTCACCCCGCCGGCCGCGGCCGCTGCCAGTTCACTCTCCAGCATGCCCTCGTGTTCCAGGCCGGGTTCGCGCAGGCGCGCGGCCAGATCGACCAGCCCGGGCGCGACGATGCAGCCCGGAGCCTCCAGCACGCGCTCGGCGACGAAGTCGGCCGGCACCGGGCCGATGCCGACAATGCGACCGGCGGCGATGCGAACATCGGTGACCTCGTCGCGACCGCTCGCGGGATCGACGACGCGGCCATGGCGGATGACGATCTTCATGCCTCGTTGCCCGCGATGATGGACATGACGGCCATGCGCACCGCAATGCCGAAGGTGACCTGCGGCAGGATCACGCTCTGCGCCCCGTCGGCCACGCGCGAGTCGATCTCCACGCCCCGGTTGATGGGACCGGGGTGCATGACGATGGCGTCTGGCCGCGCCAGCGCCAGCTTCTCGGGCGTGAGGCCGAACTTCTTGGCGAACTCGCCGGCGCTGGGCAGCATGGCGCCGCTCATGCGCTCGTTCTGCAGGCGCAGCATGATGATGACGTCGGCGTCGCGGATGCCCTCAGCCATGTCGTGGCACACGCGCACGCCCATGTCGCGCAGGTCGTTCGGCACCAGGGTGCGCGGGCCCACGGCGCGGATCTCGGGAACGCCCAGGGTGGTCAGCGCATGGATGTCGGAGCGGGCCACGCGCGAGTGCACGATGTCGCCCACGATGGCCACCGTGAGCTGGGTGAAGTCCCGCTTGTAGTGACGGATGGTGTACATGTCCAGCAGACCCTGCGTCGGGTGGGCATGGCGACCATCGCCCGCGTTCACCACATGCACATGCGGGGCGCAATGCTGGGCGATCAGGTAGGGCGCGCCGCTCTCGCCGTGGCGCACGACGAACATGTCGGCGTGCATGGCCGACAAGTTGGCGATGGTGTCCAGCAGGCTCTCGCCCTTGGCGGTGGACGAGCGCGCGATGTCCAGGTTCAGCACGTCGGCCGACAGGCGCTTGGCCGCGATCTCGAAGGTGGTGCGGGTGCGCGTGCTGTTCTCGAAGAACAGGTTGAAGACACTCTTGCCGCGCAGCAAGGGCACCTTCTTGACCTCGCGGTCGTTGACCGACAGGAAGGTGCCGGCGGTGTCCAGGATGTGGGTGAGCACCGACCCGGGCAGGCCCTCGATGGACAGCAGATGAATGAGCTCGCCGTGGGCGTTGAGCTGCGGATTGCGGCGCGACAGCATCAGCCTTTGCCCCCCCGGTCCTGCAGCAGGAAGCTGAAGTTCCCCGACTCCGCGCGGCTCAACGACAGGCGCTGCGTGGCCGGCAACGCGATGCGCGCAGCGGCGAAGTCGGCGGCGATGGGCAGTTCGCGACCGCCGCGGTCCACGAGCACGGCCAGTTGCACACTGGCGGGTCGTCCGAAGTCATACAGCTCGTTGACCACGGCGCGGATGGTGCGTCCGGTGTAGAGCACGTCGTCGATGAGCACGATGTGCCGGCCCTCGATGGCAAAGGGCAGCTCGGTGGGGGCCGCGCCGCCCAGCCCGCGCGAACCGAAGTCGTCCCGGTGCAGGGTGCTGGAGATCACGCCGTGGCGGCCCGCCAGGCCCAGGTCGGCCTGCAGCCGCTCGGCCAGCCAGGCGCCGCCGGACCAGATGCCCACCAGCGCGGCGCCGTCGCGCCACAGGCCCCGCACACCCCGGCGCAGCTCGGTGTAGAGCGCCTCGGCGTCAAGCTGCAGCATCGGCGGCGTCCTGCTGCGGGCGGGCGACTGTCGGCCAGGCGCGCAGGAACTGCTCCAGGATCAACACGGCAGCCACCGCATCGGCATCGGCCGCACCGGTGGTCAGCGCCTCGGTGGTGGTGTAGCGCTCATCGACCTCATGCACCGGCAGCCCGAAGCGGCCGTGCAACTGGCGCGCAAAACGCTGCGCCCGGCGCGTGTTGTCGTGCGCCGCGCCGTCGGGATGGAAGGGCACCCCCACCACCAGTGCCGCAGGTTGCCACTGGCCGATCAGGTGCGCGATGGCAGCAAAGCGGGCATCGCCCTCGGCCCGTATGGTCTTCAGAGGATGGGCCGCGCCCGTGAGCGTGTTGCCGCTGGCCACCCCCACGCGGCGGGTACCGAAGTCGAAGCACAGGAAGGATGAGGGGTGGAGTTGCAGCGCCGGGGTGCCAGCCCAGCGCGCCGGGCGCTCAGGCATGCCCGGCCTCCTGGCTGAGCATCAGGGGATCGAATCCCAGCAGGGACAGGGCGCGCTGGTAGCGTTCTTCCACCGGGGTGTCGAAGATGACTGCGGGGTCGGCGTCCACCGTGAGCCAGCCGTTGCGCCCGATCTCCTCTTCCAGTTGGCCGGCGGACCAGCCGCTGTAGCCGAGCGTGACCATCAAGCGCCGGGGTCCGGCGCCGTTGGCCAGGGCTTCCAGCACGTCCTTGCTGGTGGTCATCTCCAGGGCGCCACCGGCAATGGACAGCGTGGAGGTGTAGGGGCTGTGCTCGGTGCCCGTCTTCTCGTGCAGCACGAAGCCCCGTTCAGTCTGCACCGGGCCGCCGAAGAACACCGGCTGCTGCGCCAGTTCGTCGCGATCCAGCGACAACTCCACCTTCTCGAACAGGTTCTTGAGGGTGATGTCGGTGGGGCGGTTGATGACCAGCCCCAGCGCACCGTTCTTCGAGTGCTCGCACAGGTACACCACCGTGCGGGAGAAATGTCCGTCGGCCATGCCCGGCATGGCGATGAGGAACTGGTTGGTGAGGTTGATCGCATCCCCGGACATGCACCAGATTCTATTCCGGGCGACACTTCCCGGCATGCACGACTCGCCTGCCGACGGCCTGCTCTCCGGTGCGCTGGTGTGGCTGCGTCGCGACCTGCGCGTGGAAGACCATGCAGCCCTGCACCGGGCCTTGAAGTCGGCGCGGCGCGTGTGGTGCGCCTTCGTCTTCGACACCGCGATCCTGGACGCGCTGCCGCGTGCCGATCGGCGCGTGGAGTTCCTGCGCGACAGCCTGGCGGTGCTGGATGCCGAACTGCGGGCGCTGGCCGAGTCGCACGGGGTGGCAGGCGCCTCCTCGGTGGGCGTGATCTGCCGCCACGGACGGGCCGCCGAGGAGTTGCCCGCGGTGGCCGCCCGGCTGGGCGTGCAGGCGGTGTACGCCAGCCACGATGACGATCCCTACGCGCTCTCGCGCGACGCCCAGGTGCGCGGACGCCTGGCAGACCTGGGCATCGCGATGCACACGGTCAAGGACCACGTGGTGTTCGAGCGCAGCGAGATCCTGACCGCCGGAGGCACACCGTACGGCGTGTTCACGCCCTACAAGAACAGCTGGATCCGCGCCGTCTCGGCCGCGCAGGACGCGGGCAGCCCTGCCTGGGCCCTGTCCGCGCACCCGGTGTCCTCGCTGGCCGCCGCCCTGGCGCCCCTGCCGGCCAAGGCCCCGGGCGAGGGCCTTCGGGTGGGCGTGCCCGGCCTGGAGGAACTCGGCTTCCAGCCCACCAACCTGCACAGGCTGCGCCTGCCGGCCGGCTGCTTGGGCGCCCAGGAACTGCTGGCCGACTTCCTGCACGAGCGCATCGACCATTACCACGATACGCGGAACTTCCCTGCGGTCAAGGGCCCCAGCTACCTGAGCACCCACCTGCGCTTCGGTACGGTGTCGGTGCGTGAGCTGGCGCGTGAGGCCTGGTCGCGCATGCAGGCCGGCTCCGCCGGGGCCGAGGTCTGGCTGTCCGAGTTGATCTGGCGCGACTTCTATCACCAGGTGCTGCACCACCATCCCCGGGTGGTGGGTCACGCCTTCAAGCCCGAGTACGACCGCATCCGCTGGGAGACCGGCAAGGCTGCCGATGCCCTGTTTGCAGCCTGGCGCGAGGGCCGCACCGGCTACCCGCTGGTGGACGCGGCCATGCACCAGCTCAACGAGACCGGCTACATGCACAACCGACTGCGCATGGTGGTGGCCAGCTTCCTGACCAAGGACCTGGGGGTCGACTGGCGGCGCGGCGAGGCCTACTTCGCCGAGAAGCTCAACGACTTCGACCTGGCCGCGAACAACGGCGGGTGGCAGTGGGCCGCCTCCAGCGGCTGTGATGCCCAGCCCTACTTCCGCATCTTCAATCCGGTCAGCCAGAGCCAGAAGTTCGACCCTCAGGGTCGCTTCATCCGCCGCTACCTGCCGGCCCTGGCCGCCCTGCCCGACCCGGCACTGCATGCGCCCTGGCTGGCGCGTCCGGTGGATCTGGCCGCTGCCGGGATCGAGCTCGGGCGCCACTACCCCAAGCCCGTGGTGCAGCACGACCAGGCCCGGCTGCGCACCCTGCAGCGCTACGCGGTGATCAAGCAGCCGGGTTGAAGCCGCAAGGCGGCGTCAGCTCGGCCAGGCACTGGCCAAGCTGGGTCTGGCAGGCCGCTGAAGGCTCGGTCAGAAATCCGGCGGCGAACTGGTGCAGCACGCGGCGGACTTCCTCGGCCGCAGCGCACAGGCTCTGAGCAGGCGGCTCGGGGGATGACCCACCGGCCGCGCTGGCCTGGGGCGCAGCGCAGGCCTGCAGCACCTGGGCCAGCAAGAGCGACAGCGAGGCCAGCGCGGCATGGCCCATCCGTTCAGCGCCCTGCGCCAGGGATCGGGCCTGGACTGCCGCCTGCGCCGGGGCCGGCAGGTCGGGGCGCTCGGCCCACTCGGCCAGCACCATGCACAGCTGGCGGGACGCCGCGTCAGCATCGTTCAGGAAGACATTGAAGGCTGGAATTTCCAGCCTCAGGCCGCCAATGACCTTGATCTCGTCACTGGCGACAGCCGCGTGATCGGCGTTGGCCGCAAGGCCCCAGGCCGTCACGTCCAAGTCGGCGGCCGAGGGCAGCCCGGGAACGGCGTCGGGCAGGGCGCGCCAGACGGGCGCAGCGAGCAAGGTGAGCGGCGCAGGCGCGACAGGCGCAACGGGCGCAACAGACGGGACCGGCAAGGCGGGGGCGGCAGGAGCAACCGAGACTGCGGGCGCCAACGGAACCGGCACCCGGGACGACGCGGCGGTGGTGTCTTCTCGCTCGTCTTGAAGGTCGCCGGCGCTGGTAATCTTCTCCCCGTCAGCCTCGAGCGTGCGGCGTGGCGGCAGCCCATAAGCCCGGCCCACCCGTTCCAGCCAGGGGCCCGCGGCAGGGGCGCCGGGGGTCTGGGCGGCGACAAGAGCGCAAAGGCAATGGAACAGCAGCTCGTGACCCAGTTGCCGGGCCGACTCCTGCGCGGTCGGGCGCAAGCCCCGAGCGCCTTCGCCGCGCGGGGCGGCAGGGGCGACGCCCGCATCACCCTGGCTGGCGCGGGCCAGGGACAACAGTCGCGGCCCTATCCGCTTGAGATGGACGTCAACGGCAAGCAACGCCAGGGCCTGCGCCTCATATACAGCGCAGGCCAGCTTCCACAGGCCGGCCTGCGGGGCGGGGGTTCCCTCGCCCAGGGCAGCGCACAACTCGCTCATGGCGCGCAACGATGCAGCCTGTGGCTGCTGCAAGCACACCAGCAGCGCGGCTTCCAGTTCTCCCCGGGCCAGGCCGTCGAGCTCACGGGCAGCGACGAACGGGTCTGCAGGCAGGTCAGCCAGCAATGCGGGGCCCGCCCACAGATCAGCCGGGTGCGCGCGGGCCACACCGGCCAGGTGCTGCACCGACTGGTACAGCGGGAACAGGGCCAGGGCGGCGTCGGGTTCGTCGCCGCCCGGTTGCTCGGCCCGGGCTCGCACCGCCTGCAAGGCCTGCTCCATGAGCTGCAAGGCCTGTGGGCCGTCCACCGCCCTGATTGTGGGCATGCGACGCAGGACATCGGCGCACGCCTGCACCACCAGCGCGAGGGGCACGCGGCCGCAGTCCCTGAGCGCCTGCGCGCAGGCGCTCAGCGGCGCCTCGATGGCGAGGATGTCCGCCTGCTCCTGTGCCGCCGCGGACCGCATGGCGGGAATCTCGTCGGCCAGGCTCGACACGGCCCGCTGCGCTGATGCAGCCGCATCCTGGACCCGGCCAACGAGCTCTTGCAGCCGCGCCAGGACAGCGGAGAACGGTTCGGGAAAGCCAGGGGACGCGGGCATCATGACGCATGCCCCAAAGGAGGCAGGGCGCCTGCGCGATGCGCAGGCTCAGACCTGCACCATCTCGAAGTCTTCCTTGCGGGCCCCACACTCCGGGCAGGTCCAGTTCATTGGCACATCGTCCCATGCGGTGCCTGGAGCGATGTCGTGCTCCGGGTCGCCGGCGGCCTCATCGTAAATCCAGCCGCAGATCAGGCACATCCAGGTACGGGGTTCACTCACGGTGGTTTCACAAGGTGGTCACTACAATGATTTCGAATTGTAGCCACCAGGGTGGCGCGGGGTCGGCAGACCGAAGTCCTTCGGGACCCGGGCGCCGCGCCGGCGGCACCTGGCTCCTCCTGCTTCGACTCCCGTCCTCACCCCGGCCTGACCCGACCCCGGTCTGCCCGCCCGATGAATCCCGACCTCCACGACTCCGCAGACGCTCCAGAACCCGGGCAGGAAGCCCTGCCGCCGGCCTGCGTGATGACGTTCAACGTCAGTGACGCCAGCGGCGCCGGTGGGGTGGCCGGTGACGTGGCCACCATTGCGGCCATGGGCGCCCACCCGCTGCCGGTGGTGACCACGCTGCTGATGCGCGATACCGCCGAGATCTTCGATCACCACCCCATCGACGACGAGGCGGTGACCGAACAGGCGCGCTCCATCCTGGAGGATGTGGCGGTATCGGCCTGGAAGGTGGGCTTTCTCGGCTCTGCCGACACCGTGGCTGCCGTCGCGGAGATCCTGTCGGACTACGCCGAGGTGCCCCTGGTGGCCTACATGCCCGACCTGAGCTGGTTGGACGAGGACCAGCGCGAGCCCTACCTCGAAGCCTACCGCGAGTTGATCCTGCCTGCAGCCGAGGTGCTGACGGGCAATCACAAGACCCTCACCGACTTCCTGCTGCCGGAGTGGGACAGTGAGCGTCCGCCCTCGGCACGCGAGCTGGCCGTGGCTGCGGGTGAGCGCGGCACCCGCTACGTGCTGGTCACGGGCGTCATGCTGCCTGCCCGCGGGGCCGAGCAGTACATCGACAACGTGCTGGCGTCGCCCCAGGGTGCTCTCACGGGCGAGAAGTTCGAGCGCTCTGAAGCCGCCTTCGTGGGCGCTGGTGACACCCTGTCCGCAGCCCTGGCCTCGCTGCTGGCAGCTGGCAGCGAACTGCAGTCCGCTGTGGGCGAGGCCCTGGCCTTCCTGGACCAGAGCCTGGATACCGGGTTTCGCCCCGGCATGGGCAACGTGGTGCCCGACCGCTTCTTCTGGGCCCTGCCCGCCCCTGAGGAGGACCCCACGGGCGAAGCCTCCGAGGGCGGGTCTGACGACGATGTTCCCGAACCCCCGAAACCACCCGGCGCAGCCCGGCGGGTGCACTGATGGACATGAGCAACGACAGCCTCTTCGCGCGCGCCCAGCAGGTCATCCCAGGCGGCGTCAACTCGCCCGTACGAGCCTTCCGCGCCGTCGGCGGCACGCCGCGCTTCATCGCCCGGGCCGAAGGCGCCTACATGTGGGATGCCGAAGGCCGGCGTTACATCGATTACATCGGCTCCTGGGGCCCGATGATCCTCGGGCATGGGCACCCCGCTGTTCTGGAGGCGGTGCAGCGGGCCGCTGCCGACGGCTTCAGCTTCGGTGCCCCCACCGAGCGCGAGATCGAGCTGGCCGAGGCCATCATCGCCCTGGTGCCCTCGGTCGAGCAGGTCCGGCTGGTAAGCTCTGGCACGGAGGCTGGCATGAGCGCTCTGCGCCTGGCCCGCGGCGCCACCGGGCGCTCGAAGATCATCAAGTTCGAGGGCTGCTACCACGGCCATGCCGACGCGCTGCTGGTAAAGGCAGGCTCCGGCCTGGCTACGTTCGGCTTTCCCACCAGCGCCGGTGTACCGCCCGAGGTGGTGCAGCACACGCTGGTGCTGGAGTACAACAACCTGCTGCAGATCGAGGAGGCCTTCGCCACTCACGGCGCCGAGATCGCCTGCGTGATGCTGGAGCCCATTGCCGGCAACATGAATTTCGTGCGCGCCAGCGTGCCCTTCATGGCCCGGCTGCGCGAACTGTGCACCCGGCACGGTGCCCTGCTGGTGTTCGATGAAGTGATGACGGGCTTTCGTGTCGCCCTGGGCAGCGCGCAGAGCGTGTGCGCGAAGCTGATTCCGGGCTTCAAGCCGGACATGAGCGTCTTTGGCAAGGTGATTGGCGGCGGCATGCCGCTGGCGGCCTTTGGCGGCACCCGCGAGGTGATGAGTCAGCTGGCACCTCTGGGCCCGGTCTACCAGGCCGGCACCTTGAGCGGCAACCCGGTGGCCACGGCCTGCGGCCTGGCCACGCTGAAAGAGATCGCCAAGCCCGGCTTCTTTGACGCGCTGTCGGCACGCACCCGTTCACTGGTGGACGGCCTGACTGGGGCGGCTCAGGCGGCCGGCGTGCCCTTCAGTGGCGACTGCGAGGGCGGGATGTTCGGCTTCTTCTTCTTTGAGAGCCTGCCGCAGAACTACGGCACGGTGATGTCCACCGACAAGGAGCGCTTCAACCGCTTCTTCCACGCCATGCTGAACCAGGGTGTGTACCTGGCACCGGCGCTGTACGAGGCCGGCTTCGTCAGCGCCGCCCACAGTGCGGCCGACATCGAGGCCACGGTCGAGGCCGCGGCTCTGGCCTTCAAGGCGGGCTGAACACCTCCGAAGCTGCGGCGCCGCTCTCGCGCGGCCACCTTCCATGCACCTGCACCTCCTGGGCATCTGCGGCACCTTCATGGGCGGCATCGCGGCCATCGCGCGTGAGGCCGGCCACCGCGTGACCGGGTGCGACGCCAACGTCTACCCGCCCATGAGCGACCAGCTACGCGCCCTGGACATCGAGCTGATCGAGGGCTTCTCGGCCGACCAGCTCGCGCTCCAGCCCGATGTCTTCGTCATCGGCAACGTGGTCACACGCGGCAACCCGCTGATGGAGGCCATCCTCGACGCCGGAGCGGCCTACACCAGCGGGCCGCAGTGGCTGGCAGAGACCGTGCTGCGCGAGCGCCACGTGCTGGCCGTGGCCGGCACCCATGGCAAGACTGGCACCACGTCCATGCTGGCCTGGATCCTGGAACAGGCCGGCCTGCAGCCGGGATTCCTGGTGGGCGGCGTCCCGCTGAACTTCGGCATCTCGGCGCGGCTGGGCGCAGGCCGGTGCTTCGTGATCGAGGCCGACGAGTACGACACGGCGCTGTTCGACAAGCGCAGCAAGTTCGTTCACTACCGCCCGCGCACGGCCATCCTCAACAATCTCGAGTTCGATCACGCCGACATCTTTGCCGACCTGGCTGCCATCGAGACGCAGTTCCACCATCTGGTGCGCACCGTGCCGGCCAGCGGCCGTCTGGTCGTCAACGCCCGCGACGAGACGCTGCAGCGCGTGCTGCAGCGCGGCTGCTGGAGTGGCGTGCAGCGCTTCGGCACGCGCCGCGAAGAGCCTGGCGGGTTGCGCGCACGTGGCGAGCCGCACGCTTTCGACGTGCTGCGAGGCAGCCTGAAGATCGGCCATGTGGCCTGGGACCTGATCGGCGAGCACAACCAGATGAATGCACTGGCGGCCCTAGGCGCGGCCGAGCACGTGGGGGTGGAGCCTGCGCAGGCCGCCGCGGCGCTGGGCAGCTTCCGCAACGTCAGGCGGCGGCTGGAGCTGCTCGGTGAAGTCAACGGCGTGCGGGTCTACGACGACTTCGCCCACCACCCCACCGCCATGCGCACCACCGTGAACGGGCTGCGCCGCAAGGTGGGGCCGCAGCGCATCCTGGCCGTCTTCGAGCCGCGCTCCAACACCATGAAGACCGGCAGCATGAAAGCGCAATTGCCCTGGGCCCTGGAAGAGGCCGATCTGAGCTTTTGCCTGCAGGGCCCCTGCGGCTGGAGCGCACGCGACGCGCTGGCGCCCCTGGGGCCGCTGGCCCTTGTGGCCGATTCGGTGCAGTCCCTGGTGGCGCAGATCGTGCAGGCGGCCCGGCCGGGCGACCACGTCCTGTGCATGAGCAACGGCGGATTCGGGGGCCTGCATGCAGCGTTGCTGCAGGCGCTGGGGGCCGGATCACCGGGGGCGCAGGGGCAAGGGCGCTGAACCATCAGGCTGAAGGACACGGTCTGCATCGTCACGGGCGGTGCCCAGGACATCGGCCTGGGCAGCGGAAGAGGCCAGCTGCGTCAGCGGCGCCGTCGTTGAGATGGCCGGAGGCCTGACCATCTGAATCAGCCCGGCGCCCCGGAACCACAGGGTTGTCGAACCCACCGCCTACCGTCCACTCGCCGAAGGACGACAATCGAGCCAATGTATGCCCTGTTTGAAGAGGCCGGAAAGTTCCTTGCCGGCCGCGTGATGTCCGAGGCGCAGGCCTCGGTGCAGGTGGAGCTCGATTCCGGCAAGCGCGTGAAGGTCAAGGCGACCCATGTGCTGCTGCGCTTTGACGCCCCGACACCGGCGGCGCTGCTGGAGGCGGGGCAGCGCCTGGCCGCCGAGATCGACCTGGACCTGGCCTGGGAGTTCGCCCCGCAGGCCGACTTCGGTTTCGTCGAGTTCGCCCGCGACTACTTCGATGCCTCGGCAGGGGTGGAACGCCAGGCGGCTGCGCTGTTTCGGCTGTTCGATTCACCGCACTACTTCCGCCGCGTGGGCAAGGGTCTGTTCCGCAAGGCCCCGGAAGAGACCGTCAAGGCCGCCTTGCTGGCCATCGAACGCAAGCAGCAGCAGGCCGCGCAAATCGACGGCTGGGCGGCCGAACTGGCCGGCGGCACCTGCCCGGCGCCCGTGCGCGAACACCTCTACCGGATCCTGTTCAAGCCGGACAAGAATGCGCCGGAGTACAAGGCCGTGGTCGAGGCGGCCCGGCGCGCGCAGCGTTCGCCGCTGGAGTTGCTGAAGACGGCGGGGGCCATCGACAGCCCCTATCAGTTCCACTGGCGGCGCTTCCTGTTCGAGCAGTTCCCCAAGGGGACGGGCTTTCCGCCCTTGAGCGTCCCGCCATGCAAGGACGAGTTGCCGCTGGCGCAGGTGCAGGCCTTCTCCATCGACGACTCCCACACCACCGAGATCGACGATGCGCTGTCGGTGCGCGGCCTGGGCAGCGGCACCGTGGTCTTCGGTGTGCACATCGCCGCCCCGGCCCTGGCGATCGCGCCCGACTCGCCCGTGGACAAGGTGGCGCGGGAGCGCTTGTCCACGGTCTACATGCCCGGGTGGAAGATCACCATGCTGCCCGATGAGATCGTGCAGGCCTTCACCTTGACCGAGGGTCGGGACTGCCCGGCGGTGAGCCTGTACGTGACGCTGGACGAGGCCTCGCTGGAGGTGCGCAGCCGCGAGACCCGCATCGAGCGTGTGCCCGTCGTGGCCAACCTGCGGCACGACCGGTTGGACGGTGTCATCACCGAGGCCACGCTGACCGGCCAGGCGAACCCCGACCACCCCTTCCCGAAGGAGCTGTCCTTCGCCTTTCGCCTGGCGCGCCACCTCAAGGCCCAGCGCGAACAGGTGCGCGGCAAGCCCGAGACCTTCAACCGCCCGGACTACAACTTCAAGCTCGAGCGCGAGCCGGACGCGGCGCCTGCTGAGCCGCAGGGGCACGAGCGGGTGCTGATCACCACGCGCCAGCGAGGCGCGCCGCTGGACCTGATCGTGGCCGAAGCCATGATCCTGGCCAACTGCCACTGGGGCGGCTGGCTGGCGCAGTTCGGCCTGCCGGGCATCTACCGCAGCCAGGCCAGCCTGCTGCCCGGAGTGAAGGTGCGCATGGGCACGAAGGCGCTGCCCCACGCCGGCATGGGCGTGCCGCAGTACGCATGGGCCACGTCACCGCTGCGCCGCTATGTCGATCTGGTCAACCAGTGGCAGATCATCGCCTGCGTTCGGCATGGCGCCACGGCTGCGCTGGCCGCCGCCTTCAAGCCCAAGGATGCGTCGCTGTTCTCCATCATCTCGGCCTTCGACGGTGCCTACGGCACCTACAACGACTTCCAGAACGGCATCGAGCGGTACTGGACGCTGCGCTGGCTGGAACAGAGCGGGGTCGCTGAGCTCGACGCCGCAGTGATGAAAGACGGACTGGTGCGGGCCGAAGCCCTGCCGCTGGTGCTGCGGGCCACGGGCACCGAGAGCCTGCCCCGGGGCACCCGGGTGCGCGTGCGCATCGCCGGCTGCGACCTGCTGACCCTGGACGTCTGGGGCAGCCTGGTGGTCCGGCTGGATGCGGCTGCCGCCGCGGGGGACACCGGCCAGGCCGCCCAAGACACCGAGGACGACGAGGACAGCCCCGCCGCGGGCCCGCTGGCGCTGGCCATCGACTTGGCCGATCAAGACGCCGATGTGCAGGACGCGGCAGCGCAACTCCTGCGCGAACCCATGCCCTCCAAGGACGGGGCACAGGCCGCCTGAGCCCTTGGACCAAGCGGGTCGCCTGCCCATGTTGAAGCGAAGGATCCAGGTCAATACGCTGCAGGCCGCACTGGCCGTGTCCGTGGTCTTGCACGCAGGCCTGCTGACCATCCGGTTCGTGGATCCGCAGTCCCTGGAACGTGTCCTGGCCGACACCCCGCTGGAGGTGATCCTGGTCAACGCCCGATCCAACGAGGCGCCCGTGAAAGCCCAGGCCATCGCGCAGGCCAACCTGGCCGGCGGCGGCGACGCTGAACAAGGACGCGCCACCTCGCCACTGGCGGCTTCGGCGGAGGTACGCCTGGGCGACGCTGCCGAGGACGCGCGCCAGCGCCTGGACCACATGATGCAGGAGCAGATGCAGTTGCTGGTGCAACTGCGCAGAGCGGCCGCGCTGCTGCCACCCGAAGGCGCTGCCGACCAAGGCACGCCCGAGCAGCGGGCGCAGAGAGAACGTCGGCGCCAGATGATCAAGCACCTGGCCGAGATTGAGAAACGGATCAACGATGAGAACGCGCGCCCGCGCAAGCGCTACGTCAGTCCGGCCACCAGCGAGGCGGTGTTTGCGGTGTATTACGACGCGATGCGACGCCGGATCGAGGACAGGGGCACACGCGACTTTCCCGAAGTTCAGGGACGCAAGGTGTACGGAGAGCTGATCATGAACGTGACCGTGGATGCCGCCGGAACCGTGGTGGAGACCGAGGTGGTGCGGCCGTCCCAATCGCGGCTGCTGGACCAACGCGCCATGGCCATCGTGCGCAGCGCAGCGCCCTTCGGCGCGTTCACGAGTGCCATGCGCCGCGAAGCCGACCAGATTGTGGTGACTTCGCGCTTTCGCTTCACGCGCGAGGATGGCTTCGAGGCCCAGACCCTCAGCCCGACCGCCCAGGGGCAGCCACGCTGAGCACCCCGTCCCCACAACTCCGAAGATGAACCCCGACCGTTACTTTGTTCTTGGCCATCCGGTGGCGCACAGCCATTCGCCCTTCATCCACGCGGCATTCGCCGCCCAGACCGGCCAGCAGCTTCACTACGATCGGCGTCTGTGTCCGCTGGACGGCTTCGAGGCGGCGGTACAGGCCCTGGCGGCCGACACCGACGGCGGTCCGGTGCGCGGCTGCAACGTGACCCTGCCCTTCAAGCGTGAAGCCCTGCGCGTGGCCACTGGCGCGAGCGCTCGCGCCCATCAGGCGGGTGCGGCCAATGTGCTGAGCTTTGACGGCGCGCAGTGGCAGGCGGACAACACCGACGGCGCCGGCCTGGTGCGCGACCTGCACCAGCACGCCGGCTGGTCCGTCAGGGGCCAGCAGGTGCTGCTCGTGGGCGCCGGGGGCGCGGCAGCCGGCGTGCTGGGGCCCGTGCTGGAGTGCGGGCCGGCCCGGGTGGTGGTGGCCAACCGCACGCCAGACAAGGCCCGGTCCCTGGTGCAAGCCCATCGGGACCTCGCCGCCCGGCATGGGGTGCAGCTGCAGGCCACAGGGCTGGAACACCCCGGCAGGGCCTTCGATCTCGTGCTCAACGCCAGTGCCTCCAGCCTGGCGGGCCCGCAGATTCCCGTGCCTGACAGCGTGCTGCGTCCGGGGACCCTGGCCGTGGACTTGATGTACGGCCCCGCGGCTGCCGCCTTCGTGGCGTGGGCGCGGCGACACGGCGCCATCGCCCGCGACGGCCTGGGCATGCTGGTGGAGCAGGCGGCCGAGGCGTTCTGGGTCTGGCGCGGCGTGCGGCCCGACACCGCCCCGGTACTGCGGGCCCTCAGCGAGCGAGTGGGGACGGCGTCGTGAGGGGGTGGATGGTGCATCTGACGCGGCTGCTGGCGCTGGGGGCTGTGTGCGTGGTCGCGCTGCAGCTGTGCCTGGCCGTGCGGGTGCTGGCCATGCGCTGGGTCGATCCGGTATCCACCAGCTTCCAGCGCAGCGAGGCCTGGCGGCTGTTGAGCACACGCGGACACATCGAGTGGAGCCAGCAGTGGGTGGACGCCGACCGGATCTCGGTGCACCTGAAGCGGGCGGTGATCGCCAGCGAGGACGCCGCCTTCACCAGCCACACGGGTGTGGACTGGGCTTCCCTGGAGAAGGCCTGGGACCGCAACCAGCGTGCCGAGGCTCGCGCACGGGCCCGCGCCCAGCAGCAGCGGCCGGGTGCCCCCACGGCGCAGCCCAAGGTGGTGGGCGGCTCCACCATCACGCAGCAGTTGGCCAAGAACCTGTTCCTGTCGGGCGAGCGCACCGTGCTGCGCAAGGCGCAGGAACTGGTCATCACGCTGATGCTCGAAGGCCTGCTGCCCAAGCGGCGGATCCTGGAGATCTACCTCAACAGCGTGGAGTGGGGGGAAGGCCTGTTCGGCGCCCAGGCTGCGGCCCGGCATTACTTCCGCACGGATGCGCAGCGTCTGGGCATTGACCAAGCCGCGCGCCTGGCGGTGATGCTGCCCGCGCCCAAGCGCTTCGAGAAGCGGCCCGCCTCGGACTACGTGGTCTCGCGCAGCGCCACGATTGCGGCCCGCATGGGCGCGGTAGATCTGCCCTGAGCGCCGCGCAACGCCTGTACCCGCCCATGAACACCAGCCTGACCGAGGAGATCGCCGCCGCCGCTGCCCGCCTGGTGGTCGATTCGGGGCTGGAGTACGGCGCGGCCAAGCACAAGGCCGCACGCGCCCTGGGCCGGCGCGGCGGCAGCGCCCGCACCGAGATGCCCTCCAACGAACTGGTGGAAGACGAGGTACGCGCCTACATCGAACTGTTCCTGGGCGACGAGCAGCCGGGCGAACTGGTCGCCCTGCGCGAAGTGGCGCTGGCCTGGATGCAGCGCATGGCCGCATTCCGGCCGCATCTGAGCGGCGCAGTGTGGCGCGGCACCGCCACCCGACATTCGGCCGTGCACATCGACCTCTATTGCGACGACAGCAAAGCCGCGCAGATCGCCCTGTTGAACATGGGGGTGGACCACGACATCCAGGTGCTGGACGCCGGCCATGCCGCCGCCCGCGACGTGCTGAGTGTCAGCTCGCCCAGCCAGGCCCTGGGGCAGCCCGTCACCGTGCACCTGGTGGTCAACGACCTTGACGATCTGCGTGGCGCGCTCAAGCCCGATGGCCGCGGGCGCAGCTGGCGCGGCGACCTGGCAGCGCTCAAGCGGCTGATGGGTCTCAAGGAGATCGGCGCTCCTGCCGACAAGGGGTAGATCATGGGCAGTTCCAGCAACGGGCGTCGGGAAGCACTCATCCTCGCAGGTGTGGCCGCGGGCGCAGGCTTGGCCGGCGTGGGCTGGAAGGTGTGGCGGGATTTGGCCACGCCCGCCCCGCCTGCCGGGCCCCCGTGGGACCAGCGCTTCCTCAAGCTGGACGGCAGTGCACTGGATCTGGCGTCGCTGCATGGACGACCGCTGGTGCTGAACTTCTGGGCCACCTGGTGCCCCCCGTGCGTCAAGGAGCTTCCGGAGCTGGACCGCTTCCATCGACAATGGTCCCCCCGGGACTGGCAAGTCGTCGGGCTGGCGGTGGACGGCGCCCGGGCCGTGCGGGAATTCCTGCGGCAGCAACCCTTGAGCTTCCCGATCGGGCTGGCTGGCCTGGAGGGCACCACCCTCAGCCGCAACCTGGGCAATGCGCAGGGTGCCCTGCCCTTCACTGTCGTGTTCGACGGCCGCGGCCGCCTCATCCACCGCAAGCTGGGCGCGACCGACTTCGAAGAACTGTCAGCCTGGGCGCGGGGACTCTGAAGCGTCTGGGGCAAGCTTTGCGGCCGCGCGAGGCGACGCCGAACCCTCCCGCATGCAGCCCGCAGCCCCGCGAGCCCAGGCGAAATGCGGCCTACGGCCCCCAAGAGCTTGGTTTCTCTCCGCAACTCCTACGAACCCGAGCTCTTCGGGTACTGGCAGACTGCGCCGGTAGACCGTTGTGAAGGTCGTCCGCAGGCGCTCGGCACATCACTCTCAAGGCTGCGATCTCCA
The DNA here is from genome assembly GCA_046087245.1 of Rubrivivax sp. Lineage (GTDB taxonomy): Bacteria > Pseudomonadota > Gammaproteobacteria > Burkholderiales > Burkholderiaceae_C > Rubrivivax. The sequence goes on from JBJTZN010000192.1 coordinate 93,138, forward strand.
AGGACACACTCGTCAGAAATCTTAAGATCCTCCCAAATTGACAGCAGTTCCCCGCAGTTCATTACACTGCGCGTCTTTCCGATCCGAGGATGCCCATGGACCTGCGCAAGCTCAAGACCCTGATCGATCTCGTCTCCGAGTCCAGCATTTCCGAACTGGAGATCACCGAAGCCGAGGGCAAGGTCAGGATCGTCAAGGCTGGTGCGCCCACCGTCAGCGTCACGCCTTTGGCGCCTGTTGCCGCCGCGCCCGCGCCCCTGGCAACCGCGCCGGCAGCCCCGCCGGTCGCAGCGGCAGGAGTTCCCGCCGCCGGCGCGTTGGAAGCCCAGGTGATCAAGTCACCCATGGTGGGCACCTTCTACCGCTCCGCCAGCCCCGGTGCCAAGCCCTTCGTGGAAGCGGGCAGCTCGGTCAAGGAGGGCGAGCCCGTGTGCATCATCGAGGCCATGAAGATCATGAACGAGATCGAAGCCGACCAAGCAGGCACGATCGCGCGCATCCTGTGCGAGAACGGTCAGGCCGTGGAGTTCGGGCAGCCACTGTTCGTCCTGGAATAGGGCGTCCGACATGTTCAAGAAGATTCTGATCGCCAACCGCGGCGAGATTGCCCTGCGCATCCAGCGCGCCTGTCGTGAAATGGGCATCAAGTCGGTCGTGGTGTATTCGGAAGCCGACCGCGAGGCCAAGTACGTCAAGCTGGCCGACGAGGCCGTGTGCATAGGACCGGCGCCTTCAGCGCAGAGTTACCTGCACATGCCGGCCATCATCTCCACCGCCGAGGTCACCGATGCCGAGGCCATCCATCCCGGCTACGGCTTCCTGAGCGAGAACGCGGACTTTGCCGAGCGGGTGGAGAAAAGCGGCTTCGTCTTCATCGGGCCCACACCCGAGGCGATCCGGATCATGGGCGACAAGGTCTCGGCCAAGCAGGCGATGATCAAGTCAGGGGTGCCCTGCGTGCCGGGCTCCGAGGGGGCGCTGCCCGAGGACCCCAAGGAGATCATCCGCATGGCCCGCTCGGTGGGGTATCCGGTCATCATCAAGGCCGCCGGTGGTGGCGGTGGCCGCGGCATGCGGGTTGTGCATACCGAGGCGGCGCTGATCCACGCGGTGCAGACCACGCGCAGCGAAGCTGGCGCCGCCTTCGGCAACCCGGCGGTGTACATGGAGAAGTTCCTGGAGAACCCGCGGCATGTGGAGATCCAGGTGCTGGCCGATGGCCAGCGCGGCGCGGTCTGGCTGGGCGAGCGCGACTGCTCGATGCAGCGCCGCCACCAGAAGGTGATCGAAGAGGCGCCAGCCCCCGGCATCGCGCGACGGGTGATCGAGAAGATCGGCGATCGCTGCGCCGCGGCCTGCCTGAAGATCGGCTACCGAGGTGCCGGCACCTTCGAGTTCCTCTACGAGAACGGCGAGTTCTACTTCATCGAGATGAACACCCGGCTGCAGGTCGAGCATCCGGTGACGGAGCTGGTCACGGGCATCGACATCGTACAGATGCAGATCCGCATCGCCGCCGGCCAAAAGCTGCCCTTCAGCCAGCGCGCGATCCAGATCAAGGGCCACGCCATCGAGTGCCGGGTCAACGCCGAGCACCCCTATACCTTCGTGCCCTCGCCAGGGCGGATCACCATGTGGCATTCCCCCGGCGGCCCTGGAGTGCGTGTGGATTCACATGCCTACACCAACTACACCGTGCCGCCCAACTACGACTCCATGATCGGCAAGATCATCGTCTACGGCGACACCCGTGAGCAGGCCCTGGCCCGGATGCGTACCGCCTTGTCCGAAACGGTGGTCGAGGGCATTCACACCAACATCCCGCTGCACCGCGATCTGATGGTGGACTCGGGCTTCTGCGCAGGCGGCACGAACATCCACTACCTTGAGCACTGGTTGTCGCAGCGCAAGAAATGAAGTCCTGATGTTCGAGCTGACGCTTGGCTGCCCGCAGGCCCTTGTGGAGTCGGTGGCAGACGCCTTGACCGACGAGCTCGACGCCTTGTCGGTGTCGGTGGAAGACGCGGATGCCGACAGTCCCGCCGAGCGGGCCTTGTACGGTGAACCTGGCCTGCCGCCACCCCAGCCGGGCTGGGACCGCTCCACCGTCCGCGCCTTGTTCGAGACCGAGGCCGAGGCCACGCAGGCGGCCACCCTGCTGATGGCGCAGACCTGGGCCGATCCGCTGCGATTGATTGCCATGGCAGCCGTGGCCGATGAGGACTGGGTGCGGCTGACGCAGTCCCAGTTCGCACCCGTGGAGATCACCTCAAGCTTCTGGATCGTCCCGACCTGGCATGAGCCACCCACGGGCGCCCGTCAGGTCATCCGACTGGACCCAGGCTTGGCCTTCGGCACGGGGTCGCACCCGACCACCCGCATGTGCCTGCGCTGGATCGCAGAGCACGCCGATCCTGCACGACCCTGGACACGCGTGCTGGACTATGGCTGCGGCTCGGGCATCCTGGCCATCGCTGCCGCACTGCACGGTGCCGTCGAGGTGGACGCCGTGGACATCGACCCCGCTGCGGTCCAGGCGAGCCTGGACAATGCGCGGGCCAACGGGGTGCCTGTGCGGTGCGGACCGCCCGAGCAGGCCTTCGGCGCCTACCCCCTGGTGCTGGCCAACATCCTGGCCACCCCCCTGAAGATGCTCGCGCCCTTGCTGTGCGCCCACCTGCAGTCCGCTGGGCACCTGGTGCTGGCCGGCATCCTGCAACGGCAGGCGCAGGAACTGAAGAACGCCTACGCTGCCTGGATGGACCTCGCGGTCACCGATGGCGAAGACGGCTGGATCCTGATGACTGGCCGCCTGCGCGAAGGTTGAACGGCAGCCTCGCGCTCGGCCGATCGTGGCAACATCGCGCGATGACCCTGACCACCCGTTGCCCCAGTTGCAACACCGACTTCAAGGTGGTGAGAGACCAGTTGCAGCTCGCCAACGGATGGGTGCGCTGCGGCCGCTGCGCGGAGACCTTTGCGGCGCACGACGCGCTGAAGCAACTCCAGGCGCAAACCGGATCGCAGGCCCCTCTCGCACAAGCCGCACAGGCCGCAACGGCCACGGAGCCTGCGGGGCCCAGGCCGACGGACAACGGGCTGGAGACGGCCGACGACACGCACGCATCGCCTACCGCCCCCCTGGTCCGCATGGCGCAGGCCAACATGGTGTCGCTTCAGCGGGTGGATGAGCAGATCGCCGCCTTGCTTCAGGAGCGCAGCCGGCTTCAGGATGAACTGCGGGAGTTGGCCGAGCGGCCGGGGGCAGAGGCTTCGCCACAAGCCGAACTCACCTCTGGTTTGGACGGCCCCGGCGAGATGCCGGACGCAAGCTCATCGGACGCCCTGGGGCGGTACATCTGGGATCCCAAGTCGCGGCGCGATGCCAAGTCTGCACCATGGGTCAGGTCTGCCTGGGCGGCTGTGGGGTCGGTCGCGCTGGTGAGCCTCATGATCCAGGCCGCGTTGACCTGGCATGACGAACTGGCCCAAGCCATGCCGGCCCTGCGCCCGACGCTGGAAGTGGCCTGCGTGATGGCCGAGTGCCGGATAGAACCCGCGCGCCGGATCGAGTCGCTGACCATCGAGTCCAGCCAACTCGTCCACCTGGGCGGCACCATCTACCAGTTCTCGTTGACCATTCGTAACCGCGCCAAGTCGGACCTGACCCCTCCGGCCCTGGATCTCGTGCTCACCGATCAGGGCGACCAGATCGTCGCCAGAAGGGTGCTGCGGTGGGCCGACTTCGGCCTGCGCGCCCGATCGATCGCCGCGCAGAAGGACCTGAATCTCCAGACCAACCTGAACACCGGCAGCACGGTCGTGGCCGGCTTTACGATCGAGTTGTTCTACCCCTGAAGATCGGCACTGCACCGGTCACGTACCCCACCTGCCTTCGGAGACCCCATGCCCGCCTTGATCTGCGGCTCACTGGCCTTTGACACCATCACGACCTTCCCGGGACGCTTCAGCCAGCAGATCCTGCCCGAGCAACTGCACATCCTGAACGTGTCCTTCCTCGTGCCCGACCTGCGCCGGGAGTTCGGCGGCTGCGCGGGAAACATCGCCTACAACCTTCGCCGGCTCGGTGGCGATCCCGTGGTCATGGCCGCCATCGGCAACGATGGCGGCGACTACCTCGAGCGCATCCGCTCGTGGGGCGTGGACATCTCCCTGGTGACCTGCATCGAGGACCACTACACGGCCCAGGCTCTCATCATCACCGATACGGACAACAACCAGATCACGGCGTTCCACCCTGGCGCCATGCAGAAGGCCGGCGAGGTGCAGGTGCCGGCCCGGCCCGACCTCAAGGTCGCCATCATCGCGCCCGACGGTCGGGATGCGATGCTGCGCCACGCCCAGCAGTTGCATGAGGCCCGCATCCCGTTCGTGTTCGATCCCGGGCAGGGCCTGCCGATGTTCGATGGGGCCGAACTGCGGGTCTTCATCGAGCAGGCACGCTGGGTGGCCGTCAACGATTACGAGGCCAAGATGCTGTGTGATCGCACGGGACACACGCTGCAGTCGCTGTCGAACTCCCATCTGGCGGGCGTCATCGTCACGCTGGGAGCGCAAGGTTGCGACATCTGGGTGCAGGGCCGCAAGGAGCACGTGCCGGGTGTTCCTGCGCGTGAGGTGCTCGATCCCACCGGTTGCGGTGACGCATTCCGGGGAGCCTTGCTGTACGGACTTGAACGTGACTGGTCGCTTCAGCGGTGCGTGTTGCTGGGCAACCGGCTGGGGGCGGCCAAGATCGCCTGCAGAGGGGGACAAAACCACCCCGTCGACCCGGCCTGGACCTTGGCCTGAGGCTGCCGCGAAGGGCTCACGGCGGCGCGCGGACGACACCCCGGCAGAGGGCCGGGAACCCGCAAGGAAAGGGGAAAGGGGAAAGGGGAAAGGAAAGAAATGACCCGGCCAGGGCCGGGTCGGGCTTGCAAGACAGCGGGGCAAGGTTCGCACCCTGCCCCGCCTCATCCGCTCAGGGCTTGCTGCCCGTCGGGAACGGCCATGCCGCCGCCGGACTCAGTGCGGTCTTTGCTGCAGGCGCGGGGGCCGCAGGGGCAGGGGCGGCGGGAGCCTTCTTGGCCGCCGGCTTCTTGGCTGCCGGCTTCTTGGCCGCGGGGGCCTTCTTCGCAGCAGCCTTCTTGACCGCAGCCTTCTTGGCCGGTGCAGCCTTCTTGGCCACGGCCTTCTTCGCCGGCGCAGCCTTCTTGGCCACGGCCTTCTTCGCCGGTGCAGCCTTCTTGGCCGCGGCCTTCTTCGCCGGTGCAGCCTTCTTCGCCGCGGCCTTCTTGGCCGGTGCAGCCTTCTTGGCCGCGGCCTTCTTCGCCGGTGCAGCCTTCTTGGCTGGGGCCTTCTTCGCCGGTGCGGCCTTCTTGGCCGGCTTCTTCGCAGTTGCCATAACGATCTCCTTGATCAAGTTGCAAAGAGCACCGCGCCGCTCGATACAGCGCGGAGATTCGCCATCCTCACGCCAAGACGCATGCTCTTGCATGTCGGCGCTGGCTGGGCACGGCGAATGGTGACGCAAGTCTGCACACCGTTTCTGAGGGCGGTGCATCAGGACCTGCAATACGGAACATGGATGACAGGTTTGGGGTGGGGGTGGGGGCGGGGTCGGAGCGATGGACGGACAGTAGTCAGCGCTGCGTTCAATCCCAGGACAGCGCGCCGCCCGTCTGGTACTCGATGACACGGGTCTCGAAGAAGTTGCGCTCCTTCTTCAGGTCGATCATCTCGCTCATCCAGGGGAAGGGGTTTTCCTCGTGGGGGAAGAGCGCCTCCAGGCCGATCTGCTGGGCCCGGCGGTTGGCGATGTACCTGAGATAGCCCTTGAACATCGAAGCGTTCAGTCCCAGCACTCCCCGCGGCATGGTGTCCTCGGCATAGCGGTACTCCAGTTCCACAGCCCTGAGGAACAGCGCCTTGATCTCGGCGCGGAACTCCGGAGTCCACAGATGCGGGTTTTCAAGCTTGATGGCATTGATGAGGTCGATGCCGAAATTGCAATGCATGGACTCGTCGCGCAGGATGTACTGGTACTGCTCTGCGGCCCCGGTCATCTTGTTCTGCCGGCCCAGCGCCAGGATTTGCGTGAAACCCACGTAGAAGAACAGGCCCTCCATCAAGCAGGCAAAGACGATCAGGCTCTTGAGAAGGGTCTGGTCGGCCTCGGGCGTGCCCGTCTTGAAGTGCGGGTCCATGATCGCGTCGATGAACGGGATCAGGAACTCGTCCTTGTCCCGTATCGAAGACACCTCGTGGTAGGCGTTGAAGATCTCGCTTTCGTCCAGGCCCAGGGACTCGACGATGTACTGGTAGGCGTGGGTATGGATGGCCTCTTCGAAGGCCTGGCGCAACAGGAACTGCCTGCACTCCGGGGCGGTGATGTGGCGGTAAGTGCCCAGCGTGATGTTGTTGGCAGCCAACGAATCAGCGGTCACGAAGAAGCCGAGGTTGCGCTTGACGATGCGACGTTCGTCTTCGGTCAGGCCGTTGGGGTCTTTCCAGGTCGCGATGTCGCGCGACATGTTGATCTCCTGCGGCATCCAGTGATTCGCGCAGGTGGCCAGGTACTTCTCCCAGGCCCACTTGTACTTGAAGGGCACCAGCTGGTTGACATCGGTCTGACCATTGATGATGCGCTTGTCCGCCACGTTGACCCGGCGCGAGGCCGACTCGACCTCTTCCACCTGAACCTTGCGGGTGCCGGCAGCGGTCGGGAAGGTCGGCTCCCCCGCGGTGGCCGACGACTGCAGCGGCGTATCCGCCGGCAGGGGCCATGCGGGCTGACGACCCGTCAACGGCTTCGGTAGTGCGAAACGACTCTCTTCTTCCCAGACCAGCATGGCGTGATGTCCTCAGCGATGTCGAATTATCGGAGCGATAGGCCAGAAGACCAAGCACTTGTTGCGCCTGTTCGCGATGCGTTCGCTGGCGCGCCGGCAGGTTCGCGCATCTGCAGGTCCTCGCAGCTCGAGTGATTCGGCCCGCGCGATCACTGACAGGCCTCGCAGTCAGGGTTGTCGATGGAACAGAACTTCACATCGCTGGCCGGGGTCTGGTCTGCCTGGGCCATCAAGACCTCGGCCTTGGCTGCAGCGGCCTCCAGGCCCTGCGAGACGCCGCCGCCGGAAGGTACGGCGTTGAGCGCGCCAGGGTGCACCGTGGACTTCTCGGCATGGGTGGCGCCCATGGTGCGCAGGTAGTAGGTGGTCTTGAGCCCACGTAACCAGGCCAGGCGATAGGTCTCGTCGAGTTTCTTGCCCGAGGCGCCGGCCATGTAGATGTTCAACGACTGGGCCTGATCGATCCACTTCTGGCGTCGGGCCGCCGCCTCGACCAGCCATACCGTCTCCACCTCGAAGGCCGTGGCGTACAGCTGCTTGAGTTCCTCGGGGACGCGGTCGATGCGGCGCAGGGAACCGTCGAAATGCTTGAGGTCGGAGACCATGACGCTGTCCCACAGGCCGAGCCTCTTGAGATCGCGCACCAGATACTCGTTGACGACGGTGAACTCGCCGGACAGGTTGGACTTGACCGAGATGTTGCCGAAGCAGGGCTCGATGGAGGCGTCCACGCCGATGATGTTGGAGATGGTGGCCGTGGGGGCGATGGCCACGCAGTTGCTGTTACGCATGCCGTGCTGGGCGATGCGCTGGCGCAACGAATCCCAGTCCATGGTGACCGAGCGGTCGACCTCGACATGCCCGCCACGATGCTGCGCAAGAAGGCCCAGGGAGTCGATGGGCAGCACGCCCTGGTCCCACAGCGAGCCGCGGTAACTGGAGTAGCGGCCGCGCTCCTGGGCCAGTTCGGTGGAAGCCCAATAGGCGTGGAAACACACGGCTTCCATAGAGCGATCGGCAAACTCCACGGCCTCCTGGCTGGCGTAAGGGACACGCAGTTGGTACAGGCAGTCCTGGAAACCCATGATGCCCAGGCCAACGGGCCGGTGTCGCAGGTTGGAGTCGCGGGCCTTCTTGACCGCGTAGTAATTGATGTCGATGACGTTGTCGAGCATGCGCATGGCCGTCGAGACCGTCTTCTGCAACTTCACCTGATCGAGCGTCTTGCGGCCATCAGTCCCATCCACGAGGTGCTGCACCAGATTGACGGATCCGAGGTTGCACACGGCGATCTCGGTGTCGCTGGTGTTGAGCGTGATCTCGGTGCAAAGGTTGCTGGAGTGCACCACGCCGACATGCTGCTGCGGGCTGCGCACGTTGCAGGCGTCCTTGAAGGTGATCCAGGGATGCCCGGTCTCGAACAGCATGGTGAGCATCCTGCGCCACAGGCTGCGCGCAGGCATGCGCTTGAACAGCTTGATCTCGCCGCGATCGGCCTTGGCCTCGTAGGCGGTATAGGCCTGCTCGAAGGCCTGGCCGAAGAGGTCGTGCAGGTCAGGGCAGGTCGAGGGCGAAAACAGAGTCCAGTTGCCGTCCTCGATCACCCGCTTCATGAACAGGTCAGGAATCCAGTTGGCCGTGTTCATGTCGTGCGTGCGGCGGCGATCGTCGCCGGTGTTCTTGCGCAACTCCAGGAACTCCTCGATGTCCAGATGCCAGGACTCGAGATAAGAGCACACCGCTCCCTTGCGCTTGCCACCTTGGTTGACTGCCACGGCCGTGTCGTTGACAACCTTCAGGAACGGCACGACGCCCTGGCTCTTGCCGTTGGTGCCCTTGATGTAGGAACCCAGCGCCCGCACCCGCGACCAGTCGTTGCCCAAGCCACCAGCGAACTTCGAAAGCAGTGCGTTTTCCTTCAGCGCCTCATAGATGCCGTCCAAGTCGTCAGCCACCGTGGTGAGGTAGCAACTGGACAGCTGGGAACGCCGCGTGCCGGAGTTGAACAGCGTGGGGGTGCTGGACATGAAATCAAAGCTGGACAGCACGTCGTAGAACTCGATCGCCCGCGCCTCGCGGTCCACCTCGTTGAGTGACAGCCCCATCGCCACCCTCATGAAGAAGGCCTGGGGCATCTCGATGCGCCGCTCCTGCGTGTGCAGGAAGTAGCGGTCGTAGAGGGTCTGCAAGCCCAGGTAGTCGAACTGCAGATCGCGCTGCGGTTTCAACGCCGCCGCCAGCCGCGGCAGGTCGAACTGCAATAGCTTGTCGTCAAGCAGTTCGGCCTGCACCCCCTTCTTGATGAAGGCGGGAAAGTAGTCGGCATAAGCCGCCGCCATGTCGGACGCGTCGACCTCGGCACCCAGGATCTCGCGGCGAATGGTGTGCATCAGCAGCCGGGCGGTGGCACGGGTGTAGGCCGGTTCGCGCTCCAGCAGCGTGCGGGCGGCCAGGATGGCTGCCTTGTAGACCTCGTCGATGGGCACGCCGTCGTACAGATTGCGCATCGTCTCGGCCAGGATCGGCTCGGGAGAGACATCGGCACCGAGCCCGGCGCAGGCCTGCTGCACGAGCAGGGTCAGGGCCTGCACATCCAGCGCCACCCTGTGTCCGCGGTCGGTGACGTGGAACTGCGGCATCCTGGCCTGCGCAGGCGCCGACTGCTTCGCACGCTCTTGCGCGCGGCGGTCCCGGTACAACACGTAAGCGCGCGCGACCTCGTGATGGCCCCCTCGCATCAGCCCCAGCTCGACCTGATCTTGAACGTCCTCGATGTGAAAGGTCCCGCCGCCGGGACGCGAGCGCAACAACGCGCGCACGACCGTCTCCGTGAGTCCGTCGACGGTCTCACGCACACTGGCGGAGGCGGCCCCCTGGGTGCCATGGACGGCCAGGAAGGCCTTCATGAGGGCGACCGCGATCTTGCTGGGCTCGAAGGAGACGACTGCGCCGTTACGGCGGATGATCTGGTAGGCCGCGTAGGCAGACGCAGCGGCGGCCGGCGCGCTGGGCGTCGGCAGGGGAGCGAATACTTCCTGGCTCGAAAGGGCAACTGACTGCATGCGGTTCCTCGTGGGGTGTCTTGCGCACCATGGGCTCTGCGTGAAGCAAGGCAGGCCAGGATCGCGGTGGATTGCCGCACACTATATATGGTGCCGCGGGAGGGCTCAAGCCACTACCGGTAGGGATGAGCGGTCGTTTTCCCTCATTGCATCAAGTCAGGTCTGCACCTTCGACCTCAACGCCGACGCCCAGCCTGGCCATGCGGTAGCGCATCTGGCGCAGCGACAGCCCCAGGCTGGCAGCGGCAGCCGTACGGTTGAAGCGATGGTTGACCAGGGCCCGCTCGAGAATGAACCTCTCCACTGCGTCCAGATACGACGCCAGGTCAGCAGGCAGGCCCGGCGGCAACGGCGGCAAAGGCAGGGCCGGCGCCGCTTCCCCAGGCTGGTGCGCCGGTACCTGCGCGGGCGCTGCTGCCTTCCCCAGTGACGCGCCGCCCTG
>JBJTZN010000193.1:0-12008 GCA_046087245.1 Rubrivivax sp.
CATCATCGCGGCCTGCGCCAGCGGGTAGCCGCTCATGGTGAGCAGCTCCAGCGCGTTGTCGAAGGTGGCGGTGTCGCTCTGGCCCTCGAAGCTGATGGGATAGAGCTTCTTCAGGTCGTCGCCGAGCACGGGCGACTTCATCACGCCCTCTCGGGCACGCATCCAGTTGAAGTTGCCCTTGACGGTGTTGATCTCGCCGTTGTGCGCAACGAAGCGGTAGGGATGCGCCAGCGGCCACTCAGGGAAGGTGTTGGTGCTGAAGCGCTGGTGCACGAGGGCCAGGGCACTGGTCACGCGCGGGTCGGCCAGGTCTTTGTAGTACACGCCCACCTGGTCGGCGAGCAGCAAGCCCTTGTAGATGACGGTGCGGCAGCTCATGCTGGGCACGTAGTACTCGCGGCTGTGCGTCAGCTTCAGCGCCTGGATGGCGGCCGAAGCCGTCTTGCGGATCACGTACAGCTTGCGCTCCAGCGCGTCGGGCACGATGACATCCGGGCCGCGCCCGATGAACACCTGGCGGATCACCGGCTCCTTGGCGCGCACCGTGGGTGACATGGGCATGTCGCGGTCCACCGGCACGTCACGCCAGCCCAGCAGCACCTGGCCCTCGGCGCGGATGGCGCGCTCCATCTCCTGCTCGCAGGCCAGGCGCGAGGCATGTTCCTTGGGCAGGAAGATCATGCCCACGCCGTACTCGCCGGGCGGCGGCAGCGACACGCCCACGCGACCACCGGGGGCCTGGCCGGACACCGCCATCTCGGCACGGTAGAACTCATCCGGGATCTGGATCAGGATGCCGGCGCCATCGCCCATGAGGGCGTCCGCGCCCACCGCACCGCGATGGTCCAGGTTTTCCAGGATCTTCAGACCCTGCTGGACGATGGCATGCGCCCGGTGTCCCTTGATGTGGGCCACGAAGCCGACGCCGCAGGCGTCATGTTCCCGATCCGGGTCGTAAAGCCCATGCTCTTGGGTGGCCTGCAGTTCCTCCCGCACCGTCGCGGGCGGGGCCAACGGCCTGAGAGCTTGTGAAACATCCCCGCACACCCGCTCGTTCGCCCCAAACGGCCCCGCTCGTCGTTGCAAATGCCCGCCGTAGCCCGAGCTACGACTGTGCTTTGCGCCCGGATCGGCACCCTTTGGAACGCCCGCTCGGGCGCGCCGGAATACTTCACAAGCTCTGAGGGCGGCGGCAGCCTTGTCCATGTGAATCTCCTGGGCTCTCTCAAAGGACCGGCAGGATACTGCGGCGCAGCCAGAGCCTCAAGTCAGAATAAATGGGGTCAGTATATGTTTATCAGAACACATGAGTCCCACCCCCTAATAAAAGGGGACATTATGATCGGGAATCTCATCCGGGCTGTCGGCCTTCGGGACGGAGGGGGGATGCCGGGAAGGCCGTACGCTTGCCGGACGTCCCCGGGGCCGCGGGGACACGGCTCGGCCCGTGGCCGGCTCCAGGGTCCTGAGGAACGCCTCGTCGCCCAAGGGCCACCCGCGCCGGGTGGCCTGGGTGATGCGACCGGCCACCTCCGGCGCCAAACCCGCCTCCAGGCGGGCGCGCCACGCCATCTCGCGGTCGAACGGGGTGTTGCCCAGGCTCCACCAGGCGGGAGGTTCCACCACCAGCGGGTCACGCCGGGCTCCCAGGTGATGGCCCAGGCTGGACCAGGGTCCGTCCACCCCCTGGGCGGCCACGCCCGTTCGGGCGGCATGGGACTCCACATAGAGCAGGCAATCCAGCAGCCAGGGCCCGGACTGCACGAGCGAGGACCGGAACCGGCCCTCCCACAAGGTGCCCGTGCGGCCATGCCGGCGGTTGAATCCGGCGGCATGTCGGCGGCCCAGAGCCTGCATCATGCGGGCCAGCCCATCGGCGGTGGCAGGGGTCAGCACCAGATGGAAGTGCTCGTCCAGCAACTGCCAGGCGTGCACATCGACCCGGTGCGTAACGGCCGCGTCGGCCAGCACCTGTCGCCAGCAGGTGCGGTCCACATCGTCGAGCACGATGGGCTGCCCGTTGTGCCCGCGCTGCACCACGTGATGGGCATGTCCGGGCAGGCAGATGCGGGGCAGACGGGCCATGGGCGAGGGCGGCTCGGTGGGGTTTCGCGGGCGGTGGCGGCAACGTGGGTGGTGGTGCCGGCTGGCGGCTTCAGCCCGCGTTGCCGGGGCGATCAGGCCTCATGTGGCGCTGACCTGTACGGCATCCTGCAGCACCTGCCGCACCAGCGAGTCCGGCGCGCCCTGAATCACAGCACGCCCCAGGGCCTGCAGCACCACGAAGCGGATCTCGCCGGCCTCGGCCTTCTTGTCGCGGCCCATCCACGCCAGGTAGGCCTCGGCCCCCAGGTCAGGCGCGCGAACAGGCAGGCCCGCTCGCACCAGCAGGCGGTGCATGCGCTGCAGGGCCGGCGGCGCCAGCAAGCCCAGGCGCACCGAAAGATCGGTGGCCATGCGCATGCCACAGCCCACCGCTTCGCCGTGCAGCCACTGTCCGTAGCCCATGCCCGACTCGATGGCATGACCGAAGGTGTGGCCGAAGTTCAGGATGGCGCGCAGTCCGCCTTCCTTCTCGTCCTGGCCCACCACTTGCGCCTTGATCTCGCAGGAACGCCGGATGGCGTGGGTCATCGCCCCAGGCTCGCGGGCGAGCAGGTCGTCGAGATGCCGCTCGATCCAACCCAGAAACTCCTCATCGGCGATGGGTCCGTACTTGATGACCTCGGCCAGTCCGGCGATGAACTCGCGTTGCGGCAGGGTCTGCAGCGTGTCCAGATCGCACACCACGCGCTGCGGCTGGTAGAACAAGCCGATCATGTTCTTGCCCAACGCATGGTTGATGGCCGTCTTGCCGCCCACCGAAGAATCCACCTGCGCCAGCAGCGTGGTGGGCACCTGCACGAACGGCACGCCGCGCATGTAACACCCGGCGGCAAAGCCGGTGATGTCACCCACCACGCCGCCACCCAAGGCGAACAGCACGGTCTTGCGGTCGGCCGCCCGGGTGAGCAGGTGGTCGAAGACGGTGTTCAGGGCCGGCCAGTCCTTGTGCACCTCGCCGTCCGGCAGTTCGACCACCGACACCTGTGCATAGTGACCCCGCAACGCCTGCACCAGCGGGGGCACCCAGATCGGTGCGATGGTGGTGTTGCTGACGATCACGGCCTGCGCGGCCCGAGGCAGGCTCTGCCAGGTCTGCGATCGGGCCAGCAGACCGCGGCCGATGAGGATGTCGTATCGCTGGTGGCCCGTGTCGACACCGACGCTTTGCCAGCCACTGGCAGGGCGCGCGCCATCCGATCCCACGGCCGGGCTCAGGCTGTCGTCCGCCGCCATGGCCGGTCTCACTGCACGGGGTGCGGCAAGGGATCCACGGGGGACGGCACCGCGGCGGCATCGATCAGGCCGGCCAGCTCCAGCTGCATCAGGATCATGTGCTGCAGTCCCTGCAGGGACGGCCGGGTCGTCTCCACCGTGAAGTGGGCGGTGCGACGGTACAGCGGATCACGTTCGCGGTACAACTCTCGCAATCGCCTCAAAGGGTCGGCCACCTGCAGCAGCGGCCGGTGCGTATCGTGGCGCAGGCGGCGAAACAGTTCCTCGGGCGAGGCGCGCATGTAGAACACCTTGCAGCGTGCGTGCAAGGCCTCGCGGTTGGCCGCCCGCAGGACCACTCCGCCGCCCGTGGCGACGACCCTGCGCTGGCCTTGCGACACCGCTTCGATCACCGCCTGCTCCTCGTCGCGGAATGCGGCTTCGCCGTGGGTCTCGAAGAACGTCCGTACCGACGTGCCGATGCGCGCCTCCAGTTCAACGTCGGCGTCCACAAAGTGCAAGCCCAGGTGCCGCGCCAGATGCCGCCCGACCGTGGACTTGCCGCAGCCGGGCATGCCGATGAGGGCAAGGATCACGGGCAGATCGAAGCACCGCGATCGCCCTTGACGACAGGGATCGACACGGTGGTGGCCAGTTTGCTCGGCGAAGTGAACGTGACGCTGACGACACCCGAGGTCGTCGTGGATTCGACACCCGAGGTCGTCGTGGGTTCGAACTTGAAGGAGATGACTGCCAGCGAGGCTTCGGACGTGCTGGCTACGGGGGAGCCGCCTTCCAGATTCACCGTCATGCCCTTGGTCGAGGTTGCGGCCGTGATGGTCGTACCGGCGGCCATGGGGTTGAGTCTGACCGGGTTGGCATCGGCCACGATCAGGCGCAGCAAGCCGGCGTCGCTGCCACCCGTGTACCAGGTCTGGCCCCCGACCACCGCAAAGCTGGCCGTGGCCGTGGGCGACGGGCCCACCTGAAGCGAGACCTTCGTGCAACTGGAATTCAGACCCACGCCGCCCGCTGCCCCGCCCGTGCTGGCCCACAGCGGCCTGGCGGCTGAAGTCGACAGCACCGTCTGGATCGAGCGCCGCACGTAGACCTTGCCCGCGCCGCTCCAGACGCCATCGCAGGTGGCCGGCATCGAAGGGATGCTGGGATCCAGTTCGAGCAGGACTGCCCCGGGAGCAACGCATGCGGAGCCGGCATTGATGTTCAGGGACACGAACTCGTCTTCGTCCGGATCGAAAGCACCGTTGAACCGCCGGTCCTTGAAGACATTGCCGAGATCCTGGAAAGGTTCACCCGGGTCGTAGCTGTTGTTGCCGTTCAGGTCGATGAAGGACTCCTCGCCCAGGGCGTAGGCCGTGATGGTGACGCGCCCATCGGCAGGCCGCGGCTGGGCGGACACGTAGTTGGCGCTCGCCCGGGAAATGCCCCCGACCAGTTGAACCTGCCTGGACGCCTCGATCTGACCGCTCTCGGCGCTGAAGTTGATGGAGGTGCCTGCGGGTACGGGATTGCCGGTACGGTCCGACGCAATGACGCCGTACGTGTTTTCGGTGCCGTCGATGTTGTAGCCTTCGATGTTACGGGCGCCCTGCGAGAGCGAGAAATTGACCTGGGACGGCAAACCCACGCCCACGCTGAGGTTGCTGGAGACGGTGGACACCGAGGTGACCACGCCCGACTGCAAAACGGCGACGCTGGCCTGCACGCGAACCGGCGTGGGCACGGTCCCGGAATTGACGCGCGCCGACACGCGGCCGGCGGCGTCGGAGAAAAAGGTCAGCGCAGAACCCGCAGGCAGCCCCTCCAGCAGCAGACCCCCGGCTCCCGTCAGCAAGGTCAGCCCGACCTGCTGATTGGGCAGAGGATTGCCTGCCAGGTCACGCACCTCGAAGGTGACCAGCGAAGTTTCGGGCAGTCCGGAGCCCTTGAGGAAGATCGCTTCGGGCAAGGCTTGGATGAAGGCCAGACTGGCCACCCCCGGTCGCGCCAGCGGCAGGGCCAGGTTTGCTGGCGAGGAGGCCCCCGCCACCACGGCCTGGATGGCATCCGAACCCTGCAAAGCCCCGCACCCGTTGTCGCGGTACAGGACGGTCAGCGTGGAGGAACTGGCGATCGCAGCAGCGGGCGAAAGGGTCGCCTTGCCCGCCGCCGTGCACGAACTGGACAGGTTGACTTTCACGGGAAGCCCGGGAGATGCGCCTGTCAGTTTCAACTGCAGCGTGGCCTCGCCGTAGGCAGACAACGTGAAGCCGGAGGGCAAGGCCTCGAAGGTCGCCGTGATGCCGGTGCCCGCATTGATCTGGAAGCCCAAGGTCTGCTCAAGTGTCTTGCCGCCAAACGACACGCTGGCCACCAGTTCATCGGCCCCTGCCGCACCGGCGTTGGCAGGCGCGAGCAGGGCAAACGCCTCGCCCTTGGCGTTGGTCAGCGCGGTCTGCACGCTGGTCGCCGCCAACGATCGCTTGACGCCGAAGGTCACCACCTGGCCCGGCACCGCCATGCCACCCGCGTCCTTGAGAACGGCCTTCACCTCGGCCGGGCTGGCCGCAGAAATCGTGGTGCTGCTGACGCTGAGGGTCAAGGTGGCGGTGGGGGCTTCACCAGGGAACGCTGGCGCGCCCGTCTGATTGCCGCCTCCGCCGCAGGCGTACAAGCCCATCAACACCGCCAGGCCTAGAGCGCACCTGAAACCTTGGCTGAAACTTCTCATCGGTCCGCTACCTCCTTGTTGTGCGTGGCAGGCGCCGTGCAGCCGCGGCATCACCGTCCAAGCGGACCGTCAGAAACGATCTTGGGTGTGATGAATATCAGCAACTCGGTCTTATTCAACGTGCGCGACGTATTCTTGAACAAGTGGCCGACATAGGGCACGTCACCGAGCACCGGCACCTTGTTGACTTCGGCCTTCTCGGTCTGTATGTAAATGCCGCCAATGACCACGGTACCGCCGTCCTGCACCATCACCTTGGTCTTGGCATGCTTGGTGTCGATGCCAAAGCCCGAAGGCGTGACGCGGCCCACGCTGTCCTTGTTGACGTCCACATCCAGGATGACGCTACCCTCGGGCGTGATCTGGGGAACCACCTCCAGCCTGAGATTGGCCTTCTTGAAGGACACGGCCGTCGCGCCGCTGGAGGTGGCGCTTTGATACGGCAGTTCCTCGCCCTGCTCGATGAGCGCACGGTCCTGGTCGGCCACGATGACGCGGGGACTGGAGATGATCTTGCCCTTGCCCTCCGCCTCCAGGGCGGAGAGTTCCAGGTTCAGGAAGCGGTTGGCGCTCGGACTGAACAGTGACAAAGCAACCGTGGCCGCTGCGGAGGACAGCGAACTGGTGTTGGCCGGCAGGCTGACGAACGATGGGTCGGAAAAGGTCCCGGCGCTACCCTGCCCCGTCTGAGCCAGGACGGCGCCGTAGTTGGGGCCGACGGCCAGAAAGTTGCCACCGCCCGTGGGATAGCCAGGCACGCCCCCACGCAGTCCGCGCAGGTCATTGCCACCGAGCTTGACGCCCAGGGCACGCCCGAAGGTGTCGTCAGCTTCGACGATGCGCGCCTCAATCATCACCTGGCGCACGGGGATGTCGACCTGGGCAATCAGCGCTTGCACCTGTTCGAGTTTGCTGGCAATGTCGGTGACGAACAATTGATTCGTGCGCACCTCTGCGATCACGCTACCGCGCGGAGACAGGATTCGTGCGCCGCCCTGGCCACCGCTGCCCCCCGATACGCCACCGGACAAGCCCATTCCCAACGCCAGGGACCCCGCCGCGCCCAGCGGCAGGCCAGCCGAACCCGCCGCACCGCCGCCGCCCCCGCCCAGGGAACGCGCCAGGATCTCAGCCTTGGCGTAGTTCAGCCGGAAAGATTGGGTACGCAAAGGTTCCAGCTCGTGCAGCTTGTTGCGGGCTTCCAACTCCAGCTGGTCCTTGGCGTTGAGCTCCTCTGCAGGGGCAACCATCAGGACGTTGCCGTTCTTGCGTACGCCCAGGCCCTTGCTCTTCAAGACGATATCCAGGGCCTGATCCCAAGGTACGTCCTTGAGGCGCAGGGTCAGGTTGCCCTTGATCGTGTCGCTGGCCACGACGTTGAAACCGGTAAAGTCAGCAATCACCTGCAAGAGGGCTCGAACCTCGATGTTCTGGAAGCTCAGCGACAGCTTGTCGCCGCTGTAGACCGGGCCCTGCACCAGCCTGTTGGGGTCCGCACGCACGGGCCGAACTTCCAGCACGAACTGGTCGTCCGTCTGATACGCGCTGTACTCCCAGGCGCCGCGCGCCTCCACCAGCATGCGCACCTTGTCAGCAGTCTGCACAGTCGATACGGTCTGAATGGGTGTACCGAAGTCCGACACGTCGAGCCGCCGGCGCAAGGCCTCGGGAAGACTGGCGCGGAGGAACTCCAGCACGAGGTTCTGGCCCTGGGGGCGAACGTCCACGGCGGTGTTGGCGGAAGACAGCTTCACGATGACGCGGCCCGTACCGTCGGCACTGCGCCGGAAGTCGATGTCCTTCACCGCCAGGATGGAATCGGATGGCGCTACGGCAGTGGCGTCGGTCTGCGCCGGGGGGGCGCCCGCCTGCGATCCGCTCGGAGCGGAGCCGGTAGCCGTCGATGTCCCGGAGCCTTCCAGACGCACCAGCAAGGCATTTCCGTCAACCTGGGTCCTGTAAGCCGAGGGGCGGTTCAGGTTCAAGACCACGCGGGTCCGCTCCCCGGCTTCCACCACGGTCACCGTCCTCAGGTTGCCCTGGTTGACCTCGACGAGCCCTTGGGACAGGCCGCTCGACACGCCTGGAAGGTCCAGCGCGATCCGGGGTGGCGTCTGCACAGAAAAGCTCGACGGAGGCCGCACCAGCGGATGGCTGAACTCGATCCTGACGACCTCGACACCCTTGTCCAGTGCGCTGCTGAGCGACTGCAGCGTCACCTGGGCCCAGGACCACGCAGGCACCAAGGCCAGCCAGGCGCCCGCGACCCAGGACAGACGCCTGCAGCGGTCCTGGGCGAGCACGGCCAAACGGCATGTGAAACTCATTCGACCGCCCTCCGAGACATCAAAACCGCAGCGCGCTCCGTCCATCTGCCTGAAGCATCCTGTACGACTTCCGACAGTTCGATCCGACTTTCGGCGATCTTCAGCACCCGGCCGTTGTTCTGCCCCATGTAGTCTCCCGGTTGGACTTGGTACAACACACCGCCCACGCTCACCAAGCCTACCGAGCGACTGCGTTGCATCAGCGCGCCGACCATCGTGATCTGCTCGATTGGAAAGGTCTCCAAGGGCTGACGCTGCCGGCGCAACTCCCGCAGCAAACGCGGACTGCCCTGCGCGGAGGCGTTGACAATCGCGAACCACACCTTGCGGAAATCGAAGGGGTCCGCCCCTCGATGGGCCTGATAAGGCTCAGGATAGAACCGGGTTGGCGCAGGCAAAGGCGGCACCCCGAGTTTCACGTTTCGCCTTTCCTCGTCAGTCCAAGCCTGCAACTCGTCCACCGAAGGCGAGCACGCTGCCAAGCCAAGCGCTGTTGACAGCGCCACGGCCCCGCGGGCCATACTGCAACCCAACCGGCCAAAGCTGCTCATTTCCCGCCCTCCTCGGCAGGACGTCGGCCCGCACCCTGTTTGGCAGAGGGCTGGCTGGCGGCCCGTGCAGGCGCCCCAACCTGAAGATCCGTGTAGCGATAAGCACGCACTCTGGCCTCGAACGTCAAACCCGTCGAGTCATTCAGCGGGGCAGCCGGCATTCGGGGCGGCGCGACCAGCTTGATTTCCTGCAAGGAAAAGATGCGAGGCAGGCCAGCGACATCGGCCGCGAACGAACCCAGATCGTGGTAACTGCCCATCACCTTCAGCGTGATGGGGATTTCGACATAGTCGCTGTGAGTCACCTCCTGCTCTGGCCTGAAGTGTTCCAACGTGAGACCCCGACCCAACTGGGCCCGTCCAATGCTGGATAGCATGGCATCCATCTCGGTCTTGTCAGGCAGCAGTCCCCTGGCCACTCTCACGAACTCCGTCAGTTCCATCTTCTGCTTGCGCAACTCAGGCAGATTGGCAGCCCGGGCCAGCTTGGTGCGGAACTCTTCCTTGAGTTCCAGCTCTTTGGCCTTCTGCTGTTCAAGTCGGGATACGGCATCAGAGACGAACAGAAACCATCCCGCCACGGATACCAGCAGCACCATCGAGCCCCAGGCCAGCACCCGGGGCAGGATCGCCCACTGACCGGGCTCCTGGAGGTCAAGTCCCCGGAACTGAGAGACGAGCCGATCCAGCGTCTTCCTCGGGTCTCGGGAGGACTCGGGCCTGGAATTACGAACCGACAGGATGTCCATGCAAACCCTCAGGACGCCGGCGGCGCAGGAAGTCGCACCAACGCTGGATCGGGGTCCACTCGCCTGAGCTTCATCCGCACAGAGAACTCATAGGCCCTTTTACCTTCGACACCTTCGGTCTTGGGCATGTCCACAGCCTTTACATCGATCAATTCGGGGTTGTCCAGCCAGACCCCGCTTTGCGACGTATTCCTCATCAGTTCGGCCACGCGTTCGCTGGAGTGCGCCACGCCGCTCAACACCAGATCCCGTCCTGTCTGGGTCAAGGACCGGAGTTGCATGCCCTCGGGCAATACACGCACCAGTTCGTTGAGCAGGCGAACCGCCAGATTTCGGTCTGCGTGGAGATCGTCAATGGCACGCAAACGGGCCAGGAGCGCATTGATCTCGCTTCGAAGGATCGCAACTTCCTTGATCTGCACATCCAGCTTGGTGATCTCAGCGCGCAAATAGGCGTTGCGCTGTTCCCTCGCGGAGATCATCTGGGTCAGCACCGCCCATGAAACCGCCGCAAGCGCCAAGCCCACCAACGCGCTCAAGATCAGTTTGGCGAAGAAGTCCCGCCTCTGGGCGAGGCGCTTGAGCTCGCGGTGGGGCAGCAGGTTGATCAGGATCATGAGAAGAACCTGCGCATCGCCAGACCACAGGCGGTGAGGTAGGCTGGGGCGCCGTGCTTCAACAACTGCGGGCTCACCGTGCGGGCCAGGGACATGAGGCCGAAGGGGTTCACCACCTGGGTGTCAAAGCCCGTGACCTCGCGCACCCGGTC
The DNA here is from genome assembly GCA_046087245.1 of Rubrivivax sp. Lineage (GTDB taxonomy): Bacteria > Pseudomonadota > Gammaproteobacteria > Burkholderiales > Burkholderiaceae_C > Rubrivivax. The sequence continues at coordinate 10,446 of JBJTZN010000193.1, forward strand.
CGCCAGACCTGCCAGCGTGGCGGTTCCGCCAGCCAGCAGGACATGGTCCACCTTGTGATGCGAGGTGCCGGTGAAGAAGTACTGCAAAGCTTTGCCAATCTCCTGTGCGAGGCTGTCCACGAAGGGCTCGTGCACTCCCGCAAAGTACGAGGGTGGCAGCGTGCCGTCCAGCTTCATCCGTTCAGCCTCTTCAACGCCCAGGTCGTAATACCGGGCGATCAACCGGGTGAGTTGCCCGCCGCCGAAAGCTTGCTCTCGGTCGTAAAGCACATCATCCCCGCTCAACACCGTGAAAGCGGACCCTTCACCCCCGATTTCGTACAGGGCGATAACCGCTGGCTTTTCCTGCCGCGGCAGACCCTCCGCCCAACGGCTCAGGGCCAGGCGGGAAGCATAGGACTCGATGTCCAGCACGACGGGCTCCAGACCGGCAGCTTCGGCCAGGACCTTGTACGACTCAATCCGCTCCTTGCGACACATGGCGACCATCACCTCCAGATCGTCTGGGGAGGCCAATCGGGAGCCTGTGGCGCAGAAGTCCACGCTGACTTCTTCCACGGAAACTGAAACGGATGTGCGCAGATCGTTCTCGATTTGGAGTTCGACTTCTTCCTCGCGCAAATCTGCCGGCACCACCATCGCTCTGGTGATAACCGCTGACGCCGGCACCGCCAGGGCCACTCGTCGCGTCTTCGTGCGGCTGCGCGACACCAGACGGCGCACCGCAGCAGCCAGTTCTTCCATGACCTCGAACTGACCGTCCACGATCAACCCGCTGGCCAAGGGTTCAAACTCCAGCCGGGATAACACAAACCTGCCGGACCTCTCACGGTCCAGTTCCACCAGCTTCATGCCTGACGGGCTGACGTCCAAGCCGAACATGGGTGGCGGGTTTGTCCCCCACAAACTACCAAAGAAGCTAAGCATCTAGAGTGTACAAACAAGCGCGTATGCGCACTGCGTGCAATGTTAGCAAGCTTTCACCCGGCCCGGAACGCGACACCCCACCGCGGTCGGGGCCCGAACCTGCAGCAGCCACCTGCGCCCGCGCACGATGATCCTCAGCCTGGGCCCCAGGCATCCAGCGCCGCTGACATCCACCACAGCCTGCGCCACCCACCCTGCCTCCGTCGGTGCACCAGACGTGGCCAACGACTGCAGCAGATGCTCGGCCGTGGGCACTTCCCCTGTGCGTCAGATCTCGCGCATGCAGGGGACGATCGCCGATTCGCCGGCCCATACTTCATCTGCCTCCTGCCTCGCCTTCGCAGGTGGCCGTGCAAAGCTTCGCACCCAAGCCGCAGCATCACCTTCCAACGCAGCCCCGCCGCAAAGCGCCGGCGCCGTCACGGGCTGAGCCTGTAGGGCGCAGGCAGAACACTGCCGCCCCAGACGGTCAGCGCCTGCTTGAACCTGCCGCACAACGGAAAGCGTTTATCCGACGCCCCACCGCTGCTGGCCAAGCGTGCCGATGCTGCTGGCGTCGGATAAACCTCGTTGGACTGAACCGCCGCCACGGTGATGGCGTGCGGGGCTGTTGGGGAGTGTAAGGCTCAGCAGCCT
>JBJTZN010000194.1:0-5435 GCA_046087245.1 Rubrivivax sp.
CAACAACATTCGTCCAGCCTGCACCCGCTTGCGAACCGCCTCGTCCAACCGCTTTGCTGCCATCTGCTGCACCCGATACCCAACAAGTATCCATACAACGCATCAGCAGCCAATCAGTTGTCATGATTTTAGGAAATATCAATAAGCCCCATTAGGAAGCCGGGGCGGCTTCGCAAGTTCATCCACCGTCAAGCCCTGCGCCGCGAGCAGCTTCTCCAGTGCCGGCAGCAGCGGGCCCAGGCGCTCGTCGAGGGCTGCGCGGACGGTGTCGACGAAGACCTGGGTCTGGCGCTCGATCTCGATGTTGAAGGCGTCGCCTTCACGCTTGGCGCCAAAGGTGGTCATGCGCAGCGTCTCAGGGATGAGCCAGACCTCAAACCAGCCGCTGCCGTCGCGCTCGCGGCCGGCCTCGGCCACCGTGAGGCTCGCGCCGTCCACGGCGATGTAGCCCTTGGCAAAGACGTAGCGCATCCACGGCGCGGGCACGCCTATGCGCAGGACATGGTTGTTCTCGGGCTGGCGGATGGACTGCAGCTGCGCCTGGAAGTCCACATGGCCGGACAGCGGATGCCCGCCGATCTCCGCGCCGTCCTTGGCCGCGCGTTCGACATTGAGGGCGTCGCCCACGCCCAGGGTGCCGAGCGTGGTGACGTTCAGGCTCTGCAGCATGACGTCAAAGTCGGCCTGCTCCTGCTGCGGCCGCACCGAGGTGGCCGTCAGGCACACCCCGTTGCAGGCCACGCTGGCCCCCACTTCCAGGCCCTGGCAAAAGCCAGCCGGGAAGGCCAGGGTGAAGGTGCGCAGGCCCGGCCGGTCGGCCAGGGCGGCGATGCGGGCAGTGCCCTGAACGATGCCGGTGAACATCGCCAGATTATCCGGTGGGCCCTCGGCTATCCTGAGCGCATGGACAGCCCCGTGACGACTGCCTCATGACCTTTGCCCCCACCACTGAACCTGGAGGGCCCGCTGGACGTTCCGAACTTCCTGGGCTTCCTGGACGACCCGATCGCCCTGAGCCCTCCGCATCCGGGATGTCCCCCGCTTCCATGGGGCAGGTGCCACCCGCCTGGCTCGCGGACTTCACCCTGACCAGCCCACCCACCGGCTTCGTCGACGACCCCTACCCCTTCTACGCAGCCTTGAGGCAACACGCCCCGGTCCACCGCCTGAACGCCCACGCCGTGCTGCTCACGCGCTACGACGACGTGATTGCGGTGTACCGCCACCCGGCCGCAAGTTCCGACAAGCAGCGCGAGTTCGCGCCGAAGTTCGGCGACGGCTCGCCGCTGTTCGAGCACCACACCACCAGCCTGGTGTTCAACGATGCGCCGCTGCACACCCGCGTGCGCCGCCTCCTGATGGGGGCGCTGAACCAGCGCGCCATCGCCCGCATGGAGGCGGGCGTGGTGGCCCTGGTGGACGGCCTGCTGGAGCGCATGGCCGACTTGAAGGCGCCCGACCTGATCGAGGATTTTGCTGCGCGCATCCCCGTGGAGGTGATCGGCAACCTGCTGGACGTGCCGCACGCCGAGCGTGGTCCGCTGCAGGGCTGGTCGCTGGCCATCCTCTCGGCGCTGGAGCCCGCCCCCTCACCCGAGGTGCTGAGCCGCGGCCACGCGGCCGTGCGTGACTTCCTGGCCTACCTGCGCGAGCTGGTGGCCCAGCGGCGCGCACAACCTGGGGACCCGGAAGTGGACGTGCTGACCCGGCTGATCCAGGGCGAAGTGGACGGCGAGCGCCTGACCGAGACCGAGCTGCTGCACAACTGCATCTTCCTGCTCAACGCCGGCCACGAGACCACGACCAACCTGATCGGCAACGGCCTGCACGCGCTGATGACGCACCGCGACCAGTTGCACAAACTGGTGGCCGAGCCTGCGCTGCTGCCCACCGCGGTGGAAGAGCTGCTGCGCTTCGAGAGCCCCCTGCAGTTGAACAACCGCCTGGCCACCGCCCCCATCGAGCTGCCCAGCGGCACCACCGTGCCCGCAGGCAGCTTCATCACCCTGGGCGTGGGGGCCGCCAACCACGATCCTGCCGCGTTCCCGCAGCCTCAGCGCCTGGACGTGGCCCGCAAGCCCAACTTGCAGATCGCCTTCGGCCACAGCGCCCACGCCTGCGCCGGCATGAACGTGGCGCGGCTGGAGGCGCGCATCGCGATCGGTCGGCTGCTGGTGCGCTTTCCGGGGATCGACCTTGCCGGTGCGCCGGAGCGCGACCCGCGCGTGCGCTTTCGCGGCTTCAGGAGGCTGCCGGTGCGTTTGGGGTGAGCGCGCCTGCTTGCCTGTGCTGGAATGTGACCGATGTCGAGCCAGAGTCCCCAGCTGACGCTTCGCGAGATCCTGCAGCACGCCCGCAAGCAGAAACACCTCAGTCAACTTGAATTGTCGATGCGGCTGGGCATCTCGCAACGCCACCTCAGTTTCATCGAGAGTGCCCGGGCCAGGCCAAGCAGGGGCCTGCTGCTGCGCTGGCTGCAGGCCCTGGACGTCACCCCAAGGACGATAGGCCGTGCCCTGCTGCTGGCCGGGTTTGCACCGGAGCCGGCGGGCGCCCAGGCAGATGAGCATCCCGATGTGCTTGAGCCTGCACTGGTCGCCTTGCGCCGGCTTCTTGAGGGCCACGATCCATGGCCTGGCTACGTGATCGACGCACACTGGAATGTGCTGGATCTGAACCGGGGCGGCAGGTGGCTGGCGGGCTTGTTGCTGCCGGGAACCCCTTACGTCACGGGCCCTGACAAGGTCAACCTGCTGGAGTTGATGTTGGCGCCAGATGGAATCCTGAGCAGGCTGAGGAATCTTTCCGAGGTCGGGCCCGGTCTCTTGGCCCATGTTCGCGATGACGCCAACGCGCTACCTGCCCTGCAGCCGAAGGCGGCAGCGCTTTGCGAGTTCCTGCGCAGCCGCTTGGGGGAAGGCGCAGTGTCTGCGCCATGGTTCCAGCGTTCTGCGCCCTCCATCGTCTCTCGCTTCGGCACGCCGTTGGGCGAACTCGCGTTTCACAGCGTGTTCACGACGTTTGGAACGCCCCAGGACATCGACCACGGGTCCCTGCGGATCGAGTACATGTTCCCTGCGAGCGTTCAGACGCAGGCGGCGCTGCTGCAAGCACTCGGTTCGCGACCGGAGCGCGCTCCTGAGGTCACGTCGCGGCCTGAAACGGCAGACGAAAGCAGACGGTCACCACCCCATCAAGGACGGGCACAGCAGCAGAAGAAAGCCTAGCGAAGTGGGGCGAGCCGGCCAGAAGCAGCATCCCGATGCCCGCCTCGAACGCGACACCTGCCATGTTTCTTGCCTCCTTGTAGCCTTGGTCCACGCACACGGATACCAGTCGTCCAAAGGCAGTTCCCATCCAGAGGCAACCCACGAAGTTGAACGCAGAGGCGGAGCCCACAACGATGGGAAGCACGCCCATCAGGACGAACAGTCCGCCGAACGTCGCCCGAAACTCCGCGAAGGCCGTCCGATTCTTTGCTTCCAGGCCCGTGAACCGCGCTGCAACCTGGGGAAAGAGCAAGCCCATTAGACCCAGGATCGCGGTGATGATGGCCCCCAGGTGATTCAGGATGGATACGACAGACATTCGGTCCTCATGCCCGGCGCTGTTCAAGCCAGCCCCGGATCTTCAGAAAATGCGACTCGGTGTCGCGGTCGGTGAACAAGTGATGTCGGCTGCCGGGCCAGACCTCGGCAGTGACGAGGTCCGCGCTCATCCTTCTTGACGCTCTTCGAATGGCATCGGGATTGATCACGGTATCGGCGTCACCCCACAGCAGGAGTGTCGGGATGTCGATGCGGTGAAGGAGTTCCTCCGTCTCCATGCTCGCGCGTGCCAGCTGGTAGGCCATTCGAAGGCCCAGGAACCCGTGCCAGCACAACGGGTCTTCCTCGAAGCGGGTCTGCTCCTGCGGGATCCGCGAGAGCGCTGCGGCCCCGCCCTTGGGAGGCGGGACGATCGGCAAGGCGGGCAGCCACTGACTCAGAAGTCCCAGCAGACCCAGGACAGCACGAGGTATCCAGTCGGCAATTCCAAAGGCAGGACTGGACAGGATCAGCCCAGACACGCTGGAGGGCCGGCACAGGGCGATGCGGCATGCCACAAGCGCGCCCATTGATTGACCCAGCAGCACGATGGGCCGGGCCGTCTCAGTGGTGTTGCCTTGCGCAGCGAGGCCGTCGATCGTCTCGATGATCGGCGGCAGGTAGTAGATCGTTCCATCAATACGATGACATATCAGGCTACACCGAGGTCGAACTTGTTCCAGCGGAATACCACCGGTGTCGCGTTGAGCTCTGCGATTCCCTTGAGGATGCGCTCCTTTAGTTCGTCCACCGATTTGACGCGGATGTGGCGAAGGAAGGTTCGCGCCATCTTGGAGAAGGCGCACTCGATCAGATTGAGCCAGGAGCCATGCTTGGGTGTGTGAACGTATTCGAATCGCCCAGGGCGAGTGGCAAGGTAGGCTGTGGTCTCCTTGGAGATGTGAGCCGAGTGGTTGTCAAGCACGATGCGGATGATGGCGTCCTGCGGATAGTGCTCATCCAGTCGCTTGAGCAGCGCGACGAACTCCACGCTGCGGTGCCGGTCCTCGACGTTGGCGAAGATCTGGCCCGAGTGCAGGTCGATTCCGGCCAATATCGAGACAGTGCCTCGGCGAACGTACTCGTAGTCGCGCCCGACGGCCTGCGCCTTGCCCGGCACCGGCGGCAGATCGGGCGCGGTCAGACCGATGGCCTGCACACCGGGCTTCTCATCGACGCTGACGGTGTAGATGGCGTTGGGCCTGGCGTCATGAACGGCACCCTCGCTGTAAATCGAAACATCCCGGTAGACCATCAGAACTTCCTGCATCTTGCGGTCGAACTCCGGATCGCGCTTCTCAAGGTAGTAGCGGATCTTGTGAGGCTTGATGTCGTTCTCGTTGAGGATGCGCCACACGGTGCTCTTGCCAGCGTTGGCGAGGCGGTCGAACCCGGCGGCCCGGGCGCCCTCGCTCACGAAGCTGGCCAATGCCGAGATGGTCCACAGCTCGGCGGCCAAGCCATGATCCTTGGGCTTGGTACAAGCCACGCTCACCACCCAGGCCTTGGCCGCATCGGTGATCTCGGGCGCGTGCGGGCGGTGGTACTTGTCCTTCAAACCCATCTGCACGCCCGCAGCCAGCGCCTTGTCTACGCAGCGATAGATCATTGGACGGCTGAATCCCAACTGGCGTTGAAGCTCAGTGATGGAGGTGCCGGCGGCGTAGCCCAAGAGCACCTTCGCTCGCTCCACCTCGCGAGCCGGTGCGGTTCTGGACGACGCCAATTCCTCCAGCGTCTTCCTCTGCTCCGGCGCAAGCGTCAGCGCCGCACGCCCAGACTTTCTCGCCATGCCAACCTCCATCGAGAGTTGCGAATGAACCGGAGCGATTATCGGTCATTTCGTAA
>JBJTZN010000195.1:0-9081 GCA_046087245.1 Rubrivivax sp.
GCCCCATGGCCATCGTCGTGATCGGCGGCCTCATCACCAGCACCTTCCTGAGCCTGCTGGTGATCCCGGTGCTGTACGTCTACGTCGACGATGCCATTGCACTGCTGCGACGCCTGCTGCGCAGGGGGCCGGCAGCGGTCAGCTCAGTCAGTCCACCGTGGCGCCGCTGGCCTTGACCCCGGCCTCGTAGCGGACGAACTCGCGCCGCATCAGCTCGCCGAACTGCTCCGGCGAGGTGGGAACCGGCTTGGCCATCATGGCGGCACAGCGCGTCCTCACGTCCTCGGACTGCAGCGCCTGCACGTCGGCCGCGTTCAATCGCGCCACCACCTCGCGCGGCGTACCCGCAGGCGCCACCAGCCCCCACCAGGTGTCGATCTCGCAGCCGGGGAAGGTCTCGGCGATGACCGGCACATCGGGCAGCAGCGCACAGCGCTGCGGCGTGGTCACCGCCAGCGGGATCACCTGGCCCGCCCGGATGTTGGCGCCCGAGGTGGCCACCGCTGCCGTTGCCGCCGCTGGCGTAGCTCAGGCGTGCGGGGTGGGCCTTGGCGCAGGCGATGAAATCCTCGAGCGTGGCGATCTTCAGTCGGCGCGCCGTCTCTGCGCTCATGACTGGCACGTTGGGATTGCGCACCCTCTGCGTGATGGGCGCGAAGTCCTTGATCGGGTCGTGGGGCAGCTTCCTGAACAGCCAGGGGTTGATGGCGTTCACGAAGGGTCTCTCAGGTTCTCTCAGGGATTGAGCTGCGCCACCCGGCCCATCCAGGTCGGCCAATGCAGGGGGCCATAGGCCGCGCCCAGCCGCACGATCACGGTCTGTGTGGCCGGCGCGATGTAGACGAACTGGCCATGCAGGCCCTGGGCATAGAAGTCGTCTCCTGGCGGCCGCAGCGGGCTGCCCGGGGCCACCCCCGGGACCGCAGGGACTGGAGCGCGCCGCCATTGCCAGCCGTAGTAGGCCATGCCCAGCTGGCCAGGCCTCTCGATGTTGCCGCGCGCGGCTTCGTCGGCGCCCGGGCGGTTCTGCGCCGCCGTGCTGTCACGCACCCAGTCGGCCGGGACCACGGTGCGGCCCGCGGCCTGGCCACCGTTCAGGTACAGCAGGCCGAAGCGGGCGAAATCCAACGCGGTGGCGTTGATGCAGCAGAAAGCACGCACCTGGCCCTGTGCCGCGCTGTCCAGGCTCCAGCTCGCGCTGTGCTCGGCGCCCATGGGTTGCCACAGACGGCTCTCGGCATAACGCGGCAGCGGCTGCCCCACGGCACGCTGCAGCGCCATCGCCAGCAACTGGGTATCGCCGCTCTTGTAGTCGTAGGCCTGGTCGGGCGGAGCCTTGATGCGCAGGCGCCTGACCTCGCTTTGCAGGTTGTCGGTGAGGTAGAAGCGCGCCGCCTCGCTGAAAGGCGAGCCGTAGCCCTCGTCGAAGGCGATCCCACTGCGCATCAGCAGCAGGTGGCGCAACGTGATCTGGCCGAACCGGGGGTCGTTGCCCAGCAACTCGGGCAGCCAGCGCGTGACCGGCTCGTCCAGGCTGGCGATGCGGCCTTCTGCCACCGCGATGCCCACCAGCGCCGAAACCACCGACTTGGCCACCGACATCGAGCCCGACACGCTGGTGCGCGTGTGACCGTTGAAGTAGCGCTCGTAGATCAGTTCGCCGCGACGGATGACCAGAAGCGCCAGGGTCTGGTGACCCGCCAGCATGGTTTCTGCAGCGGCGGTGTCGGCGCCGCCGGGCCACTGCAACGTCGCTGCCCGTTCGGGCAGCGGCAGGGGCGCGGTGGCGGGCGCCAGCGGCGCGTTGTCGAAGTGCCGGTGGTCGCTGACCCGCGAGCCCCACTGCGCCACCATCCACATCGGCAAGGTGCCGCAGCCCGCCAGGCAGGCGAGGACGGCCAAGATAGCCAGGCTGGCGAGGTTGGCAAAGTTGGCAACAGGGTTCCGCAACGGGCCCCCGCGAAGAAAACGTGGGCCGGACGATCCGGGCATCCGCTGGAGTGCGGTCATCACGGGTTCTCGTGCGGGGGTGGGTTGCTTGGTGGTGCAGCCAAGCGAGCGAATGATACCCGCCCAGGTCGGGCAGCCAGGGCTGCCAGCCTGCGAGGCCAGCAGCTCATGGCATGCCCGAGGCTCCGCGCTTCCAGGCCCTCCCTGCCGAAGCGAACCTGATGGTCCGAAGGATCGTCAGGCGTTCCGAACGGTGTGCTCAGAAGTTGTACTTGGCTGAGACCTGATAGGTGCGGCCGATCGGGTTGTGGAACCGGTCGTCGTAGCCCCGGGCCTGGAAGCGGCCTACCTGGTTGGTGAAGGGCGGATCCTGGTTCAGCAGGTTCTGGATGCCCAGGGACAAAGACCACTTCTTCGATCCGGTGTAGGCGACAGACAGATCCACCAGTTCGTAGCTGTCAACCGTGCGGTCATTGAAGGGAGATACGTTGAAGGGCGCCGCGTTGGCATTCTGATCACGGTAGCCCGAGATGAACCGATGGCCCAGGCCGAAGTTCCAGTCCTTGATGGCCCACCCCAGGTTCACGGCTTGCTGATAACGGATGACCGGTCCCCCGAACTGCGGGTTGTAGCTACCCAGTGGGTAGAACCAGGCGCCGCCAGGTTCCACCTGGAAGCGGTACTTCGACACATACGACCCGCGCAGCGCCGCGTTGAAGCGTCCGTATGGTGTTGCGCTGCTGTTCCATGTGATGGTGACGTCAACCCCGCTGGTGGCGGTGTCGCCCAGGTTCTGGTTGGTCTCCATGATGTAGGCGAGTGCATCTCTGCCGGCAATCGGGTTCTGGCATGCGCCGATCAGGTTGCGCCTTTCAACGGGCGCCTGCGAACAGCGCACAAAGAGGTTCGCGTACTTGGTCGAGTCCCTGAATATGGTTTGCTCGCCCAGCGTGGAGATGTTGTTCGTGACGTTGTAGTCCCAGTAGTCCAGGCCGAGCGACCACTCCCGGTTCGGCTGGAAGACGAAGCCGACTGTGAAGGCCTTGGACTCTTCTGGGGTAAGGGCGGTGTTGCCCCCCGTCAGCCGCTGGAACTGGATGCCGCAGTCTTGGGCGGCCACGGAGTTGGGCGCCGCAACGCCGTTAGGGCACAACACCGGATCGTTGTACCGGTTGGCGGTGAACGTTGTGGCATTCGGCGCGTACAACTGCGTGAGAGTCGGGGCGGAGAAGCCCGTGTTGTAGGAGCCACGCAGCAGCAGGTTGCGGGATGGGCGGTAGCTCAGTGAAACCTTGGGGTTGGTGGTGCCGCCAAAGTCGCTGTAGCGATCATGCCGAACGGACAAGCCCGCCTCCAGGTTCTTGGCAATCGGCAGGGACAACTCAACTGCCAGCGCCTGGATGTCGCGGTCACCACGCCGCACCGCACCCGAGCCGGCAAGACCTGAACTGGCCGCCTGGCTGACCTTTGGAACGTCGGTCAGGTACGTCATGTCCTCATTGCGCACTTCGGCACTGATGGCGGCCACCGCAGACCCGCCAGGCAGCTTGAAGACGTCTCGGGAGAGAGTGCCGGAAATGCTGTTGAGGTTGCCGGTTCCTTCCTGCACCTGTCCCAGCACCTGGTACTTCTCCAAGTAGGCCTCGCCCGCTGCCGTCTGGGGACCGAAGGGGTTCAGCGCCACCGCTTCGAAGGTTCGGCCGGTCACAGGGTCCCGACCATCTCCGCGAACGCCTGCCCGCAGGGCCGGCGTCTCTGGCCAGCCGCTGAGGAAGTTGTTGACCACGTTGGAACTCGACCTCAGCGCTGCCGCCTGATAGTTCCACTGCCCGAAGGACCCCTCGGCAGCCAGAACCACCCGCTGCGTGTCGTTTTCCTGCGCGCCGCGGCGCGGGCCCAGCACCGTGGTGCGCCAGTTGACGTTGATGGGGTTGGCGGCGTTCAGGCGCGGGTCAGCCGGTATGCCGCCCGAGCCGCCTGGATAGAACGGACTCGTCGGCAAAACCTGCAATCCGCCTTCAGGAGACGGTGCAATCTGTGTCGACACCATGTTCTTGGTCTGGAACGCTTCTAGCGTGATCAGATGCCCGCCAAGATCGGCAGACGCCTTGCCGAAGGCACCCCATTGGTCCTGGATGGGTACCACACTGGTGTAGAACTGCGTGTCAGCAAAACATCGAATGCGGGAACCGTTCGACTCCGGTGCGCTGATGGATGTGGGTGGCTGGCAGCCGGTGGCAAGCGACGGGTTGCCGGTCAGCGTGCCTTGCGTGTAATTGGCAGGGAAAGTTGTCGGGGACAAGCCGTTGAAGCCCAGAGCCGGCAGGTAGGAGGTCTCCATGAACTTGCGCGCCCGCCCGTTCATTGCGTCCTGGTTGCGCACGTTCAGGCCGACGTAGACGTTCCAACGGTCGCGCGACAGGTCGCCTATGCCGGCCAGCACGGTTCCCGTGGTGATGCCGGCCCCGCCACCTTCAGGGCTTTGCACTGAGCCGCCGAGGCTGACGCCCTTGAAATCCTTCTTCATCACGAAGTTGATCACCCCGGCGATGGCGTCCGTGCCGTAGATCGACGAAGCGCCGTCGGTGAGCGTCTCGATACGCTCCATGGACGCCACAGGCAAAGTGTTGAGGTCCACAGCAACGCTGGAAAACGGATTGCTGACCAGCCGCCGGCCGTTGACGAGCACCAACGTGCGCTGCGCGCCCAGCGAGCGCAGGCTGGCATAGGAGGCGGCGCCGTTGGTGCCACTGACCGAACCCGTGGTGACGGTGCCCCCCTGTTGTTGGGTGATAAATCTGATGGCTTCTTCGGCGTTGGTGACACCTTGCCTGGTCAAATCTTCAGCGCGTAAGGTCGTGACGGGCAGCGACGTCTCGCCTTCGATACGGCGTATGAAGGAACCCGTGATTTCGATGCGCTCGGCGGTTTGCGCCATGACAGGTGTGGACACTAGGGAAACCCCGGGAATTGCACTTCCAAATGCCAGTGCAATCAAGGTATTGAGGCGGTTTCGGGTGAGCATCATGAGTTCTCCGAATTCATGGTGGGGGTTGAGGCTTCGCGCAGGCCTTGACGAGGAAAATTCATCCGATGATACCCTCTGCCCAAGTCTTCAGGTCTACTGGTAAATCCCATAGACCATGACGTTCGCAAGCTCTGTCAGGCGTGGGGTTCGTGGATTGGCAGCCGAGCAAGCACCAGTGTCTGCACCGGCCATCAACACCGCGGAACAGCCCCTGCTGCCGTGCACTGCGGCTCGTTGCGTGCGCCGGCGGTGGGCAGCCTCCTTGCGGGGGTGACTGAGCGAATGCCGGTTCGGGGGCCTGGACCAGGGCTTGCCGGGCTGGTCGGGGCAGGTTGCGCTGGTCGACGCCAGGGTATCCAATGAGCCGGCGGCAAGGTTCGTGCTGCCGGGTGGAAAGCCGACCCTTGCGGATCGGTCATGGCGGCGATGTCAAGGAAGTCAGTGGGCGGCAGGGTAGATCCGGACGAGAACACACCGCCGACCCGGCCGGGCGAGGCGGGGTCTTGATGCTTCGCGCTGCCTGGCATCAGGTGCGCGGCGCGCTCCACCGGCGCACGGCCCACCTGCCATCCACGGTGAGGGGCCTGCTGTGGGCCACTGCGGCGGGCGTGATCTTCAGCTTCCTGAACGCGCTGATGCGTGCCCTGGGGCAGCAGGTGGACCCGTTCCAGTCGCAGTTCCTGCGCTACTTCTTCGGCCTGCTGGTGCTGATGCCGCTGGTGTGGCACCACGGCCTGGCGGCCTACCGGCCCAAGACCATGAGCGGGCAGTTACTGCGGGGCGGCTTGCACACCGCCGGGCTGTACCTGTGGTTCGTGTCGCTGCCCAGGATTCCGCTGGCTGACACCACGGCCATCGGGTTCACCACGCCGCTGTTCATCATGCTGGGCGCGTGGCTGTTCTTCAGGGAGTCCATGCGCTGGGAGCGCTGGCTGGCCACGGCGCTGGGCTTCGTGGGCGTGATGGTGGTGGTGGGTCCGAAGCTGTCCCTGGCTGATGGGTTCGGGCCGGGGCCGGGGCTGTACCACCTGCTGATGCTGGCCTCCGCCCCCGTGTTCGCCGCCTCGTTCCTGGTGACCAAGGCCCTGACGCGCTACGAGACCACAGGCACCATCCTGGTGTGGCAGGCGCTGACCATCAGCGCGCTGAGCCTGCCCCTGGCGCTGTGGGTCTGGCAGCCCTTGACAGCGCTGCAGTGGTGCGGGTTCGCGCTGTGCGGGCTGCTGGGCAGCAGCGGCCACTACTGTCTGACCCGCTCGTTCGTCGCGGCCGACATCTCGGCCACCCAGTCCATCAAGTTCCTGGACCTGGTCTGGGCCGTGCTGCTGGGCTGGGCACTGTTCGCGGAAGTCCCGACCTTCACCACCATCGCCGGCGGCCTGCTGATCAGTGCAGCCACGTTGTGGGTGGCGCGCAGGGAGTCGCAGACGCGCTCAAGCGCACAGCAGTCACATCAGCCACGCGATGCGGCGCGGGATCTGGCGGCCTGAGCTGCGCTGCCGATCGCGCAATGCGCCAATCCGTCCAGCAGCACATCCCGGGGCATGTCGCGGCCGATGAAGACCATCTTGGACTCGCGCTTCTCGCCGGGCTTCCAAGGTGAGCCCTCTTCCGAGCCCATCAGCATGTGCACACCTTGCAGCACCACGCGCTGCTTCATGCCCTTGATGTTCAGCACGCCCTTGTAGCGCATGAGACGGGTGCCGTAGACCTGGACGATGCCGCCCAGGAAGTCTTCCACACGGTCCAGGTCCAGAGGCTTATCCTCGCGGAACACGAAGGAGCTGACATCGTCGTCGTGCTCGTGGTCGACGTCGGTCAGAAAGTCGGGCTCGATTTCCAGGATGGCATGGAGGTTGAAGCCGCGGATGTCCAGCAGGTCCTCGATGGCCGCCACGCCATGCCGGGCCTCGCCGATCTTGGCGCGCGGGTTCATGCGCACCAGGCGCTGGCGCAGCTGCGCCACCTCGTCAGGCTGCACCACGTCGGTCTTGGTGATGAGGATGCGGTCGGCAAAACCCACTTGTTCCTGCGCCTCATGATGTTCGTCGAGCTGTTGCGGCGCGTGCTTGGCATCGACCATGGTGACGATGGCGTCCAGCAGGTACTGCTGCGAGATGTCGTCGTCGACAAAGAAAGTCTGGGCCACGGGCGCAGGGTCGGCCAGCCCGGTGGTCTCGATGATGACGCGGTCGAACTGCAACTGGCCGGCCTGCCGCTTGGCTTGCAATTCGCCCAGGATGCACACCAGGTCGCCGCGCACGGTGCAGCAGATGCAGCCGTTGTTCATCTCCACGATCTGCTCTTCCCGGTCCTGCACCAGCAGCTCGTTGTCGATGCCCGCCTCGCCAAACTCGTTCTCGATGACCGCAATGCGGTGGCCGTGGTGTTCCTTCAGGATGCGGTTGAGCAGCGTCGTCTTGCCGCTGCCCAGGAAGCCGGTGAGGATGGTGACGGGAATGGCACTCATGTGGATCCTTCTGAAGAGCGTGGGGGTACCTGGGCCGGGGCCGGTGAGCTTGCAGCAGCCTTCAGGACACTGAGCCCGCCATACGCCGAAAGCGCCAGCGCGATGCAGGCGCCGCTGGGGGCGTCCAGGGCCCAGCTGGTGGCCAGACCCAGGCCGCTGGCGGCCACCGCGCCCAGCCGGGCCCAGCGCGGCGCAGCGCCTGCGCGCTGCCAGAGCGCCGGCGCGATGAGCGTGGCGAACACCAGGAAGAGACCAAGCACCGGGACGGCCAGGCTGGCGACGACGGCGAACACCGGGAAGAAGACGCGGTCACGCTGCAACCTGGCACCCAGCAGGCCCACCGCCAACGCGCAGGCCGCCAGCACCGCCACCTGCGGGCCCTGCGCCCACAGCACGTCCGCCGCCAGCAGCTCGGTCATGCGCTCGCGGCCGTGAGCATCCTGGCGCGCGCCCAACAGCGCCGCACTGGCGCCCAGCACGTACAGCAGGCCGATCAAGGCCTCGCGCTGTGCCGGCCATCTGCGCGACAGAAAGGCCACCAGGGCGGCGCAGGCCAAGGCGCCAAATGCCGCCAGCAACTGGGTGGCGATCCAGTCGGGATGGTCCATGACGGCACCGGCCCACAGCGCAGCTGCCGCAGCGGCCTGGGCCACCGCCAGGTCGATGAAGACCACACCGCGGGCCAGCACCTGCGCGCCCAGCGGTGCCAGCGCCCAAACGCTGAACAGCAGCGCGGCAGCCGGGGCCAGGAACCAGGCGTCGGCCCAGAACGCGGTAGCGCCCATCACTTCAGGCCCTGCAGCAGTTCACGCACCAGGCCCTCCATCCACAGCACCAGTTCCTTCTCGCCCGCCGTCTCCGGCACGGTGGCTGGCAAGGTCAGCAGCGGCACCCGGGTGCCGGCCGCCGACGTGGAGAGCTGGCCGGTGAGCCAGCGCCCTGGCCGCGGGTCCTGGTACGAGGCGATCACCACCGCCGCCGGCGGCGAGGCCCTCAGGCCTTCCAGCAGGCGCTGCAGGTGGCCCGGTGTGGGCGCCATGCCGGGCTTGGGCTCCAGATCGGCCAGCGGCTGCACCCCCAACCAGTGCCACAGATAGCCGAAGGTGGTGTGCTGAGCCGCGATGCGGCGTCCGCGCAGCGGCGCCGCGCGGCGCTCCCAATCGGCCCGATGCTGGCGCCAGGCCGCCTCGAAGGCGCCACTGCGCTGCTCGATGGCCATGCGCTCGGCAGGAAGTTCCTTGCCCAGCCGTTCCCCCAGCGCCCGGCTCACCTGCAGCAGCCGGCGCGGGTCCAGGTGCAGGTGGGGATTGCCCAGGGCATGCACGTCCCCCGCCCAGGGGGTGCCGATGGCGCCGGGCTGGGGGTCGATCAACTCCACATGGTCGGCCGCGAAGAACACGTCACGCGCCCTGGGGTTGCCGGCGCGGTCCTGCAGCATGGGCAGCCAGCCGGCCTCCAGCTCGGCCCCCGTGCACACCACCAGATCGGCCGAGCGCAATTGCGCGATCAGCGCGGGCCGGGCCTCGATGTGATGCGGATCCTGCCCGGCGTGCGTGGCCACGTGTACCCGAGCCGAAGGCAGCAGCACGCGCGTGAGCGCCGCCCACTCCGGCTCGCAGGCGAACACGGTGAA
>JBJTZN010000196.1:0-14048 GCA_046087245.1 Rubrivivax sp.
TTGCAGCGGCGACGTGGTGGTGGCCGATCGGGACGGCGTGGTGGTGGTGCCCCAGGAGCGCCTGGCGCAGGTACTGGAGCGGCTGCCGGCCATCCGAGACGCCGAGGCCGCAGCCGATGCGGCCGTCCGGGCCGGGGCCACGCGGCCCTCGTTCCTGAAGTGAGTGCGACCCTGAAGCAGGCCCACAGCGTGGCGGCCCTGCGCGCGCTGGCGCAGCAGGCGCTGCCGCGGCCCTTGTTCGACTTCATCGACGGCGCGGCCGAGGACGAATGGACGCTGCGGGCCAACGAGTCTGCCTTCGACGACTGGGCCGTGCTGCCGCGCCCGCTGCAAGGCGCGGCCCGGCGCGAGCTCTCGCTCACGCTCTTCGGCCAGCGCCTGGCCTCGCCCGTACTGGTGGGCCCCACTGGCCTGGCGGGGTTGTTCTGGCCGCACGGCGAGGTGGCCACCGCGCGCGCGGCGGCCGAACGCGGCACCGCGTACTGCCTGAGCCACGGCTCGGTGTGCACCCTGGAGGCTCTGGTGCAGGCGCTCACGCAATCCCATGGGGCGGGGCAGGCGGCCAGGTGCTGGATGCAGGTCTTCATCTACCGCGACCGCGCGTTCACGCGGGAACTGGTGGACCGGGCGCGCGAGGCCGGCTATGGCGCGCTGGTGGTCACCGTGGACAACCAGTTGCTGGGCAAGCGCGAGCGCGACCTGGTCAACGGCTTTTCCATCCCGCCGCGCTTCGGCCCGCGCCAGTGGCTGGCCTTCGCCGGCAAGTTCCCCTGGTGGTGGCGCATGCGCAGCGAGCTGGACCGCCTCACCTTCGGCAACTATGTTCGTGAGAACTCGCGCGAGAGCGTGGCTGGCCTGGCCGGGCGCATGGCCAGCATGTTGGATCCGGCCATGAATTGGGACGACATCGCGGCCGTGCGCAGACACTGGGACGGCCCACTGCTGATCAAGGGTCTGCTGCACCCCGAGGACGCGCGCCGCGCCGTGCAGGCCGGCGTGGACGGCGTGATCGTGTCCAACCACGGCGGGCGGCAACTGGATGGCGCCTTGCCCAGCCTGCGCGCGCTGCCCGACGTGGTGCGGGCGGTGGATGGGCGCATCCCCGTGCTGCTGGACGGCGGCGTGCGCCGCGGCGGCGACGTGTTCAAGGCCCTGGCGCTGGGCGCCACCGCCGTGCTGATCGGCCGCCCGCACTTGTGGGGCCTGGCCGCGGCCGGTCAGGCCGGCGTGGCCCACGTGCTCAAGACCCTGGATGACGAACTCGACCGCGTGATGGGCCTGGCCGGCGTGCACGCCATCGCGGAGATCGCGCACGGTGCCCGGCCAGGGGTGGTGGTGCGCGCTGCGCCGTCCTGCGGCCCCTGAGCCTCTGGCCCTGTCATGCCGTGGCCGATGCGCCACCGGGGTTTCGGACCATGGATTCGACAGCTGGCGGGGGGTGCCCTTACCATCGTTCGCATGGCACTGCGGTAGCTTGTCCAGATCTGTTCACAGGCCACCCGCTGCCCTCAACCTCCCCGCACTCTGGAAGACCGTGAAACTGTTCGCCCACCTGACACGCTGGTTTCGAAGCGACGAGTTCTCCCTCGAGAACTACCGGGACCGGATCGTGGCGGCTCTCAGCCTGGTGGCTGCTGCCCTGCTGGTGCCGTTCAGCGCCATCCACCTCTACCAGCAGCGCTGGTTGCTGGTGGCAGTGATCGGGACAGCGCAACTGGTGCTGGCGCTGGACGGCTGGTGGGTGATGCGGGGGCGCAAGCCGCCGGTGCCTTACTGGCTGCTCGCCTGGATGCTGGCAGCGGCAGTGTGCCTGTCCTTGTGGCTGCAGGGGCTGAATGGCGCCCTGTGGGCCTACCCCACCCTGTT
Organism: Rubrivivax sp.; assembly: GCA_046087245.1. Classification (GTDB taxonomy): domain Bacteria; phylum Pseudomonadota; class Gammaproteobacteria; order Burkholderiales; family Burkholderiaceae_C; genus Rubrivivax. The sequence continues at coordinate 1,867 of JBJTZN010000196.1, forward strand.
CATCTGCTTTTTCATGATGCGCCGACGCGCGGCCCTGGCGGTGAGCCTGTCGCTGGTGCTCGCGGTGTCGCTGCTGGCAGCCTGGACCCTGGCGGTACCCATCGCCTTGCGGCTGGCGGCCACGCTCACGCTCACGCTGGTGATGATCAACGTCGTGCTCGACGTCGTCGACGAACTCCGGGAGTCGCTGCAGCGACAGGCGATCACCGATGCCTTGACCGGCGCCTTCAACCGGCGGCACTTCGATGCCGAGCTGGGCCGACTGCCTCCCACCGGTGCCGACGGGGCGGTGGCCACGCTGCTGGCCCTGGACATCGACCATTTCAAGCGTGTCAACGACACCCGCGGCCATGCCGCGGGCGACCTGGTGCTGCAGCGCGTGGTGGCCGAGATCACGGCACGCAAGCGCAGGGAGGATGCCTTGTTCCGTACCGGTGGCGAGGAGTTCATGCTGCTGCTGGCCGGGGCCCGGCCGGCGGACGGCGCGAAGGTTGCCGAAGGCCTGCGCCGGCAGATCGAGAGCGCCGACATCCTGGAGGGCGAGCGCCTGACCATCAGCGTTGGCGGGGCCGCGCAAAGGCCGGGAGAGAGCCTCGCGGATTGGTCCAGACGCGCCGATGCGGCGCTGTACCAGGCCAAGCGCGAAGGGCGCAACCGCGTGGTGTTTGACGATTGAGCGCGTGCACGCCCTGCGCGCTGCGCTGCGGCCGAGACTGCGGGCCGTCAGGCAGGGTGCTGCGCCCCCGTCGCCCAGGGGCTGCGCTGGCCGGCGCCGATGCCCGCAGCTTCCCATCCTGCGGCCAGGTGAAGCAGGCCCGCTTCGTCGCGCGGGCGGCCGATGAGCTGCAGGCCCATGGGCCAGTGGCCGTTGGCGTGAAAGCCCGCGGGCACGCTCATCGCCGGCAGCCCGGCAAAGGTGGCGTACAGCGTGCATTCCATCCAGCGGTGGTAGGTGTCCATGCGGCGTCCGGCCACTTCGCGCGGCCAGGTCTGTGCCAGCGGGAAGGGCCAGCAAGGGGCCACGGGCAGGGCCAGCGCGTCGTAGCGGTCCAGCAGCGGCAGCAAGGCGTGCAGCAGCTCGCCGCGCACGCGGCTGGCGGCCATGAAGTCGGCAAAGCTCAGGCCCTGGGCCTGGTCGTGCTCCCACAGCGCTTCGGGCTTGATGCGTTCGCGGGCGTTGGGCTGACCCATCACCGCGGCCACGGATGGAGCCACCAGCGCACGGCGCCACACCAGCCAGGCGTTCCAGACCCGGTGCAGGTCCACGCCCAGCGTGACAGGCTCGACCCGCGCGCCCTCACGCGCACATGCGGCCAAGGCCTGCTCCAACAGCGGCAGGATGCCGGCCTCCACGGCGAGGTGGCCGCCCAAGTCCCCCAGCCAGCCGATCTTCAGGTCCTTGAGCGACGCGTCCGGTGGCGGCATGAAGCGCTCGTCTCCGCCTCCGGGTCTTGCGTCCGCGGCAGGGCCGCCGGAGCAATTCGGTGACGGCCAGGGTTCGCCCAGCGACAGCGGCGCCCGCGCATCGAACCCGGCCTGGGTCTGCAGCAGCCGCGCCAGGTCGCGCACGGTGCGCGCCATCGGCCCGTCGGTGCCCAACTGGCTCACCCACAGTTCGGGCTTGGGGAAGGCGGGCACCCGGCCCTGGCTGGGCCGCAGGCCGTAGACATGGTTCCAGCCCGCCGGGTTGCGCAGCGAGCCCATGAAGTCTGAGCCGTCGGCCACCGGCAGCATGCGCAAGGCCAGTGCCACGGCCGCGCCGCCGCTGGAACCGCCCGCACTCACCAAGGGGTCCCAGGCGTTGGGGGTGGGCCCGAAGAGCGTGTTGTAGGTGTGCGAGCCCAGGCCGAACTCGGGCATGTTCGTCTTGCCCACCACGATGCAGCCGGCCGCCTTCATGCGCGCCACGAAGCTGCTGTCCTGCGCGGGCATGGAGCGCGCCAGCAGGGGCGAGCCGAAGGTGGTGGGGAAACCTACGGCCTGCCCCGTGTCCTTGATCGCCTGGGGCAGGCCATGCATCCAACCGCGCGAGCGGCCGGCGGCCAGCTCCGCGTCGCGCTCGTCGGCCTGCATGAGCAGCTGCTCGGGCGGAGCCAGGTTCACGATGGCGTTGAACCTCGGGTTGATGGCATCCATGCGCTCCAGGTAGGCCTGCATCACCTCGCGGCACGAGACCTGGCGCCGGTGGATGGCCGTGGACAGGGCGTGCGCATCCAGGGCGGTGAGGGGACAGGGCGTTGGCAGGGGGGCAGCGCGGGGCGCCGGAGCGTGGGTGGGGACCATGGCTTCAAGTCAATGCAGCGCCATGGGCGGCGCGACGAAGCCCCGGCACTCGGTCTCCAGCCCGCGTGCCAGGCGCAGGCACACCGGGTCGGCAAAGGACGCGCCGATGTCGGTGCGGTCCGCGCACACATCACCTGGAAGCAGGTGGCCCTCCAGCGGCACCACGCCCCAGGTGGGCTTGTGGCCCCACACCCCGCAGCAGTGCGCGGGGTTGCGCGAGCGGTCCCAGGGGTCGCCGCAGATGCCGGGGATGCCGGGGATGGGGTTGACGGACTGCCAGTCGGCCAGGGCCGCTGGCTCGTTGGTCTCGCCAAACACCACCGCGCCGGCATCCAGCAGCCGCTGCACGGCCACCGCGGCATCGAACTCGGGGTTCGGCCGCTTCACCCGGTCCAGGCGGTGTTGCAGGAGTTCCACGCACGAGCCATCGCGTCGGCGCGGGCGCCGGGTCAACTCGGAGGCGGGCGGCAGGCACAGGGGCTCCATGACAACGGTCTCCAGCATGATGCGGCCCGGCACCTGTCGGGGCCCTTGCCCAGCAGCGCATGAGCTTTCGCGGTTGATCCTACGCGGGAAAACCTGGATTTGGCGGCGGCAGACCTCGGACAAACCCCAGTCGGTCATGGCCCGAACCCGTTGTGCCGGGCCGCACCCTGGGGCAGGCGGGTGTTTGTCCCGATGGACCTGACCTCGCATCGCCCCAGAATCCGCTCGCCGCCTCCTGTCCGGCCCCAGGCGGGCGACCCCAAGCGCATGACAAGCCACGAGAGGACTGATTCCATGAAGATCGCACGCCGTACCCTGGTCACCACCGCCCTGTGGGCCGCTGCCGCCGCTGCCAGCGCCCCCGCGTGGGCGCAGAGCAACGTGCTGCGCGTGGTGCCGCACTCCAACCTCGCGGTGCTGGACCCGATCTGGACCACCGCCTACATGAGCCGCAACCACGGCTACATGATCTACGACACCTTGTTCGGCACCGACGAAAAAGGGGTGGTCAAGCCCCAGATGGTGGAGAGCTGGACCGAGAGCCCGGACAAGCGGCTGTGGACCTTCAAGCTGCGCAAGGGCCTGGAGTTCCACGACGGCAAGCCGGTCACGGGCGAGGACGTGATCGCCTCGCTGCAGCGCTGGGGCAAGCGCGACGCCATGGGTTCGGCGCTGTTGCAGTTCGTGCTGCGCATGGATTCGCCCTCGCCCGACACCTTCCGCATTTTCCTGAACGAGGCCAACGGCTTCATGATCGAGGCGCTGGGCAAGCCCAGCTCCAGCGTGCCCTTCATCATGCCCAAGCGCATCGCCGACACCGATGCCTTCAAGCAGATCGAGGAGCACATCGGCTCGGGCCCCTACGTCTTCAAGCGCGACGAGTTCAAGCCGGGTGACAAGGCGGTGTACACCAAGTTCGCCAAGTACGTGCCGCGCAGCGAGCCGCCGTCGGGCACCACGGGGGGCAAGCGGGTGTTCGTGGACCGCGTGGAGTGGAACCTCGCGCTGCGCGATGCGCAGGCCCAGGTCAATGCGCTGAAGAAGGGCGAGGTCGACATCCTGGAGGCGTTGCCCTTCGACTTCTATGAGCAGGTCAAGGCCGACAAGGACCTGCAGATCCCGAAGTACTCGAACTTCGGCCTGCAGTACATGGCGCGCTTCAACCACCTGCACAAGCCCTTCGACAACCCCAAGGTGCGCCAGGCGGTGATGGCGGCCTTCAGCCAGGAGGCCTTCCTGCGCGCGCAGGTGGGGGTCAAGGAGTTGTACCGGTCCTGTGGTTCGATGTTCATCTGCAACTCGCCCTACGGCAGCACGGCCGGCAGCGACCTGCAGATGAAGTCGAACATGAAGAAGGCGCAGGACCTCGTCAAGGCCTCGGGCTATGACGGCACGCCCATCGTGGTGATGAAGCCCACCGATCTGGCCAGCATCCAGAAGTTGCCGGACGTGGCGGCCCAACTGCTGCGCCAGGCCGGTTTCAAGGTGGATCTGCAGGCCATGGACTGGCAGACCCTGGTGGGGCGGCGCGCCAAGAAGGACGCCCCGGACAAGGGCGGCTGGCACATGTTCCTCACGGCCTGGCAGGCCTTTGACGTGTGGAGCCCCATCGCCAACCCCACCACCGACACGCGCGGCGAGAAGAGCGTGTGGTTCGGCTGGGCCAGCGACGACAAGCTTGTGGAGTTGCGCAACCGGTTCATGCGCGCCACCGATGACGCCACCAAGAAGAAGCTGGCCGATCAGATGCACGCGCGCATGTTCGAGATCGGCACCCACGTCAACCTGGGCGAGTACGACCAGCCGATGGCGGCCACCAAGAACGTCAGCGGCTTCTTCGTCACCAACGGCAACATCTACTGGAACCTGAAGAAGAACTGAGCGCTGCCGGCGTCCTGCTACCCGGCGGCGCGCCTGGCTGCATGGCCTGATGTACGCCTTTCTGGCTCGGCGCTTGCTGTCCACGCTCCCGGTTCTGGGCGTGGTGGCGGTGCTTGTCTTCCTGATCCTGCGCCTGACGCCCGGGGATCCGGCGGCGGTGCTGGCCGGGGACCAGGCCACCACCGAGCAGATCGCGATGATCCGGGCCAACCTGGGGCTGGACCGGTCCATCCCGGAGCAGTTCCTGATCTGGTTCGGGCACCTGCTCCAGGGCGACCTGGGGCAGTCGTATTACTACAAGATGCCGGTGACCGAGCTCATCGCGCAGCGCATCGAGCCCACCTTGTCGCTGGCCCTGATCACCATCACGCTGGCGGTGGCGGTGGCCGTGCCGCTGGGGGTGTTGGCGGCCTGGCGTTTTGGCAGCTGGCTCGACCGCGGGGTGATGGCCTTCTCGGTGGCGGGGTTCTCGGTGCCCGTGTTCGTGTCGGCCTATCTGCTGATCTGGTTGTTCTCGCTGAAGCTGGGCTGGTTCCCGGTGCAGGGCTACAAGCGCATGTCGGGGGGCTTCGGCCCCTGGCTGTACCACCTGCTGCTGCCGGCGTTCACCCTGTCGCTGATCTACATCGCGCTGATCGCCCGTGTCACGCGGGCTTCCGTGCTGGAGACCCTGGGCGAGGACTACATCCGCACCGCCCGCGCCAAGGGCCTGCCCGAGGTGCTGGTGCTCAAGCGCCATGCGCTGGCGAACGCGGCCGTGCCGATCGCCACCGTCATCGGCATCGGCATTGCCTTGCTCATTGGCGGGGTGGTGGTCACCGAGTCGGTCTACGCCATCCCGGGCCTGGGCCGGCTGACGGTGGACGCCGTGCTGGCGCGCGACTTCCCCACCGTGCAAGGCGTGATCCTGCTGTTTTCCTTCGTCTACGTGCTCGTCAACCTGCTGGTCGACCTGTCCTATGTCTTCTTCGACCCCCGCATCCGGTACTGACTTCGAGTCGCTGTCGGTCGAGTCGGCATCGATCGTCACCCAGCGCACGGCCTGGCAGCGTGTCCGGGCCAACCTGTCGGTGCGCCTGGGCGGGGGCGTGATCTCGTTGCTGGTGTTGATCGCGCTGCTGGCTCCGTGGCTGGGCACCGTGGACCCGACGCTGTTCGATCCCGCCAGCCGCGACCTGCTGCCCGGCCAGGTGGGGGAGATCACCACGCTGGAGGGCGAGACCCTGAAGCACCGCTTCCTGCTGGGGTCGGACAGCTTCGGCCGCGACATCCACAGCCGGGTGATCTACGGCACGCAGGTCTCGCTGATCGTCGGCGTGTGCACGGCCGCGCTGGCACTGGCGCTGGGCATCGTGCTGGGCCTGGTGTCGGGCTTCGTGCGCTGGCTGGATGGCTTCCTGATGCGCATCATGGACGGCCTGATGGCCATCCCCGCCATCCTGATCGCCATTGCATTGGTGGCCATGTGGCGCGGCAGCCTGCTGACGGTGGTGGTGGCCATCGCCATCCCCGAGATTCCCCGTGTCACGCGTCTGGTGCGCTCGCTCGTCCTGAGCATCCGCGAGGAGCCCTACGTCGAGGCGGCCATCTCGCTGGGCACGCCCACCTGGAAGATCATGGGGCGCCACATCCTGCCCAACACCGTGGCGCCGTTGGTGGTGCAGGGCACCTTCATCTGTGCCTCGGGCATCCTGACCGAGGCCATCCTGTCCTTCCTGGGCGTGGGGCTGCCGCCCGACATTCCCACCTGGGGCAATGTCATGGCCGAGGGCCGCGCGCAGTTCAACCAGTACCCGCACAACATCTTCTTCCCGGGCGTCTTCCTCGCGCTCACGGTGCTGGCGGTGAACATCCTGGGCGACGGCCTGCGTGACACGCTGGACCCGAAGATGGCCAAGCGCGGGTGATGCAGCGATGGACACCACGGCCAGCACCGCTCCGATCCTCGAGGTCCGCGACCTGAGCATCGCGCTGCCCCCCGGGGGCGACCGCAGCAGCGCTGTCCGCAAGGTCAGCTTCGCTGTGGGACGCGGCGAGATCCTGTGCCTGGTGGGCGAGTCGGGCTCGGGCAAGTCGGTCATCGCCCAAGGCGTGATGGGCTTGCTGCCCAGGACCCTGCCCGTCACCTCGGGCCAGGTCCTGCTGCAGGGCGAGGACATCACGCATGCGCCGCTGGCGCGCCTGCGCGAGTTGCGCGCCACGCGCATGTCCATGATCTTCCAGGAACCCATGACCGCGCTGAACCCTGTCATGACCTGCGGCGACCAGATCGACGAGGTGCTGCGCCAACACACGCCGATGAGCGCCGAGCAGCGCCGCTCCAAGGTGCTGGAGATCGTGCGCGAGGTGCTGCTGCCCGACCCGGAGCGCATCATCGCCAGCTATCCGCACCAGCTCTCGGGCGGGCAGCGCCAGCGCATCATGATCGCCATGGCCCTGGTGCTGGACCCGGTGCTGCTGATCGCCGACGAGCCCACCACGGCCCTGGACGTCACCACGCAGGCGCAGATCCTGAAGCTGGTGCTGGACCTGCAGAAGCGCCATGGCACGGGCGTGCTGTTCATCACGCACGACTTCGGCGTGGTGGCCGAGATCGCGCATCGCGTGGCCGTGCTGCGCCTGGGGGATCTGGTGGAGATGGGCCCGCGCGACCAGGTGCTGCGTCGCCCGGAGCACGCCTACACCCGCATGCTGATGTCGTCGGTGCCCAAGCTGCGCGTGGATGAGCGGCCGGTGGATGACGCAGCACCTGTGGTGCTGAAGGTTCGCGGCCTGGACAAGACCTATGACGACCGCAGCTGGTTCGGTAAGCGCCGCCAGGTTCACGCTGCCAAAGGCGTGAGTTTCGACATCCGCCGTGGCCAGACCCTGGGCATCGTGGGCGAGTCCGGCTCGGGCAAGAGCACGGTGGCGCGCTGCATCGCCCGCCTGATCGACCCCAGCGCCGGCTCGGTGGTGCTGGGCGGTGCGGTGCCGGGCGAGCAGGCGGCCGAGATCGCCACCTTGTCGGCGTCCGCCCTGCGGCCGTTGCGTCGGCGCGTGCAGATCGTCTTCCAGGACCCGTACCGTTCGCTCAATCCACGCATGACCATTGCCAAGGCCCTGATCGAGGGGCCGGTGAACTACGGGCTGTCCGAGACTGCAGCCATAGAGCGCGCGCGCAGCCTCCTCGATCTGGTGCGCATGGACACCAGTGCCCTGACGCGCTACCCGCACCAGTTCTCCGGCGGCCAGCGCCAGCGCCTGTGCATTGCGCGCGCGCTGATGATGGAGCCGGAACTGCTGATCGCCGACGAGGCCGTGTCAGCGCTCGATGTCTCGGTGCAGGCCCAGGTGCTCAAGCTCTTCGAGGAGATCCGCGAGCGCCTGCAGCTGGCCATGCTCTTCATCACGCACGACCTGCGCGTGGCCTCCCAGGTGTGCGACACCCTGGCCGTGATGTCGAAGGGCGAGGTGGTGGAACTCGGCCCTGCGCACCAGGTGTTCGGCGCGCCGCAGCATGAGTACACCCGCGCGCTGTTCAGTGCCGCGCCGGGGCGGGACTTCGCCTTTGGCGGCTGAAGCTGTGCCCCAGGGTGGGGCCGAGCGAAAGGCCCGTACCCAGCAGGACGCTCAGGGGAACATGAAGGCGGCGATCGCTGGCGTGGCTTCGGTGACGGTCACGGCAGTCGGGCCCTTGGTCACGCCTGCGGCAATCGCCCGGACCTGGTAAGCACCGGCCGACGAGGCGGCGGGCGCAAAGGTCAGTGCGGCCCCGCTGGCGCTGAAGGCGGCGCGCACCGGTGCCCCGGTGGGCAGCGTGAAGCTGTACTCGCCCGTCGTTGCGTCGGCGGCGGCACTCGCGACCTCCACCGTCGGCCCGCTGGGCAGCAGCGCCTGCCCCACACGCATCACGGCGTCCAGTGCGGCGGGCGCGGGCAGCACGGTCACCTTGCCGCGGGCCACGCCAGATGCGGAGACCGGTGGCGCGAGCGCCGCGTTGGAGACCTCGGTGAGCGTGTTGCCCAGGACCGTGACCCCGGTGACCACCGCCGTGGCCCGGCCGGGAGAAGTCACCACCAGATCGTAGGTGCCGGGCGCTACAGGCGCCAGTCGGAAGGCACCCGTGGCCGGGTCCGGTGCCGTGGCTTTGACCACGTCACCAGCGGTCTGCAGGGTCACGGCCGCGCCACGGACGGCAGCCGCCTCCAGGCTGCCCCGCACGCCCGACAGGTACCGAGGCGTCACGCTCAGTACCGGCTTGAGCAGATAGCGGCCCGAGCGACCGGCCGTCACCACCGAGCGGCAGGCATCGAAGTCGATCACCACATCGGCGATCTGGTTGGCCGACACGTCGATGCCGACATTCATCTTCAGGCCGCTCTGGAACGCGCTGGGGGTCTCCAGCGCCACTTCTGTCTTGCCCGAGGGCCTGACGGCGTTGGCCAGCGGCGTGGCCGCCGTGTTGTCCGCCAGCAGCAGGCGCATCTGCGTGTAGCGCCCGGCCTCCAGCGGGGCCTGGCCGAGTTCGTCCAGGGCGCCGTTGGTCAGGGTCAGCAGGTCGATCCGCCGCGGGCTGGGCAGGGTGATCGTGGCCCAGCCGGCATCGCTCTCGGTTGCCGTGAGGCTCTTGTGCGCGCGCACCTCGCGCACGGTGACGAACACCGCCTCGTAGCCGCAAGCGGGCGCGTCCGTGAGGGCGACGCGAAGAGTCCCGGCATGGCCCAGCGGAGTCGATTCCGTGCCGCCGCCGCAGGCGGCCAGCAGACTGCTCGCCAGGGCCGTGACGGCGGCCACGGACCTTGTTCGGCGGGCGGCTTGGCGCAGCAGAGGGCGCACTCGGGGAAGAAGTCCTGGGGTGTGGTGCATCAGGACATCCTCGGCGCAGTGCGATGATGAGTGGATGCGTATCCTCATCGCCGGGTTTCAGCACGAGACCAATACCTTCGCCCCCAGCCTGGCCGATTGGGCCGCCTTCACCCGGGGCGACTCCTTTCCCGCCTTCGTGCGTGGTGCGGCCATGCAGGCGCAGATGACGGGCATCAACATTCCCGTGGGCGGCTTCATCGATGCGGCCAAGCGCCATGGATGGACGCTGGTGCCCTCCTGCTGGGCGGGGGCCATCCCCTCGTCCTACGTGACGCGCGACGCTTTCGAGCGCATTGCCGGGGCGATGCTGGAGGATGTGCGCGCCGCCCTGGCCCACGGCGGGCTGGACGGCATCTACCTGGACCTGCACGGCGCCGCGGTGGCCGAGCATGCCGACGATGCCGAGGGCGAGCTGCTGCAGCGCCTGCGCGGTCTGGTGGGCCCCAGCCTGCCCATCTTGGCGAGCCTGGACCTGCACGCCAACGTCACGCAGCGCATGTGGGCGCTGGCCGATGCGCTGGTGTCCTACCGCACCTACCCGCACGTGGACATGGCCGACACCGGGGCGCTGGCCGCCGAGCTGATGGCCCGCCGCCTGCGTGCCGGGCACAAGGAGCCGATGCACATGCGGCGCCTGCCCTACCTCATCGCGCTGAACTCCCAGTGCACCTTCATGGAACCGGCCAAGTCGCTGTATGAGCGACTGGTGGCGCTGGACCGCGAGCACGGCACGGTGCTGAGCTTCTGTCCCGGGTTTCCTGCCTCGGACTTCGACGAATGCGGTCCGACCGTGTGGGGCCATGGCGAGCGCGCGCAGGCGGCGGTGGAGGCGCTGTACGCCGCCGTGGCTGAGCCCACACAGTGGCAGGGGGAGGTGCTCTCAGCGCATGACGCCGCCCAGCGCGCCCTGGCGCTGGCAGCAACCGCCGCGCAGCCGGTGGTGGTGGCCGACACGCAGGACAACCCCGGCGCGGGCGGCGACAGCAACACCACCGGCATGCTGCACGCGCTCCTGGCGCAAGGCGCTGGCAAACGTTTTCCTGGCCAGGTGGCGCTGGGGCTGCTGTTCGACCCCGAGGCCGGGCGCGCCGCGCTGGAAGCCGGCGTGGGCGCCGAGCTGGACCTGGCGCTCGGCAAGGCCGTGCCCACCTTCACGGGCCAGCACAGCGACGCCCCGGTGCGCGGCCGCTTCAAGGTGCTGGCCGTGAGCGACGGCGTGTGCACGCTCAAGGGCCCCATGATGCGCGGCCTGACCGCGCGCCTGGGCGCGAGCGCCTGCCTGGAGATCGACGGCGTGCGCGTGGCCGTGGTCAGCGGCAAGAAGCAACTGCTGGACCGTGAACTGCTGCGCATGGTGGGTATCCACCCCGAGCAGATGCGCGTCATCGTGGTCAAGAGCTCGGTGCACTTCCGCGCCGACTTCCAGCCCTATGCCAGCCACGTGCTGGTGGCCAAGGCTGCCGGGCCGATGGCTGCCGTGCCCGCGGACCTGCCCTGGAAGAAGCTCTCGCCAGTCACGCGCCGCGGGCCTTGAAGCGCTGGCGATCCGGGCTGCGCCTGCTCAAGCAGCGCCGGCCTGTGCGGGCTAGGGTGGGCCGTTGCATTTCCGATGGTGCCGCCCATGAACACCCTGACCAAGCTCGCCCTCGGCCTGATCGGCCAGAACAAGCCCTTGCCCCTGACCGGGCCCGCGGCTGCGCTGACGCCCTTGCCCCCGCCCAGTCGGATGGGCGGCATGCCCTTGATGGAGGCCTTGCAGCACCGGCAGTCCCAGCGCAAGTTCTCCACCCAGCCGCTGAGCGAGCAACTCTTGTCGGATCTGCTGTGGGCTGCGGCGGGCGTCAACCGTGCGGCCGAAGGCGGCCGCACGGCGCCCAGCGCGCTGCACGCGCAGGAGGTGGATCTGCATGTGGCACTGCCCAACGGCCTGCACTTGTACGACCCCACGCAGCATGCGCTGCGGCTGGAGGTGGCCAGTGACGTGCGGCGCGTCACCGGTTACCAGGACTTTGTCGACCAGGCGGCGCTGGACCTGATCTTCGTGGCCGACCACACGCGCATGAAGCTCGTGCCCGCCGCACGCCGCCGGGCCTACGCCTTCACCTGCGCCGGGGCGATGGCGCAGAACGTCTACCTGTTCAGCGCGTCGGCCGGGCTGGCCACCGTGGTGCGCGCCTGGTTCGACCAGGCGAGCCTGTCGGAGGCGATGGGCCTGTCGGCCGACCATGAACTGCTGCTGGCGCAGACGGTGGGGCATCCCGCCGTCTGAGGTCTGTCCAAGCTGCACGTTGCCTGGTGTTCGGCTGCAGCTCGCGTCGCCGTGGGCTGACCTCGACCTTCGCTGCACTGCGGCCAGCATTCACTGCCAGCCGAAGCGCGCGATGTAGAAGCGCTTCATGGCCGTGGTCAGCAGCGCATAGCCCAGCAGCAGACCCGCCAGGCACCCGTAGAAGGCGGCGGGCAGCGGCTGCAGCTTGAAGTAGTGGGCCAGAGGCCCGGCCGGCAGCCACAGGCCCAGCAGCATGACGGCTGCGGTCAGCCCGGTCAGCACGCCCGAGGCCCGGCTCTGCAGCCAGGGCAGCCTGGGGGTGCGGATCATGTGCACGATCAGCGTCTGCGTCAGCAGGCCGACGACGAACCAGCCCGACTGGAACAGTCCCTGCGCCGCCACGGTGTTGGCCGAG